>DUOK01000078.1 GCA_012838865.1 Bacteroidales bacterium | reverse complement strand
CAAGGTATTGAACGGTGGCCAGACCAATGCCTGAACTGGCTCCGGTGATGAAGGCTTTTTTTGTAGGCATCACAGTTGTTTATAAGCGTTTGCTGTGAAGATAACAAGCAGGGCGCATCCTTGTTGTTAAAAACTTTCTAAAAATGCTTAAACAAAGTCGCCAACCAACCTTTTTTTTGCTTTTGGGCTCCGGTCGACAAGTCTTCCAAGGCCCGGGCGAATTCGGGTGCAGATTGGTAGCGCAGAGCCATACCCCTGCTCACCAGTTTTTCGATGGCAGCTTGTTCCAGTTGTCGCGCCGGTCGTGGAAAGGCCTCCCGTGCAGTGGCTTTTCGCAGGGTCTCCAAGCAGCTTTGCGGCAGTCGCGGATGGGGCGGCAGAGGCAGGTTCAGTTGAAGGTGCAGCAGCATTTCCGGGTCGTGGTAGCTGAAGGCGCCCTTTCCGCTTAGTGCCTCGTAGAGACAGAGGGCCAACATAAAGAGGTCGCTCGAGGGGGCCGCCAGCTGCGGTAATTGAAGGATTTGTTCGGGTGGGGCGTAGGCCAGGGCAAAAGGCCGGCGTTTTGAGTTGGTGTCCGGAAAGGGATGGGCTTGTTCAAAATCGATGAGACAGACTTGCTCGGCTTGCCAGTCCGAAGGCTTAGCCTCCGGATTATGTCGTATCAGAATGTTGGCCGGTTTGATGTCGCCATGCAGCCAGCCTGCGGCGTGCAATTTTTCCAGTCCCCCGCACAAATGCATAAAAGCTTTCAGCCAGAATTCGGGCGACAAGCGTCTCCATAGGCGGGGTTGTTTGAGTAGGTCCTTAAGCGAGCTGCCTTCCTGCCAGGGCCGTAGAACTACTGTTTTTTGGTGCAGAAAGGAGAATTTTCCGGGAAGGAGGAGGGCGGGATGTTTCACCTGCCTTAGGGTCTGAAGTTCTTCCTCGTTGGGCAGGGTTTTGAACAGCTCTTTTTTGAGCAAAAGTTCCTGGTTGGGTGAACGCACCAGCCAGCTGCGTCCGAATTTGCCGGAGGACAAAAGGCGCAGGTGGGTGAATTCAACCGAAGTGGTTTGTGGGTCTTGCATGACAAGCGGCTAAAGGAAGTGGTAAAGGGGTGGGGGTGAAAAGGCCGTCTGCGCGCAGACGGCCTTGACGGTTGGTTTAAGCAGAGCCTTCTGCTCAGGCAAAGAGCGGGAAGGCTTTCATCATCTTGTTCACACGCTGGCGTACGTCTGCCAGTACTTTCTCATCGTCGGGATTCGAGAGCACCTCGTCGATGAACTCCACGATGGGAGCGATATGTTCTTCGGTCAGTCCCCTTGTAGTCAGCGCCGCTGTTCCCAGACGAATACCTGAAGTTTGGAAGGGCGAACGGTCGTCGAAGGGCACCATGTTTTTGTTGATGGTAATGTCGGCCTGCACCAGGGTGTTTTCAGCCTTTTTACCAGTCAGTTTCGGAAATTTGGTCCGCAGATCCACCAGCATGCTGTGGTTGTCGGTACCACCCGATATAATCTTGTAGCCTTTTTCGATGAGCAGGGCAGCCATTTTAGCGGCATTTTTCTTTACCTGAGTCTGGTAAGCCTTGTATTCGGGCTGCAGGGCCTCAAAGAAGGAAACGGCCTTGGCGGCAATCACGTGTTCCAGCGGACCGCCCTGGATGCCGGGGAATACCGCGGAGTCGAGCAGGGAGGACATCTTGCGGATTTCTCCCTTCTTGGTGGTTTTGCCAAAAGGATTGTCGAAGTCCTTACCCATCAAAATGATGCCGCCACGCGGACCGCGGAGGGTTTTGTGGGTGGTGGAGGTCACTATGTGTGCATATTTCACCGGGTTTTTCAGCAAGCCCGCAGCGATCAATCCCGCCGGGTGCGCCATATCAATCATCAAAAGGGCGCCTACCTTGTCGGCAATGGCCCGCATGCGTTCATAGTCCCACTCCCGCGAATAAGCAGAGGCACCGCCCACAATCAGTTTGGGCTTGTGCTTGATGGCCTGGGCCTCCATCATGTCGTAATCGACCAGGCCGCTATCTTCCTTAACCCCATAGGCAATAGGCTCGTACAGTAAGCCGGAGCTGTTTACGGGTGAGCCGTGGGAGAGGTGACCACCATGGGCCAGGTCGAGTCCCAAAAACTTGTCGCCGGGGTTCATCACGGTCATGAACACCGCCATATTGGCCTGGGCACCACTGTGAGGCTGCACATTGGCCCATTCGGCACCAAAGATTTCCTTCAGGCGCTCAATGGCGAGACTTTCGCTCTGGTCTACGATCTGACAGCCGCCGTAGTAACGGGCGCCGGGCAGACCTTCGGCGTATTTGTTGGTCATTACCGAGCCCATGGCTTCCATAACCTGGGGACTCACAAAGTTTTCTGATGCAATCAGTTCGATGCCGTCCATCTGGCGCTCGTGCTCCTTTTGGATCAGCTCAAAGATTTTTTCGTCTCTTTTAATCATGAGGCAGCTGTGATAGGATTGTGAAATTTATTGTGTGTAAGCGGATGCGGCCCTTCTGGCTTTAATCCCTTACAAAAATACCTTATTTTACTGAGAGCCGGACAATAAATACTTAAAATTGTTGCTTTATTCCTCGTCCGAAAAGTGGATGAGCACCCGTCGGTACACCGAAAATATTTTGGACTTGGATACAAAGCCCAGGTACTTGCCTTTTTCTACCACCGGAAGGTTCCAGGCCCCGGTCTCCTCAAATTTCTGCATCACCCGGTCCATGGTCTCATCGCAGGCGATAAAGGCCGGCGGGATGGTCATCAGGTGGTGCACCTTGGTGGTGGTATAGCGCTCATTGCTGAACATGATTTCGCGAATGTCGTCGAGGATGACGACGCCCAACAACTTTTCATCGGCATCGACCACCGGAAAGAGATTGCGTTTCGATTTGGCGACCACTTTCACCAGTTCACCCAGCGTTTGGTCGGGATGCACCTTGAGGAAGTCCGTCTCCAATACCTTATTCAGACGCATAAGCGTGAGTACCGCCTTGTCCTTATGGTGGGTGATGAGCTCGCCCCGCCGCGCCAGACGCTTGGTATAAATGGTATGGGGTTCAAAGTATTTGTGGGTTAAAAAGGAGATGGTGGATACCGTAATCAGCGGTATAAACAAGGCGTAGCCGTTGGTGATTTCAGCAATGAGAAAGATGGCGGTAAGCGGCGCTTGCATTACGCCCGCCATGGTGGCGGCCATACCCACCAGTGTGAAGTGCGATACGGGCAGGTTGGCCCCAAAGTCGTTCAACAGCAAAACCAGGAAGTAGCCGGTTACCCCGCCTACAAAAAGGGTGGGGGCAAAGATCCCCCCCACGCCACCACTGGCGTTGGTAAAGGTAGAGGCCACCACCTTAAAGCCCACAATCAGCACCAGAAAAATAAGGATGGCGTAGCCGTTGTCCTTGAGTCCGTAAAAAAAGGAGTTGGCCACAATGGCCTCGGTATTGCCTGCCAGCATGGCCGAAATGGTATCGTAACCTTCGCCGTAGAGCGGCGGAAAAATAAAAATGAGGATGCTCAGTACCAAGCCTCCCGCCACCCATTTTATCCAGGGATTCCTGACTTTTGACATCAGCTGCTCCAGCCATAAAGTACCCCGCGTCATGTGCAGGGATACGAGTCCCCCCAGCACCCCCAGTACGATGTAATAGGGCAGATTCTCGAGCAGGAAGGGCGATTCGAGGAGGAAGGTGAATTCTGCCCCTTCGCCCAGGAAGAAGTAGGCCACCGAAGCCGCTGTTACCGCTGCCAGCAGCAGCGGTATGATGGACACGGAAGTCAAATCGAGCATCAGCACCTCCAGGGTAAACATCAAGCCCGCCATGGGGGCCTTAAAAATCCCCGCCACGGCGCCCGCTGCCCCGCAACCAATGAGCAGGGTAATGGTTTTGTAATTCATCCTAAACAAACGGCCCAGGGTAGATCCGATGGAGGCGCCGGTGAGTACTATGGGGGCCTCGGCGCCTACCGATCCGCCAAAGCCGATGGTCAGCGTGCTGCCGATGATGGAGGTGAAACTGTTGTGCGACTTGATGTTGGAGTCTTTCTGCGAGATGGCGTGCAGGATTTTGGTGACGCCGTGACTGATGTCGTCTTTTACAATGTAGCGGACAAAGAGCAGGGTGATGAGGATGCCAAACATCGGGTAGAGCAGGTAGAGGTAGTTCCACCCGGTAAGATCGAACCCTTCGGTAAGGAGCCCGTGAATGGCATGGATGGCATTTTTAAGTGTAACTGCCGCCAGTCCGCTGAACAGTCCGGTGGCCATGGCCAGTACCAGCAAAAAGTTTTGGTGCGACACGTTTTTTACACGCCACACTACAAAACGGTTGAATGAGGTGGTTATGAAATCGGTGATTATTTGCATTTTTCTTATTTGGCAGTGCGAATTTACTTGTTCTGAAATTGAAAACAAAAAAATGTAACGCTGGGTGGTCTTCAATTACAGATTTGTCCTCCCTCAAAAACAGATGTTTTTATTTTCTTTGTAATATACAAGTGCTAATGGTTAATAACAAAAATACAACAACAATGAAAAAAATGCTTTTCGGATCACTGGCAGTGCTTATGCTGCTTTTGGCGCACGCTTGTGCAGCGCCTGCTCCGCAGGTCTTGGAATTCGACAACCCCTTGGTGCGCCAGCGTGCCGACCCGTGGATTCACCGGGCTGAGGACGGTACTTATTATTACATAGCGACCGCTCCCGAGTACGACAGGATAGAGATGAGAAAGTCGTCGACCCTCGCCGGTATTGCCGATGCCGAGGCGGTTGTGGTTTGGCGCAAGCACGAAAGCGGACCGATGAGTCACCACATTTGGGCGCCAGAATTGCATCGTGTAGATGGTCGTTGGGTCATTTATTTTGCTGCGGGTATGGCCGAGGATATTTGGCACATTCGCATGTGGGCGCTGACCAATACCGCCGACGATCCCACCACCGGAGAGTGGGTGGAGGAAGGGCAGATTGAAACGCAGCGCGATGGCTTTGCCTTGGACGCCACTACTTTTGAGCACCGTGGAGAGCGCTACCTTATCTGGGCCGAGAACACCCGTCCCGACAACAATTCGGGTTTGGTTATGGCCAAATTGGTGGACGGACTGCGTTTGGAGGGCCCCGAGATTGTAATTACCGAGCCGGAGTACGAGTGGGAGCGTCAGACCTACGCGGTGAATGAAGGTGCCGCGGTAATAAAACGAAATGGTAAAATCTTTGTCACTTATTCGGCATCGGCCACCGATCACACCTATGCTATGGGGCTTTTGTGGGCCGACGAGAATGCTGATCTGATGGACCCTGCCTCCTGGAACAAGTCGCCCGAGCCCGTTTTCTACACCAACGAGGAAGTGGGACGCTTTGGTCCCGGTCACAACGGCTTTACGGTAGCTGAGGACGGCAAGACCGATATATTGGTTTACCATGCCCGCGATTACAAAGAGATTGAAGGTGCATCGCTGAACGATCCCAACCGGGATACCCGTTTGCGTGTTTTGCACTGGGACGAGAACGGCTTCCCCGATTTTCGTCAGGAACTGGGTGATTGATTTGCCCTGGTAGAGAAGAATAAGAAGGAAAAACCGCTCTCAGGAGCGGTTTTTTTGTTGGTGGTAAGTGGGGAAGTGCTGCTTTGCTTTATCTTGGGCGACCTAAAGAACTTTTCGAAGGGTTTTTTGTTTAAGATTTCAAGGTGTAAAAGTGAACAATATGTCGCTGCAAAAATATGCTTTCTTTGCCCTGCTTGGCTTGGGCAGTTTTTGGGGAGTAAGTGCCCAAACAGCCAGTCTCTCCGGTGTGGTAAAGGATGCCTACACCAACGAGTTGCTGCCCTTTACCAACATCGTGGTGTACCAAACCACTACCGGCACCACCAGCAATGAGGAGGGTCGCTTTGTCTTTGAAAACCTGTCGCCCGGCTTCGTCCGCCTGCAGGTGTCCTCCCTCGGTTACGAGCCCCTCATTACCGAAGAAATTATGTTGTCGGCCGTACGTCGCAATTATTTTGAGGTGGTGCTGACGCCCACCAATCAGCAATTGGATGAGGTGCGCGTGGTAGCCAGTCCCTTTGCCAGTAAAATCGAGAGTCCTCTATCGCTCCAGCGCATCGGGGTCGACATCATTGAGAAGGGGGCAGGGAGCGCACGCGACCTGGCCAAGGTCCTGCAAAGCTTTCCGGGCGTGGGCAGCACCACGTCCTTTCGCAACGATTTGATAGTACGGGGTGGTGGTCCTTCCGAAAACCGCTTTTTCCTAGACGGCATCGAGATTCCCGTGCTCAATCACTTTTCCACCCAGGGGGCTTCGGGCGGACCCATCAGTCTCCTGAACGTCGATTTTATCCGCGAGGTGGACTTTTATTCCGGGGCCTTTCCGGCTGCACGGGGCAATGCCCTGAGCTCGGTCTTTGAACTGAAGCAAATCGACCCCAACCCCGAAGCCACCAGTCTCAAAGCCACCCTGGGTGCCTCAGAGGTGTCGCTTTCGGCCAATACGCCGCTGACCGAGCGGACTTCGGCCCTGTTTTCGGTGCGCCGTTCCTACCTCAACTTTTTGTTCGATATTATTGGTCTCCCTTTTTTACCGACCTACAACGATTTTCAGTTTGTGACCCGTACCAAAATCAACCAACGCAACGAGCTCACCTTTCTGGGGGTGGGGGCCATCGATGAATTTGCCTTGAATACGGGATTGGAGCCTACGGAGGAAAACCGCTACATACTGAGCTATTTGCCGGTGTTTGAGCAGTGGAACTACACCCTGGGGGCTTCCTATAAGCACTTTTACAGCAGCAGCTACTCGGTGCTTTCGGTCAGCCGTTCGCACCTTTACAATACCATTTATAAGTACCGCGACAACGACGAGAGCTCGCCCGACAAGCTGATCAGCGATTACAAATCGGATGAGATTGAAAACAAATTGCGTTTTGAGTATTTTGCCAATCCGGGTGCATGGACTTTCAGTACCGGGGCCAATGCGGAACTGGCGACTTATACCAACGCCACCCTGGCCAATGTGTACCGTGGCGATGCGCAGGAGCAAATCGCTTACGATTCGCGGCTGAATATTTTCAAGTGGGGTCTGTACGCTTCTGCTTCGCGTCGCGTGTGGGACGAGCGACTGGCGCTGTCGGGCGGTCTGCGTTTGGATGCCAGCAACTACGGCGGCAGCATGAACAATCCCCTGCAGCAACTGAGTCCCCGTGCCTCGGCGTCCTTTACCCTTTTGCCTTCGCTCTTGCTGAATGCTTCGGTGGGGCGCTATTACCAGTTGCCTGCCTACACGACTTTGGGCTACCGCAATGGCGAGGGGGTGCTGGAGAACCGGGAAAATGGTTTGCGCTACATCAGGGCCGATCATTTTGTGGGGGGACTGGAATGGCGGATTTCTTCGTCGCTGCGGGCTACGCTGGAGGGTTTCGACAAGCGTTATGCGGATTATCCGGTGTCGGTGGTCGATGGCATTTCTCTGGCCAGTAAGGGGGCCGATTACGGGGTGTTGGGCGATGAGGAGGTGCTTTCGATCGGCAGCGGTCGCAGTTACGGCTTTGAGTTTTTGTTGCAGCAACGTACGCCGGGTGGACTTAATTATCTATTGGCTTATACCTGGGTGCAGAGTCGTTTCAGCGATTTGGAGGGCAATTCCCTGCCTTCGTCGTGGGACAGTGGGCATTTGCTTACGGCGACTTTGACGCAGGCGCTCCCCCGCAACTGGGATGTGGGTTTTAAATGTCGCTACATTGGGGCTTTGCCTTATACGCCCATTGACCGGGAACGTTCGGAGTTGAAGGAGGCCTGGGATGTTCGGGGCCGGGAGTATCTGGATTACGACCGCTTCAACGGGGAGCGATTGGATCCTTTTCATCAGTTGGATGTGCGGGTGGATAAGAGTTACTACTTTTCGCGTTTCTCGCTGGGCTTTTATCTGGATATTCAAAATGTGTATGCTTTTGAGAGTCGCAATGCGCCGCGTTTGTTGCAGGAGCGGGATGAGAACGATGCGCCGATTTTGCAGGGGACGGATCCGGAGCGTTATCGTTTGAAGGAGTTGCAGACTTATTCGGGGACGTTTTTGCCGTCGGTGGGGGTGATTTTGGAGTTTTAAGGGTGGTCGTAGTGCAATCTTGCGTCTGACAGAAAACACCTGTTCACTGCAGTCGTTTCACTAAAAACATCGAAACTCGGGTGGTCGTAGTGTAGTCCTGCTGCTGTCATAAAATAGCTATTCACTGCACGTGCCTACCTACAAGCATCGAACTCGCCTGCGGCTCAAACAGCGATGCTTGTTGCGGTACGCACGCTTGTTCATTTACGCTATTTTCTGAAGGCAGCTGTTCTACACTACTTCCCTTCCGGAGTGGAGCGATGTTTTTGACGTTGCACTCCTTTGCT
>DUOK01000077.1 GCA_012838865.1 Bacteroidales bacterium | reverse complement strand
TTTGCGCGACAATTATCCTTTTGGTTTGTTTGCGGTGCCTATGAGTGAAATCATTCGGGTACATGCTTCTTCGGGTACCACCGGAAAACCTACGGTGGTGGGCTATACCAGAGCCGATATCGGCATTTGGTCGGAGGTGATGGCGCGCACGCTGACTTCGGCGGGTGCCGGCAAAAATGATTTTATTCAGATTGCCTATGGCTATGGTTTGTTTACCGGTGGTTTGGGTGTGCATTATGGGGGCGAAAAGATTGGTGCTTCGGTTATTCCTATTTCGGGAGGTAACACCAGGCGGCAGTTGCAGCTGATGGAGGATTTTGGCAGTACGGTACTGGCTTGTACGCCTTCTTATGCTGCTTACCTGGCTGAGGCTATTGAGGAAAGTGGTATTAAGCGGGAGGACTTGAAATTGCGCATTGGCGTTTTTGGGGCAGAACCGTGGACGGAGAATATGCGACGGGAGATTGAGAAGCGCCTGCAGATTAAGGCCATTGATATTTATGGATTGAGTGAGATCATTGGTCCCGGTGTTTCTTTTGAATGTCCGCACCAGTGTGGTTTGCACATTAATGAAGACCATTTTATTCCGGAGATTATTGATCCGGAGACTTTGGAGGTTTTGCCCGAGGGGGAGTTGGGCGAGTTGGTTTTTTCGACCATTACCAAGGAGGGCTTGCCCATTATTCGTTACCGGACGCGCGATTTGACGCGCCTGAATTTTGAGAAATGTGCCTGTGGACGTACTTTGGTCAGGATGAACAAGTGTACGGGGCGCAGCGACGATATGTTGATTATTCGTGGGGTAAATCTGTTTCCTTCGCAAATTGAGAGTGTGCTGTTGGAGATGGACGAGACGACTCCGCATTATTTGTTGGTGGTAGATCGCGTGAATAACCTGGATAGCCTGGAATTGCAGGTGGAGGTGGAGGACCGCTTTTACAGCGATACCATTGGTGAGCTGCAAAATTTGCGAAAGAAGATTCAGCACCAGGTGGAAAGTTCCACGGGCTTATCGGTGAATGTGAAGCTGGTAGAACCTAAGACTCTTGAACGAAGTGAGGGTAAGGCCAGGCGGGTTATTGATAAGCGAAAATTGTTTTAAGCGGACGATATGGGGGCATTTCCGATTGCAGAAGAGGTGGTACTGAAGCTGCGTAAGCAGCTGGGGATTTCGACCCTGGCCCAGGCTTCTATTCGTCAGATTGTTCAGTTGGCCGATGGCTTGCAGGACTATTGTGGCGAGGGTTTCATTCGCACCGAAATGGGGGTGCCGGGCTTGCCGGCGGCGCCTGTTGGTGTGACTGCGCAAGTGGCGGCCTTGCATGAGGGGGTGGCCAGTGTTTATCCACCCATTCAGGGGGTGCCCACGCTTAAGGAGGAATTGTCGCGCTTTGCCCGTCTTTTTATGAATCTGGAGTTGCCGGCCCGCGGCTGTATTCCAACGGTGGGTGCCATGCATGCTTCCTTATTGGCTTTTATGGTGGCCAACCGGCGCGATCCGGCCAAAGATACTACGCTGTTTATTGATCCGGGTTTTCCGGTGCAGAAGCGTCAGCTGGGGGTGCTGGGTATGAAGTACGCCCACTTTGATATTTACGATTACCGGGGGGATAAGCTGCGTGCCAAGCTGGAGGAGTTTTTGCAGCAGGGCCATATCGGTACTTTTTTATACAGCAATCCGAATAATCCGGCCTGGATTTGTCTGACCGACAAGGAGCTGGAGATTATTGGGGAACTGGCCACGAAGTACGATGTGGTGGTTCTGGAAGATCTGGCTTATTTTGGGATGGATTTTCGGGAGGACTTTGGTCGGCCCGGAGTGCAGCCCTTTGTGTCGTCGGTGGCGCGGTACACCGACAATTATGTGTTGCTGTTCTCGGCTTCGAAAATTTTTAGTTATGCGGGGGAGCGCCTGGGCGCGGTGCTGATTTCTGATGCTTTGTTCGACCGGGAATTCACGGGCTTGTCGTCGCACTTTTTGAGTACGCGTTTTGGTCCCGCACTTTTGCAGGAGGCTTTGTATGCGACTACAGCGGGTGCGAGTCACTCGGCCCAAAGGGGTGTTGCTGCGGCGTTGAAGGCGGTAAACGACGGGGTTTATGATTTCACGGGTGCTTTGCAGCCTTATGGCGAGCGGGCACGACAAATGAAGCAGCTCTTTTTAAAGCATGGCTTTCACTTGGTGTACGACCAGGATGAGGGGCGTTCTTTGGCAGATGGCTTTTATTTTACGGTGGCGCATAAGGGCCTGACGGGCGAACAACTGCTGGCGGAGTTGTTGCGCTTTGGCATCAGTGCCATTACTTTGGATACAACCGGCAGCTCGCGTACCGAAGGGCTGCGTATTTGTGTGTCGCACACGCGCTCTGAACGCATGGCGGTGCTGGAGGAGCGTTTGCGCTTGTTTGCTGCGGCGCGCGCCTAAACTGAGGTTCCTGAGACCTGAATGGTCTGTAAAACAGAATGGTTATAAATAAAAGGCTAAGTGACTGAAAGATTTGTCGCTGTGCCTTTGTCTTGTCTTGTGTTTGCATGGGTATGCAAGGGCAGGATGCTGTTTTTGTGTGACTTAATCTCAGATTATGATTAAATTCGTTGACCGTTATTTAAAAATGTTAGTATGGCAAAAATGAAAGGTGCAATTGTGGTGGATATGGTGAGCTGTAAAGGTTGTTCTCTTTGCGTGGAAGCTTGTCCCACCCAGGTAATTGGTCTGGCCGATGAGGTAAACGCCAAGGGATACAATTATGCCTATATGGTTAATCCGGAGGCTTGCACGGGTTGTTCCAATTGTGCAATGGTGTGTCCCGATAGTTGTATTACTGTGTACCGGATGAGGGTGGCGGAACCCGCTTAAGTTTCCGACAGTTGTTTTTTGGTTAAATGTCGGTCTGCATAGACCGGATAAAGATAAATTATGGATAATAAAAAAGATATCCGATTGATGAAAGGCAATGAGGCCATTGCCGAGGCAGCTATTCGCTGCGGAGTGGACGGCTATTTTGGCTATCCCATTACGCCGCAGTCGGAGGTTATGGAGACTTTGATGCTGTTGAAACCCTGGGAAACGACCGGAATGGTGGTTTTGCAGGCCGAAAGTGAAATTGCTTCGATCAATATGGTGTATGGAGGGGCCGGTTGTGGCAAAAAGGTGATGACTTCCTCTTCGAGTCCCGGCATCAGCCTGATGCAGGAGGGACTGACTTACCTGGCTGGGGCGGAGTTGCCCTGTGTGGTGGTGAATGTGGTGCGGGGCGGACCAGGCCTGGGTACCATTCAGCCTGCACAGTCCGACTATTTTCAGTCGGTTAAGGGGGGCGGTCATGGCGATTATAAGTTGATTGTCCTGGCGCCTGCTTCGGTGCAGGAAATGGCCGATTTTGTGGAGTTGGCTTTTGATTTGGCTTTCAAGTACCGGAATCCGGCCTTGATTTTGAGCGATGGAATGATTGGTCAGATGATGGAGAAGGTGGAGTTGAAGCCTTACAGGAAGCGTTGGACCAATGAGGAGATCAAACAAATGCATCCCTGGGCCACAATGGGTAAACCGGCGGAGCGGGAGCGCAACATCATTACTTCGGTGGAGTTGGACCCGAATGCTTTTGAGCGCTTCAACCACAAACTGCAGGATAAGTACCGGAAGATGCAGGAGGAGGAGGTGCGTTGCGAGCAATTCAATTGTGAGGATGCCGAGTATTTGTTGGTGGCCTATGGTTCCAGTGCCCGTATTTGTCAGAAGGCGATGGAGTTGGCTCGTGCCAAAGGCATTAAGGTGGGCCTCTTACGCCCGATTACTTTGTTTCCTTTTCCCACGCGTGAGATTCAGGCTTTGCTGGGCCATGTGAAGGGCATTCTTTCGGTGGAGCTGAGTGAGGGGCAGATGGTGGAGGATGTTCGCCTGACGGTGGAAGGCAAGGTTAAGGTGGAGCATTTTGGTCGTGTTGGTGGTGTGGTTCATTCGCCCGAAGAGGTGGTGGAAGCACTGGAACGCAAAATTATTGGAGGATAAGGTTATGGAAGTTTCAATTAAGGATATCATTAAGCCGGAAAATCTGGTTTATCAGAAAAGCAGTCTCCTGACCGAGAAGCCGATGCACTACTGTCCCGGTTGTACGCACGGGGTGGTGAATCGTTTGATTGCTGAGGTGATTGAGGAGTTGGGCTTGCAGCAGGAGACCATTGGGGTGACGCCCGTGGGTTGTTCGGTGTTGCTGTACAATTACATTGATATTGACTGGCAGGAGGCGGCACATGGTCGTGCGCCGGCTTTGGGTACAGCCATTAAGCGCCTGCTGCCTGAGAAGTATGTGTTTACTTACCAGGGCGATGGCGATTTGGCAGCCATTGGTACGGCCGAAACGATTCATGCCTGTAACCGGGGTGAGAATATTTTGATGGTGTTCATCAACAACGGGATTTACGGGATGACGGGGGGCCAGATGGCACCGACTACCCTGGAGGGCATGGCGGCATCGACCTGTCCTTTTGGTCGTGATCCGGAGCGGGATGGTAATCCCTTAAGTATGACGGAGATTGTGGCTACCTTGCCGGGTACGCGTTACGTGACGCGCCAGGCGGCACATACGGCTGGGGCGGTGCGCAAGCTCAAGAAGGCACTGATTAAGGGTTTCAACAATCAGAAGGAGAACAAGGGGACTTCCTTTATTGAGGTGGTCTCGACTTGTAATTCGGGTTGGAAGATGACGCCGGTGCAGGCCAATGAGTGGATGGTGGAGAATATGTTTCCCTTTTACCCGCTGGGTGATATTAAGGACAAGTAGTAATTGACAAACGCTGTTTATTATGAATGAAGAGATTATTATAGCTGGTTTTGGGGGACAAGGGGTGCTGTCGATGGGTAAAATTTTGGCTTACTCGGGTGTGATGCAGGATATGGAGGTGTCGTGGATGCCTTCTTATGGTCCGGAAATGCGCGGTGGAACGGCCAATGTTACCGTTATTTTGAGCGACAGTCGCATCAGTTCGCCGATTTTGAAAATGTACGATACGGCGATTATTCTGAACCAGCAGTCGATGGATAAGTTTGAGCCTTTTGTTAAGCCGGGCGGAGTGCTGGTTTACGATGGCAACGGGATTACCCGTCACCCTGAGCGCAAGGACATTCAGGTGTATCGGGTGGATGCGGCTGAGGAGGCAGCCCGTATGCAGAGTCCGAAGACTTTCAACATGATTGTGTTGGGCGGTTATTTAAAGATCAAGCCTTTGGTGAGTCTGGATAATGTGATGCTGGGCCTCAAAAAGTCTTTGCCTGAGCGCCACCACCGTTTGCTGCCGATGAATCAGGCAGCTATTGAACGGGGTGGGGAGATCATTTACAAGGTGGAGGCTTAAGTCGGACCGCCACCAACCAGCCGGCGACTGACGAGGTTTTTTGCGCCGGATGAATTTGCCTGAAGGTTTATACCTCCAGCGTGCAGCCGCTGTAAAAGGTTTGTACTTGTTGTTGCATGACTTCTTTTAACAGGCCTTGGGCGTGCTTGCCGGTGCAATGTCCGGTGATGAGTTGCATTTCAGGATAAGTTTTTAGTAATCCGCGGCCGAGGTCGCGGATTTCTTCGTTCAGCTCCCAGGCGCTGCTCTCGGTTTTGTTGGGGAGGTGGGCTCCGCCTATGCAGGCTTTGATTTTGTTGGTCTTGCAATAGGCGCTGCAGGCTTCAATGGTGTTGAGGAGTCCGTTGTGGGCGCAGCCGGAGAATACGATGAGTCCGTCACCTTCTTTTACGGCCAGTGCCATTTCGTGATCGAAGGTGTCTGGCAGGCGTTTGCCGTCTCCATACTGGGCGTAGAGGGTGCTGTTGGCCCGGGGTTGGGGGTGGTTTTGGGGCAGGTGGGTGACCAGGGCCAGCTTGTCGCTGAGCCATTGGCTTTGCTTGATGTAGCGTACTCTCGGGGCGTATTGTTCGAGTACCTGGTGCTGGAGGGTGATGTCGCGGGGACTTTCGTGCCGGTAGCTGTAGTATTTTTTGTGGCGTACCTGCTCGGATATCAGTACGGTGGCCTTGCTGTTTATCTGCAAAAAGGCTTCGATTCCCCCGGTATGGTCTTTATGTCCGTGGGATAGGAAAACGTAATCGATGTCCTCCAGCTTAATGCCCAGTTTTTGGGCGTTTTCGATGAAGAGGGGACTGTTGCCGGTGTCGAGCAGCCAGTGGAGGCCGTCGGCCTGGAAGTACATGCTGAGGCCGTGTTCGTGGTGAAGCCGGGCTTGTTGGGGGTGGGCTTCGTTGTCGATGAGCAGGGTGATTTTCATTTTCTTTAGGTTTTAGCAGGATAAAGGTATAAAAAAACCCTCCGGGGTCGGAGGGTTTTAATCTGATAGTCAAAAGTTGCGCTCTTGCCGGTCTTTCTGTTTTGAAATGGCCTGCTGCAGGAGATTATTCTTTTGCTATTTCTTCTGTATCTTTTTGAAGACTTCTTCTTTAGCCAAAGGTTTGGTGCAGAAGAACCAGTCGTAGCACTTCATTTCACCTTCTTTTCCTTCCATGCGGTTTTGGGCGGTTCCACAGCTGCCGGCGGTGGGTACAATTACATCGTCGCCCGGACGCCAGTCGGCCGGGGTGGCAATGTTGAAGGCGTCGGCGGTCTGCAGGGCAATTACGGCGCGCTTAAGCTCGTCGAAGTTGCGGCCCATGGACAGGGGATAGTAGATGATGGTGCGGATTTTGGCTTCGGGATCGATGATGAAGACGGCGCGTACGGCTTTGGTGTTGCTTTCGCCGGGCTGTATCATGCCGTATTTGGACGATACTTCCATGGTGATGTCTTCGATCAGGGGGAAGGTGACTTCCACATCTTTCATGCCTTTGTATTCGATTTTTTCTTTGATGGTGCGCAACCAGGCGATGTGGCTGTAGAGGCCGTCGACCGACAGACCCACCAGTTCGGTGTTGAGTTCCTTAAAGTCGTTCTGCATGGTGGCAAAGGTCATGAACTCGGAGGTACATACGGGGGTGAAGTCGGCGGGGTGACTGAACAGAATGACCCACTTGCCTTTGTAGTCGCCCGGGAAATTGATGATGCCCTGGGTGGTTTCTGCGGTAAACTCGGGTGCGGGGTCGCCAATGCGTGGCATGGGATAACCCACTTGTTTTGTTTCTTCCATGATCATTTAATTTATAGGTTAACGATGAATTGAATGTGTGAGTTTTGTTATGAGCAAATGTTCAAAATTATATCGATTAAGACAAATCTTTTTAATCACTTGAATTTATGGGGCATTGCAAATTCCTATAAAAGGAGTAGGTTATCCTAAATGCTTGTCGTACTGATTTTAATCAGAATTTTAGGGTGTACTTGAAGTAGGGGATGGGGAAGGGGAAGAGACTGAGTTGTTTGAGCTGACGTGTGTCGGCTCCGGCGTCGCTGCTGCTGTTGTCGGCAAAATACAGTACAAAGGGGTTTTGACGCCCGTAAACGTTGATGAGTCCCACACTCCAGATGCGCTGGGTTCTTGTTCGTTGTTTGTAAAAATTGAAGCCGATGTCGAGACGGTGAAAGGCCGGCATGCGCAGGCCGTTGATGGCGGTGGCATTTTCGGAGAAGCCGCCCTGACCGGATGCTTGAAGGTGGGGATAGTCGGGGGCGTAGTATTTTTCTACCGGCAGGGTCACCGGGGTGCCGCTGCCGTACTGCCACATGAGTCCCCCGTCGGTCCGTTCACTAAAGCGGTAGCTGAGCGAAAGATTGAAGTCGTGTCGCCGGTCGAACCTTGCAGGAAAGGCTTGTCCCTTGTTCAGTTGGGGGTAGGTATTGGTGGTTTTGGCCAGGGTATAGCCGGCCCATCCGGTGAGTGCGCCCTGGGTTTTGCGCAGGAGCAGTTCGAGACCATAGGATTCGCCATAGCCACTGGTCAGTTTGTCTTCCCAATCGGTGCTGTAATCGAAAAATCCGGTGCTTTCTTTGTAATGCAACAGGTGGTCAAGCTCTTTGTAGTAAAGGTCGAGGTTTAAGCTGTACATTCCGTCCTTACTCAGGTAGTGGTTAAGGCCCAAATTGTATTGAACGGAACTTTGCGGGGGGATGCGGTCGGTCACCGGCAGCCATAGGTCGGTAGGCAGGGCTACGTTGGAGGAACTGACCAGGTGAATGTATTGGGACATGCGTGTGTATCCGGCACGCAGCGAACTGGTGGTGCTGAGCCGGTAATTGAGCCCCAGTCGGGGCTCAATGGAGTGGTAGTTTTCCTGGCCGCCCGAAAAAATGACGGTGCGCAATCCGGCATTGATGCGCAGTTTTTCCCGGAAAGTCCATTCGTCCTCCAGGTAAAAGTGGCTTTCCCATCCTGTGAGATTAATTTCTCCGA
Source organism: Bacteroidales bacterium (assembly GCA_012838865.1). GTDB lineage: Bacteria > Bacteroidota > Bacteroidia > Bacteroidales > Marinilabiliaceae > Geofilum. The sequence goes on along the minus strand of DUOK01000077.1, from coordinate 11,098 downwards.
TGGTGGTTTCTACCTGACCTTCTGAACTGCTGTCTTCCTGTATCACATCGATACCCGGATTGAAGTCGTGCCGAATTGCCCCGAGTCCAAATTTGATCAGGTGGTTGTTCCGCGGATAATAGTCGAAGTCGACCTTGAGTCCGTAATCGCGTATGCCGCTCATATAGCGTTGTTCAAAGGAATCCCAGTTGTTTTCGATGCGGTTGTTGCGTTGCACACCAATAAAGAAGCGGTAATCGGAATAGGTGCCTGTGACATTGGCAAAGAGTTTTGGGTTGATGAGGTAGTTCCAGCGCAGTCCCGTTACCAGGTTGCCCCATCCTGCGTCGTTTTGGTCGCTGAGCGTACCCTGGCCCACGCCATTGTTGCCGGCATCATCGGGCCGCTGAAAGTTGTAGTTGGTAAAGTACTTGTCGCGTCCCCAGTAAAAGTTCAGATAGAGGCGGTGCCGTTCGTTGATGCGGTGGTTGTATTTGCCGTTGAGGTCGAAGAAGTAGTAATTGGTGCTTTCGTCGTTGCCTCGTTGTGCCAGTTCGGCAATCAGGTCGAGGTAGGTGCGCCGGAAGGAAAGGGCAAAGCCGGAAACGTCTTTTTTTACGGGGCCGTCGAGACTCAGTCCCGACGACAACAAACCCAGGTTGAGGGCGCCTTGCAGTTTGTCGTTGTTGCCCTCGAACATGCGAATGTCGATGACCGAGGAGAGGCGTCCCCCATAGCGCGCCGGGAAGGCGCCTTTGTAGACTTCGGCGTGTTTTACGGCATCGGCATTGAAAATGGAAAAGAAGCCCAGGAGGTGTCCGATGTTATACACAGGAACATCGTCGAGCAAAATGAGGTTCTGGTCGGGCCCCCCGCCCCTTACATAGAGGCCGCTGAAACCTTCACTTCCACCCTGAATGCCGGGCAGCATTTGAATGTTTTTTACCAAATCGGTTTCCCCCAGCAGGGCTGGGGTCTGACGAATTTCCTGCACCGGTATGAGGGTGGAACCCATGGGGGTGGTATAGCGCAGGTCGCGTGGACGAGGGGCTTCTACTTGAATTTCGCTAAGGAGGAGGGTGCCCTGCAGGCGAAAATTCATCACCGTGTCGGCCCTTAAATTCAGTTCGGCTGTCTGTCCGCTGTAGCCGACGTAGGAAGCCCTGAGTCGATGTACGCCCACAGGCAGTTGGAGTGAAAAGTAGCCGAAGCTGTTGCTGACGGTTCCTTTTCCGGTCTGTGGGTCGTAAATGTTGGCGGCCGGAAGGGTTTCACCGCTTTGCCGGTCAACGACAAAGCCGCTCACCCGGTAGCTGTATTCATCGGGATTCAGCGGGCGTAAAACGATGCGCTGGTCGCGCACCGTATGGGCGAAGGGACAGTCGGCAAACAGCTCATTGAGATGCTGCAGCAGGCTTTGGGTGCTTTTTTGCTGCCGGTGTACTTCCTTCAGGCACATGCGGTTGCTGTAGCTGATGGTCCACCCCGATGCCTTTTCCAGTTCTTCGATGAGCTGTCGGGTGCTGCCCCGGGTGGATTGGAGGGTGACTGTAGGCGTGGGGTCCTCCTGAGCCAGCAATGAAAAAGAGGTTGCTCCGAATAACAGAACAACCCCAAGTAGTATGTTGATGATATTTTTTATCTCTGTTTTCAATCGGGGGGCGTTTAACAATCAACCCCCCTAAATTAGTTAGAGATAATTAAAACACCATTGTTCAGTGCAAAGTTTTTTTGAAAGTGTACCTGCAGCTCGTTGGTAATCATCTCCAGGCTTTCGTTTTTGAAGTGGGTGGTGACCAATACTTCGCTGCCTTCTTCTATGCGGAAGGACTTGATTTCCGGGAAGTGGCGGGTAAGTGCAGCGGCAATTTCACTGAGTGAAGCTTTGTCGAAGTCGAGTTCCCCTGTTTTCCAGGACAAAAAGTTTTGGCTGGTGACCTGTCCTTTTCCAAGAACCCGGGCACCGGCAAGTGCCCACTCGCCCTGGTTGACGATGGTTGATTCGCGTTTGTTCGAAAGACTTACGCTGCCTTCGGTAACGTTCAATTCTACCACATCGCTGTTGTTGTTCAGGTGGAAGGCGGTTCCGACGACTTTGACGGTGACGGGACCGGCATCTACACTAAAGGGCTTGTTTAAGTCGGGACGTACTTCAAAATAGCCTTCTCCGTCGAGGGCGACGTAGCGCTCGTTTTGGCCAAAGGCGGATTTGAATTTTAAGGAGGAGTTCCGGTTCAGAAATACGATGCTGGCATCGGGCAGTACCAGGGAGTCTGCGCTGGCGCCGGTTTCAAATACCACCCAGCGGCCATAGCCGGGAACGTTCCAATACAGGTACAAGCCCGATGAAACTGTCAAAAACACCAGGGCTACTGCTGCAATACGCATTAAGAAGCGCATCGGACTTTGGTAGGTGGTTTTTACAAAGCCCATTCGTTGACGCAGGGTTTGCCAATCGGCCTCTTTGGTCGAAGCCGAAAGGGCCGACTGTTCCCAAATGAAGCGGTACTCCTGGTAGCTTTGTTTGAAAGCGCCGTCGGTCTTTAACTTCAATTCTACCTCTTCGCGTTCCCCGGCACTACAGCTGCCGCTGAGGTAACGCAGGAGTAAATCGTCGTTGTTATGATCTACAGGTTTCATTCTGCAATATTAGGATACTACTAACGAAACTGAACAACCGAGAAGATGTTGGGTGCTTCCTCGGCCATAGTCTCGGCATTGGCGGTGAGGCTTTCCTGAGCGGCTTTTTGCTGGTCGACTGCCAGTGTTTCAACGGGACTGGGCTGTTGCTCTTCGGGAAGCGTGCCAAACATTTCTGAAATCAGTTGTAACAGGAATTCCATAATACTTGCTTTAGATGGTTAAAATAACCGTTCGTCCTAAATAGGACAATCGAAAATGGTGCTGCACGTATCGTGCCCGTATAAAATTATTGGAAAAGGACCAATAGAGAGGCCAGTAAAGCAGGCAGAATCTGGTGTTGCGCCAATTCCTCACGCAGTCGCCTGAGTGCCTTACTTATTTGTGTTTCAACGGTGCGTTTTGAAAGTTGCAGCTGATCGGCAATGTCCTGGTTGCTGAGTCCCTCATGCCTGCTCATTACAAAGATGCGCCGGCATTGTTCGGGCAGACCGGCCACGGTCTGGTCGATGATCTGTTGGAGGTCGTTGAGTTCCAGTTCGTCTGCAGCCTCAGTATAGCCATCGCTGCTTTTCAGGATGATTTCGTGGTGTCCGTCTTTCATCTTCTCGCGCTTAATTTCGTTGAGGCAACGATTTTTTACGCTTTGATAAAGGTGGGCGTTGAAGCTGGTGTGGATGTCGAGATCTTCTCTTTTGTCGAAAATCAGCACAAATACGTCCTGCACCACGGAACGGGCCAGGTCGATATCGAGCAACATGCGGTTGGCATACACGACCAGCGGCTGATAGTAACGGTCGAACAGCATACGGTAAAAACGTTCTTCTCCTCTCTTGAGGCCATTCAGCAGTAGGGCTTCTTCGGCGGGAGGTGTTTTATGCAACATGCTGTTTTGTCGAGTTTCTTATTATTAAGTGATGTGTTGTTGCACCTTGCGGTTGCGCACACTTTACAAAAATAGTGCTTTTTATACAGTTGTGACGCTGTAAGGGGCATTTTGGTTGAATATTGCAGCCCAAATGTGCCTTTGGGCACTTGAAGTGTTGAGGCGGGTTGGGTCAGGTGTAGAATTTTGGTGCAGATGGCGTGGTGACTTGTTGTTGATTTAAACAGTATTAGCCCCGAAATGGTTGACAGCCCTTAATTTTTTTGATTTTTTTATCGGGAAAGGCGTTGGCTGGATAGCTAAAAGTTTTTATCTTTGCCCCGTCTTAATCAGAAAGACAATAGAGCTCGGGATGTAGCTCAGTCCGGTTAGAGTACCCGTCTGGGGGGCGGGGGGTCGGAAGTTCGAATCTTCTCATCCCGACAGTTAGAAAGAGCTTAACACTTTTAGTGTTAAGCTCTTTCTAATTTTTGTCCCTTTATAGTGCCGTTTCACAGAAATGACCGGCGATGCCGGGGGCTATTTTATTCAGTTGCTGCGAGTAGGTTTTGGGGATTGATTTATGTTTTAATTTTTTTCAAAAAACTGTTGCATTCCCATGAATCTTGTATTATCTTTGTTTTAGGGTTAGGGTTAAGGAGGAGAGGCGCTTTCAGCAATGAAGGCCCTCTCTTCTGTTTTTACAGGCTTTGCAAGGCCTGTTTTTTGTTTCCCCAAATGCGTATAAATGGATCTGCAGGAGCATTATAACAGCATGTATGACAATGCGGTGCGAAGGTTCAAAGAAGGTGCCTGTGAGCCGGATGCCTGGATAGACGCCGCCGGGGACAGTCGTATGGGTTTGACATTGCGATTGCGACCAGACCGGCAGGTGGTGAATCGTATTCAGCATTTTCTGAATGCTGCCAGGGAGTTGGAGCCCAATCAGTATTTTTATGGGGAGGAAAATATCCATGTGACGGTGTTGTCCATCATTTCATGCTACCCCGGATTTTCTGTATCAGATATTGTTGTTGCTGACTATGTCAAGGCGATAAATGAAAGCTTGGTGGGTATTGGGCCTTTTAATTTGACTTTTCGTGGAATTACAGCTTCTCCATCGTGTATTATGGTGCAGGGCTTTATGGAGGACGATGCTTTGGAGGTGCTTCGTCAGCGTTTGCGCGCAAATATTGCAAAATCTGGTTTAGAGGAGTCTATGGATAAGCGTTATACTTTGCAGACAGCGCATGCTACTGTTTTGCGCTTAAAGCAGAAGATGGAGAATAGAGATGGTTTGCTGCAGCTTTTAGATAAGTACCGGAATAACGATTGGGGACGCTCAAGCGTAACGGAGGTGGAGTTGGTGCTTAACGATTGGTACCATCAACCTGATCGTACATCCGTTTTAAAGCGTATTCCCTTGCTTGAATAGTTTTTACTATCTTGGAATTAAATTTTCGTAGCTTCGATGAAAAATTTTGTAGCCATCGACTTTGAAACGGCAATGGCCCACCATATTTGTGCGGTGGGTATTGTTGCTGTAGAGGCCGGGCAGATTGTGGACGAGTACTATACCTTGGTGCAGCCCCCCGACAATGCCTACAGTTGGTTTACTGTTAAGGTGCATGGCATTAGGCCTGAAGACACTGAGCATGCACCTACCTTTTATCAGGTTTATCCCGAAATTAAAAGACGCTTATGGGGGCAAGTGGTGGTTGCGCACAACGAGTCGTTTGACCGGCGTGTATTGCAACAGTCCATGCGCGATAATATGATGGACTATTCAGACCTGAATATTGCCGATAAATGGGAGTGTACCATGCGTGCTTGTCGCGCCAGTAAGCGTTACCCTTCCGGCAAGCTCAACGAGTGTTGTGCCTTGGAAGGTATTGCCCTCAAACACCACGAGGCACTCTCCGATGCCCGGGGTTGTGCGGAGTTGTATCTTCGTTTGAATGCCTTGTGATTGGCTTGTGAACCGGAGTTTTGTGTTTTAGTTTTTTCTTTCTTCCCCCCTGATTTCAACGCGCCTGATTTTCCCGCTGATGGTTTTGGGAAGTTCTGCTACAAACTCTATGATGCGCGGGTATTTGTAGGGGGCAGTAATTTGTTTTACATGATTCTGGATTTCTTTTTTTAGTTCCTCGGAGGCCGAACGGCCGGGAGCCAGAACGATGGTGGCTTTTACGACCTGGCCTCTGATTTCATCGGGGGCACCGGTTACGGCACATTCCACCACGGCGGGGTGGGTCATGAGGGCACTTTCTACTTCGAAGGGGCCAATTCGGTAGCCTGAGCTTTTGATGACATCGTCGGCACGTCCCACAAACCAATAATAGCCGTCTTCGTCGCGCCAGGCTATGTCGCCGGTGTAGTATATTCCGTTTTGCCAAACCTGGCGGGTTTGGACTTCGTCGCGGTAATAGCCTTTGAAGAGGCCCAAGGGCGACTTTTCGCCTACCCGTATTATAATCTGGCCCTGCTCTCCGTCCTCGCAGGAGGTGCCGTCGGGTTTCAGCAGGTCGATGTCGTAAATGGGCACGGGTATGCCCATGGAGCCCGGCTTGGGCGCCATCCAGGGAAAGGTGGCCAGCTGTACGGCGGTCTCGGTCTGACCAAAAGCTTCCATCAGGCGGATGCCGGTTTGTTGGTAGAAGGTGTCGTAAACTTTGGGATTTAGGGCCTCCCCTGCAGTGGTGCAGTATTTTAGGGCGGAGAGGTCGTACTGGCTCAGGTCTTCCCGAATCAGAAAGCGGTAAATGGTGGGCGGGGCACAAAAGGAGGTGACTTTATAGTCGGACAAGACCTTCAGCAATTCGCCCGGATGGAATTTTTGGTGTTCGTAAACAAAAACGCTGCAGCCTGCGAGCATCTGTCCGTACAGCTTGCCCCAAACGGCCTTGGCCCACCCGGTGTCGGCTACGGTCAGGTGGCGTCCGTCTTCCTTTACATTGTGCCAAAAGCTGGCGGTGATGATATGACTCAGGGGATAGGTATAATCGTGGGCCACCATTTTGGGTTGTCCGGTGGTTCCGGAGGTAAAGTAGAGGTAGAGCAGGTCGCTGTTTTCGGAGGGCAGTTCGGGTTTAACAAAGGGTGGTGCTTGCTGTATTCCCGCTTGGAAATCTTCCCAATCGGGAGGGAGGTCGGGACCAATGGAAATCTTGATTTCAAGGGAGGGACAGAGGGGCTGTGCTTTCTGTATGTGCTCCAAAACCAGGGCTTCGCCGACGCACACAATGGCTTTGATGCTTGCGGCCTTGCAGCGGTAGATGATGTCTTTGGAGGTGAGCAGGTGGGTGGCCGGGATGGCGGTGGCGCCCAGGCGATGGAGGGCCAGGCAGGCAAACCAAAACTCATAGCGTCGTTTGAGGATGAGCATGACTTTATCGCCCCTTTGTATCCCTAGGGATTGAAAATAGGAGGCGGTAGCCTCCGATTTTTCTTTCAGGTCGAGGTAGCTGAAGGTATGGTGATTCCCTTCATCATTGATCCATACCAGGGCAGTTTTTTGGGGTTCCAGGCGGGCATATTCGTCCACCACATCGTAAGCAAAGTTGAAATTGTCGGGTACTTTTACTTTAAAGTTCTGTTGAAAGTCTTCCAAGGAGTGGAAGTGATCTTGAACCAGGTAGTTTTTATAAAGCTGCATGAGTGGGTTTTAAAAGATGATGGCTAAAAATTCGCAGGGCGCATTGTCGGCAGCCCGCATGGCGTGAGGGAGCCCGGAGTCGAAGTAAATACTGTCGCCTTCGTGCAGGAGCATTTCTTTATTGTTTAGGTAGAATCTCATGCTGCCCTTGAGTATGAGATTGAATTCCTGACCGGGGTGACTGTTGCAATCAATGGGCTGGTCCTCGGGCTTGGGGCAGACTTTTACCAAAAAAGGTTCGGCTTTTCGGTTGATGAAATTGGCCGCGAGTGCCTGATAGCTGTAGGCTTTGCGACGCTCCATTGCTACGCCCTGTCCTTTTCGGGTGAGGGTGTAGGAGCGCATGCGGGGCTCATCGCCTGAGAGCAGGGTGGAGACTTCCACGCCAAAGGATTTGGCCAGGGTGTGCAGGGTGCCTACCGAGATGTCGGTTTCACCTTCTTCCAGTTTTTGGTATTCGTTGCTGCTGAGTTGGCAGGTGCGGGCGGCTTCTTCGGGTGAGATTTCCAGAATTTCACGAAGCTCCTTTACCCTTTGTGCAATTTCCTTGATTTGTATGTCCATAAGTCGACTAAAAAAATCAAGTTAATCATTTTATCGGGGTTCTTAGCATTATTTTATTTTTTGTTTTTGAGGGAAGGAATCTTAATTTTGCTCCTTGTCGAATGAATCTGTTTTTATGAAGAACACTTATGCTGTAACAGTGAAATGGACTTTGGTAACTTTTTGCGCCTTGCTTTTGCTGGGCTGCTCATCGACCTACAAGTCCTCCAGCTACAAAGCAAAGCCTTGTCCCTGCGAAAAGCGCAGGTAGGGTTCTGGTTGGTTTCAATTATAACCAGGAAGTTTAAATTTCATCGTTACCTCTCCGGTGTTTTTATTGACTTCTATGGACTGGTTTTCCAGTCCCATGTCCTTTCCGGTACTCATTTTAAAAAGTCCGGAGAGAAACTGCAGGCCACTGTTCATGACTTGCTCAATTTCTGCGGTTTGCGGTGATTCTGTGCCGGGAGACTCAAGGGGTGCGGACTCCGTAGTCGTTCCGATTTCTTCCGACAGGTCAATTTCTTCCGATCTTTTATTGTTCTTGATGGTGGACTCCGGTTCCGCCACCAGTACTTCCTCGTTGTTAAAATGAGTGTCTGGCATGGTTTCCTCATCAATCAGGTAGGTGGAGTCGCAAACCATTCGCATGCCATTAAGCGGGTCACAATATATTTCGATAAAGGGATAGGTCGTGCTCATGCGCTTCATCAACCCGGGCGTTTCTTTGAGCTTGCGAAAGGCATACATGAGGTGCTTGGTGGTGCCCAGCTTGTTTTTGCGTGCATCGGAACTGTCGCTGTAGCCGGTTTCGTTCTCAAAGTCGCGCAAAAATATTCGGTATTTGGCGCCCTTTTCGTTGGTTAAAATGTGTTTAAAGTACCAGTTAGCCACTACACTTATGGCCAGGAAAAAATCATTGAAGACCGCCCCCTTGCTTAGTCCTGCTAATTACATTAGAACCCGGGCAAGGTCGGTTATGAATTGGCACACAACATCGTTTTTGCCGGATTAGAGTTTGCTGATGAGTTTGGTTTTAAGCCGTGCAGGGATTTCACCTCAACGACACAATACTTTCTGGATGAGGATACCGATGCTGTTCCGTTAATGGAGATCGTATGTGGAATGGATGGTCTTCCGACCCTGTTGCCGGATCTTTGGCATGATAAAAAGGCCTTGGCCAGAGCGATACATCAGCTTGAAGAGAAAGCCGGCTTTGGCAACTTTTTGTTGTTTAGAAAGGATGGGAGGGTTATGCATGCCTTGGATGATGATGACGATGATGATGAATTTTCAGGTTTTACTTTGGCTGAAAAGGTTGGGCTTTTTAAGGAGTTGGTGATGAGTCAGGAAAGTCTTGCTGGTGATGAGCTTGACAGATTTAACGAACTGGTAAATTCGTTAAGTACTATCAGTTTTCAACCTATAGTTGTTGCTGAATGCCTGAGGCATTAAGCTGCTGAAAAAGATTGGGGTAGTCGGAAATGATGCCGTCGGCACCCGCCTCCAGCAGTCGCTGCATTGCCGGCAGATCGTTTACGGTCCATGGAATCACTTTCATCCCCTTTCCTTGGGCTTTGCGAATCAGGTCGGCCGTAGTCGCTTTTGTCATTGCTTATGTTTTGGTAACCAAAAGTACCATAAGCAGGTTAACCCCCCTTTAGGGAAGGGTTAAGTTGTGGTTAAGTTGTTGGGTGGAGAAAGTGATTAGGGTTTGAAGCAAAAGGCCCCAGGGATTATGCCTACTTTAAATGTGTCCACAGGTGTTGCATCCGGCAGGAGGCGGTAAACGATTCCTCTTTGAACATAATCAATTGCATCGGCAATGTAGATCTCTGAGGTTAACGGGTCCACGGTTAAGCCGTAGAAGCCTCCTGAATAGGTGCCTTCGTAGGGACTGTTGTAGAATATCTCTGGTGCAGCTTCTGAATTAACCGGATGACGGTAAATGTGCCTGTTGATAAAGTACAGGGTGTCTCTGCTTCCATTAATGGCCAGTTCAGAGGGCCAGTCTCCCAATTCAAATTCAAATATGTGCTCTACTTTTCGGGTTTCCGCGTCAATCCGTATCAATCCCGGGGCTTCATGCCCGTAGGGACTGCCATAAAAGCCCCCATCGGTCAGGGTCCATATTTTATTGTGTTTGTCTAAAACCAATGAGGTGGGTTGTTTAAGTACTTCAATCGAGTCGATCAGTTGATCGGTATGACTATTGATGACCAAAATCTTATTGTCGTAACTCCAACAGTTGGTAAATACAAACTCTTTGTATTGCACCATTTGCTCGGTCGGATGTTGATAAAACATGGTTTCGTGGTTGTTTACATCAATCCTCCCGGTAATCTCAAAGGTTTGGGGGTTTATTATGGCTATTGATTTTGCGTAGAGATCGGTTACGTAGGCCTTCTGGTCGTTAACAAAATGGATGTAACGTGGGGAGGTGAGGCCTGTAATTTTTCCTACATAGTTAAACGTATTGGTGTTGATGACGTATATTTTTCCGCTGTTGTTGATGACAATGAAACCCAGAGAATCCCGGATGGTCATGGACTGGGCCACATCGCCCAGAGCCAGGCCATTGGTGTTGAAAAACACATCGTTCCTAACTGTGTTAGTTTCCCTGTCGTAATACGACAGAGAAGCATTCCCGTACATAAAATTGCCTTCGTTGGTTATGAAAAGTCCTTTGAAAGGATGGGGCTTTTCTTCTTTCTCAAAGGACCAGAGTTGTTCGTCCTTCATGCAGGATGAGGTCAGGATTGCTGCAGCCAGCAGCCATTGGAATAGTGCAGTTTTCATTTTTTGAATTTAAAAGTCAGCATTAAATGGTAATGCCTCCCCGGCATTGGGCGGTATAGGATGGAGTGGTAGCTCTCGTCAAATACATTGTATGCTTTTAACTGGGTGTGTATTTCCACCTTTCCGGTCATGTGATGATGGGCCAGCGACAGGTCGTTCATGAAATAGGGGTAGAGCCAATCGCGTCGGGATACATCGTTGCTGGAGGTGGTGTAGCGCTCACTGTATGCGTTGTGCTGCCAACCTATGGTAAATTTCTTGAAGGAAAGTTTCGCCATAAGGTTCCCCGAATGGAGGGGAACGTAAACCAACTGTTTTCCGTACGATTCATCACCCCAGACCAAGGGGTCGCCGTAGTTTCTTGCCTGGGTGTAGGTGTAAGAGGCAAAAATGGAGTAGTCCCAATGGCCTGAGATTCCGCGGTATTTCAGATTGGCTTCCAAGCCTTTCGATAGTACATTTTTTATATTCATAGGCTCCCAGTAACCTTTGAAGCTTGGAATCCAGATGATCCAGTTGTTGATGTCGTTACGGTAAAAGGTCAGTTCTGAGGTGATTGAGGTGTTCCCCAGAACGGCTTGGTGTGCGGTGCCCATTTCTATGTTCAGGCCCTCTTC
>DUOK01000076.1 GCA_012838865.1 Bacteroidales bacterium | reverse complement strand
TGGAGCGGGTCAAAAACCTGCACATGAAGAATGTTACAGTGAGCTCCGAGGAGCGTGCCATGGTGGTGGATGATGTCTTTGAATTGTACGCCAAAGGATTGAAGTTGAAAGACAAGTCCAAGACCAAGCCGGTTCTTGTAAAAGGGCGCTACAGTGGCGTGTTGGTCATGGGAGACTTTCCTTTGAGAGACATTGAATTGGAAGACGGTCTGAGCACCGAAATATTGGTGGAACGTGCTCCGGATGCGGAGTGGTGATGCTCAGTTAATGGATTTTATACTGCCGCTTGTATCAGGGATACAGGCGGCAGTTTGTTTTTAAGAACTCAAGCTGAGGTTTTTGTCCGGGCTTCTCTTTGACCCAGTCTGCTGTGCTTTGCGCCAGTTGCCTGTAATCCAGGTCTGCAGCACTGACCTGTGGGTTGGCCCATTCGAAGCGGGGCGACCAGCCCAGGGTGGAAAAGGCCATGCTGCTGAGGCGCTCATAGGGATGGGTTTTCAGATAACTCAGCGCTTCGACCAGTAGTCCGGGGTGCTCAAAAATGACCGCTTTTGCTTGGTTGTCGCCCAGACGGTGCAAGGTTTCCGGAAGTTCCTTGTTGCTTGAAAGGCCTTGCAGCAAATTACGGTTCATGCCGAAGCGTTGGAGGTAGCCCTCCTGAAAACCTTTGGCCAGTTCGGGGGGACTGGCAGAAAGACCGATATAGCCAATGGCCTTACGGTGATGTTGAAAATGATGCTGCAACAGGAGGTTAAACAGTTGGGGAAGGAGGGTGGACTGTTGGCCCAGTCCGGAGGGTCGGGTAAGTGAGGGGATGAGTAAGAGCGGGATGTCCTTCTCTTTTAGTGCCCGACTCCATTTAAAACTACAGAACCAATATTGTTTTTGCAAGGGCCTCTTTAATTAAGACAAAAAAGGAGTGCCGCAGCACTCCTTTTTGGGTAAAGAATTTAATTGAAAATTGGATGGCTAGAAAGAAAATCCAATTTTTAAAACAGGTTGTGACAGGAATAAGGTGTTATGGTTATTGACTGTCTGAGGTGCTACCCCCGTTTGCGGATAAACTTTTTTGCCCGCATACATGTAGTTGAGTGCCTTGATTTCTATTCCAAGGAAGAACCCCTCTGCCAAATAATAATCAACACCGGCAATAAGGCTTCCACCCCAGGCAAAGGCTTCGCCTTTTCGAGTGTCGCGGGTCGGTCTTACTTCTCCGTTGCCATCCAATCCTCTATAACCATCATAAATTTCGAGGTTGGCGTAGGCGCTGTTGAACTGAACACCTCCATATGGGTGAACTCTTGGAGAAGCTACACTGAAATAGTAGTCGGCGCCCAGATCCAAATAGAATTGCTTCTTGTTGTAACCTTCTTGCATTGGATAGGCATGCACCACGGTTCCCGGATAATTAAGGTTTTCGGGATCGTTAACTCCTTCCACAAAATCGCCTGCCGCTTGGCTTTGCATGGCCCCACCGGCACTCAGCCGTGCAGCAATGTTATTGGTCACAAAGTACTTTCCTTCCACACCGATCATATTGGTGAAGTCGTTGAATTCGCTTCGAAATCCCATTTCAGGGCTTTGTAAGGCAGGAAGCACGCCACTGCTTTGGCCGGCTCCACTGTTTACTTCAAAATATTTGATGTCGCTGAAAGAGATTGCCTTGCCAAATTTTAGGGCGACAGAAATGTCTCCGGCCTCGGGACCGGTTTGTGCCTTTAAGGTTGCAGACGCAAAAAGCAAGGTCACAATCAGGCACGAAATAATGAGTTGTTTCATAACTTGTAAGGCTTCTAATTAGGTTAATGATTAAAAAACAGAGGCAGGGCAGCCTGCCTCTGTTTGTTGTCCAATTATTTGCCTATTCCTCAGTCACAGTGGCGTTCCCTCCGGTGTTGTCCAATTCGCTATTTACCAAAGCATAAAACTTGTCTGCTTTTTTCTGATATACGGTGAGCTCATCCTCCAAAACACTCAGCTCACGGGCCAATTTTTCTTTGTAAGCCTCCCAGCTGGCAAAGTCTTTTTCAATCATTGCAAGCTCAGCTTCTGTTTCATAGATGCCGTCGCTAATATCGTCGAGGCGGTCTTCAACCTCGGAGTATTCTTGCTCGGTGGCTGCAGCAAAATCCTCTGCATAGGAGATTTCAAGTGCAATATAGCTCCGTTCGCTTAGGAGCTCATCCATTCTTTCCTGGCTCTCCCAATAGGCCGCACGTGCAGTAAAGTAGGCTTCTTTGTAATCGGGAATGCGAGCGATATCAATTTCGTTGAGGTAAGTGATGTAGGCTTCCACAATGGCGAGCTCCTCTTCGTGTCCTTCCAAATCAGCTTCAAGATCAGCAATTTCATTCATGTACCACGCGATTACATCATCAATTCCCTGTACGTTGTTGGTGCCATTTATCCAACCAAGAGCTGTTCCATTGTATTGGTCCACTCCATTCAGATTGCTGGTGTCGATGGTGCTTTTAAAGACTGCATAGGCATCTACGGCAGCGTTATAGGCATCAATGGCATTGTCGTAAGCTGTTTGAGCAGCATCTTCAGCCGATTGGTTGGCAGTAGTCGGGTCTGCTTCATTCTTGAGAATCGCAAGATTCAGTTCGTGCTCTCTGGTCGTGATTAGTGCCTCAGCCGGAGGAATGGCTGCTTCCAATTGGGCCAATTTGTTGGCATAGATTCTTTTAAGCGCTTCTACTTTTTTCAAAACGCTGGAGTAGCCGGAAAGGTCTTCTTCGATAGGTAAAATCAAAGCTTCGTAAGCAGTTGTTGATCTAAAGAGCTGGCTGCCACTGTAAGGAATGGGTTCGTCGATTACCGTTTCGAGGAACGAATTTGGAATGCTATAGCTACCAACTCCATTGGTGAAGTTTTCGATCAGGGACAGGGCGTTAGAGGCAGTTGAATATTGGGTGTAGGCCCTATCGTATTCACTGTATGCTTTTTGATTCAGGTACCCCTGTTCTTCCAGTTGGGTCTCCTTAACATAGAGATTGTATTCGAGATTATGCAGGAGCTCATTAACCTCAAGCAGTGCCTGCTCCCGACCAATACGTTCTCCAACTACCGCTTCATACCGCTCCTTCCATTCCTTTATCAGGGCAAGTTCTCTGGTTAAACGATCTTGTGTCGTTTTTTTCAGATTCATGAGGTCATCGTCGCTGTTGTAATATTCAGCTACAGCTATTTCGATGTTTTTGTCGATGATTTCAGCTTGAAGGCTGGTTACTTTGCCTACAGCATCTGTGTACTTAGCGAGGTATTCATCCAGTTCCGGAGTGGATGCATTAGATACAGCAATTTCTGCCTTCAAAGCTCTGATAGAAGCTTCCAGTGCTGTTTTTGCATTGTTCAGGAGTTCTTCCGCTTCGATCTTTGCTGCTTCAATCTCCCCTCCCTTTGTGACTCTGTATAACTCCAGGTCAACTTCGTTTTTACCTTCAGTTAATTCGTTTTGAAGCTCCATGTTCTTGGCCCGTGCTTCTTCAATCTTGGCCAAGGCTGCCTGGTAGGCTGCTTCGGCGTTGGCCAGAGTGGTTTCGTTGACTGCCTTGGCGTTGATTAAAGCTGCCTGCGCCTCACGCAAGGCTTTGACGCCTTCGGCTTCTTCGTTTTCGATACAGCCGAACAAGGCGCCGGCCAACAATAATGATCCTGCAAAAAGTCTGAGTTTTTTCATTGCAAAAAATCTTGGGTTAAATATTAAATGACAAAAAATAAAATGCTGTTGTGTATTTAGTACCTGTTAAGGTTAAAGGCGTTTTTCTGCGCCGCGACAAAAGTAGGTTTTAAAACTGCTGTTACTGGTCATTAAAATAACTTCTATTGATAAACAGATGTTATTTCCTGATGAAATAAATTTTTGATTGGGTGAACACCAACCTATCTGTTTTTATAGATGCGTGACTGTTATTTTGTGTTTTAAACCCCTTTTTTGCGGGCTTGTTGTCGCGTTTTTGCAATAATATTTTGTTTTTTGCAGTATGTAGCCGAGTTGAATGTGCTTTATCTATTTATTATTTTGTTTTATACGGGAGGAGGGTTATACGTTTTTGTATGATTTTGTTAATGTCAAGTTAGTTGAAAAAAAAGAGCCGATCCGCATGGAACGACTCTTTTTTCTTTAGTCAGGAAGCTTGTTTACTTCTGTACTTTTACATCAATGGTGATGG
>DUOK01000075.1 GCA_012838865.1 Bacteroidales bacterium | reverse complement strand
TGATCGTACCATCGCTCCCCCACGATGCCGTGTACGGCGGGGGGACAGCCCGTGTACAGACTGGTCAGTCGTGTTCCCGGATAGGCGGAATGGTCGGCAGAGTAGGCCGACATGAAACGCAGTCCCTCCCGGGCCAGGCGTTTGAAACCCTTTTCTCCCAGATGGGGCTGCATGAGCAGCAACTGCTCGTCGCTGAGTTCATCCACCACCAGGTAAAGTAAAAGTCGCGGAGCCTCCGGGCTTTGCGCCGGAAGCAGAGAAAGAGGAGCGCACAGCAGCAAAAGCAATAGGAGCAAAAGGCGCATAGGACTGGACTTTAACGGCGGTCGGGGTAGACTTCCAAAGCTTTTTCGAGGATGTCGATGGCCCGTGCCAGGTCTGGGATGTTGAGCACGTAGGCGATGCGTACTTCCTGCTTGCCTTTGCCCGGGGTAATGTAGAAGCCGCTGGCCGGAGCCATCATCACCGTCTCTCCTTCGTGGTCGAAATCGCTCAAAATCCATTGGCAGAACTTGTCGGTGTCGTTCACCGGCAGTTTGGCCACGGTGTAAAAGGCGCCTTTGGGCATTGGGGTGCGTACACCGGGAATGCGGTTCAGTCGCTCCACCAAAAAGTTCCTGCGTGCATTGTATTCGGCATTCACCTCCCTAAAATAGCTGTTGGGGGTTTCCAGTGAAGCTTCGGCAGCTATTTGTCCCAAAGAGGGGGGACTCAGGCGTGCCTGGGCAAATTTTAGGGCGGTTTCGATGATGCGGTGGTTGCGGGTGACCAGCATGCCGATGCGCAGACCGCATTCGCTGTAACGCTTCGATACCGAATCGATCATTACCGCGTGCTCTTCCAGTCCCTCGAGTTCCATTACCGAAACATGCTCGGCCTGATCGTAGCAAAACTCCCGGTACACCTCGTCGCTCAGCAGGTAAAGGTTGTGCTTAATAACCAGTTCTTTCAACTGCTCCAACTCCTCACGGGTGTACAAATAGCCGGTAGGGTTGTTGGGGTTGCAAATGAAGATGGCCTTGGTGCGGGGGGTAATCAGCTTTTCAATTTCGGAAAAGGCCGGCAGGGCAAAATCGCTGTCGAGATCGGAGGTCAGCGGAATAACCCTTACGCCGGTGGACGAGGCAAAGCCGTAGTAATTGGCGTAGAAAGGCTCGGGCACAATCACCTCGTCGCCCATATCCAGGCAGCTCAGAAAGGCCAGACTGATGGCTTCGGAGCCGCCGGTGGTCACCATCAGCTGCGAGATGTCGATGTGGATGCCGATGTTGTGGTAGTATTTTACCAGCTTTTTACGGTAGGATTCGATGCCTGCAGAGTGGCTGTATTCCACCACATTCAAGTCGAGCCGGTGCATGGCTTCGATGGCCACTTTGGGGGTTTTGATGTCGGGTTGACCAATGTTCAGGTGGTAGACCTTCACCCCTTTATTTTTTGCCTCCTCGGCAAAGGGCACCAGTCGCCGTATGGGCGATGAGGGCATTTGGGTGCCGCGATCAGATATATTTGGCATAAAAGCGCTCCTTCTCAAGTTTATTCAGCACAAAACTAAGTAATTTTTCAATGCGTTGCGGGACTCCTTTGGTTTATCCGCCGCCTTGTAGCAGGTAATTTACTGATAAGTAATGGGATGGTGAAATGAAGAAACATGATTTTTGTCAGAGAATCCTTTTCTGGGTATTTTTTCTTTCGACCGATTGCGGGCGAAAGCCTGCCCATAACTTCCTTATTTTTTCTATTTTTGCACTTTGATATTCGAAAAAAACGGAGCTGAACCGCATAAATATTTGTCATGGAGATAGCAAGCAAGTACGATCCCTCACAAACCGAGGGGAAGTGGTATTCTTACTGGATGGAACAGGGTTTGTTTCAATCATCGCCCGATGAGCGTGAACCCTACACGGTGGTGATTCCCCCGCCCAACGTTACCGGCGTGTTGCACATGGGGCACATGCTCAACAATACCATTCAGGACATCTTGGTGCGCCGTGCGCGCATGCTGGGAAAGAATGCTTGCTGGGTACCGGGCACCGACCACGCTTCCATTGCCACCGAAGCCAAGGTGGTGAATAAACTGCGCGAGGAGGGCATTGCCAAGACTTCGCTTACGCGCGACGACTTTTTGAAGCACGCCTGGGCATGGACCGATAAGCACGGCGGCATCATTTTGGAGCAGTTGAAAAAGCTGGGTGCCTCCTGCGACTGGGACCGCACCTGTTTCACTATGGACGAAGTCCGCAGCCAGGGCGTTATCAAAGCCTTTGTGGAACTCTACAACAAGGGTTTGATTTACCGTGGAGTGCGCATGGTCAACTGGGACCCCAAGGCGCTGACCGCCGTATCCGACGAGGAAGTGGTTTATAAGGAGGTGGATTCCAAGCTTTACTACCTCAATTATGAGGTGGAAGGGGAGCCCGGCGCTTATGTGACCATAGCCACTACCCGTCCCGAAACCATTTTGGGCGATACCGCTGTTTGTGTGAATCCTGAGGACGAGCGTTTCCGGCATCTGGCCGGAAAGCGCGTGCTGGTGCCCCTCCTGGGACGAGCCATTCCCATTATTCAGGACAGTTATGTAGATATGGAGTTTGGTACCGGCTGTCTTAAAATTACGCCTGCCCACGACATCAACGACTACGAAATTGGAATGCGCCACAATTTGGAGAGCATCGATATTCTGAACGACGACGGTACCCTGAGCGAGGCCGCCGGCCTGTTTGTGGGGCAGGACCGTTTTGCCGTGCGCAAGGACATAGAAAAAGCTTTGGCCGAAGCCGGCAACCTGCTGAAAGTAGAGCCCTACAAAAACAAGGTGGGCTTTTCGGAGCGGACCGATGCCGTAATTGAGCCCAAGCTCAGCACCCAGTGGTTCCTGCGTATGGGCGACTTGGCCAAGCCGGCCCTGGATGCCGTGATGAGCGATGAGGTACAATTTCATCCGCCTAAGTTTAAAAACTTGTACCGGCACTGGATGGAGAATGTGAAGGACTGGTGCATTTCGCGGCAGTTGTGGTGGGGACACCGCATACCTGTCTGGTACCTGAACGACGGCAGTTTTGTGGTGGCCGAAACCGAGGCCGAAGCCCTGGAGGCAGCCCGTCTCCAGAGCGGCAACGCCGCCCTGGGGCTGGATGCGCTGCGTCAGGACGAAGACGTACTCGATACCTGGGCCTCTTCCTGGCTCTGGCCCATCACCGTCTTCGACGGTTTTAATCCCGATAAGAAGGAAATAGACTATTATTATCCCACCAGCGACCTGGTGACCGGGCACGACATCATTTTCTTTTGGGTGGCCCGTATGATTATGGCCGGTTACGCCTTTAAAGGCACCTTCCCCTTTAAAAATGTGTATTTTACCGGCATGGTGCGCGACAAGCAGGGCCGTAAGATGTCCAAATCCCTGGGCAACAGTCCCGACCCCCTCGACCTGATAGCCACCTACGGTGCCGACGGGGTACGTGTGGGTATGCTGCTTTGCTCACCGGCCGGGGGCGATTTGCGCTTCGATGAGAGTCTCCCCGAGCAGGGCCGCAACTTCTCCAATAAAATATGGAACGCCTTCCGCCTGGTAAAAGGCTGGGAAGTAAGTGAAAGTGCCGAGCAGCCCGAGAGTGCCCGTTTGGCCATCGAATGGTTTGGTGAGCGTCTGCAGCAGGAAATGGCTGTTATCAGCGATCATTTTTCGAAGTACCGCGTTTCCGATGCCCTGATGTCGGTATACACCCTGTTCTGGGACGAGTTCTCAAACTGGTTCCTCGAAATGATTAAGCCGGCCTATCAGCAGCCCATCGATGCCCGGACCCATGCCGCCGCCGTGGCTTATTTCGACGACATGATGCACCTTTTGCATCCCTTTATGCCCTTCATCAGCGAAGAAATATGGCAGCAACTGAGTCCCCGTAAAAGCGGAGAAAGCATTATGGTGAGTCAGATGCCAGCCCAGCGTGCCTTTGACAGCGAATTGCTGCAAAGCTTCGATTTGGTAAAAGAAGCCATACAGCACGTTCGCACCCTGCGCAAGAACCGCAATGTGCCCATGCGCGAAGCCCTCGAGCTGAAAGTCCTCACCGGCGAAGACGGTTATGTAGCCCGCTACAACCCCGTGCTCACCAAGTTGGTAAATCTGGAGTCGGTGACCGTGGTTAAGGAAAAGGAAGCCGGTGCCGAAAGCTTTATGGTAAAATCGACCGATTTTTTTGTACCCCTGGCCGCCACAATAAATGTGGAAGAAGAACTCGAGAAATTACAGGCCGAACTCAAGTACACCGAAGGCTTTTTAAACACGGTTATGAAAAAGCTGGGCAACGAGCGTTTTGTAGCCGGGGCGCCCGAACAGGTGGTGGCCAATGAGCAACAGAAAAAGGCCGATGCCGAAGCCAAAATTGCCGTACTGAAAGAACGCATCGCCGGCTTGCAGTAAGGCGCAGCGTTCTGCTGAAGTTCATAAAAGAAGCGGGACCGTCCTTAAAGGGCGGTCCCGCTTGTTGTAATGTCCTTTTGGAATGAAATACCGCCAGCCTTTTGGGTTGAGATAAACACGTTTCTTTATTCTGTTACTAAGATGTCTTGAGTACATTTCTTTTCTTACAAAGACAATAACTTTTAATTAGTGTATTCACCAAAAGATATGTTTTTCCGTGAACGTATTCTCTTTATGCTTGTGCCTAACGGATTGCAATATGCGGAGGCCGGGATTTCGAAGCACCAACCTGTCAAACCGTTTGTTGGATGTAACCCCCTCGATATTAGTACTATCCACTAAATGCACTATACACGATGTTGAACTAAATCCCTACGGGATAGCTCCTTTCAAAAATAACACAAATCTTTCTAGCCGCAAGCCGTTATAACTGTATTATTCACTTTAAAACAATACTGTTATGAGAAAGAAAACAAGCGTTTGT
>DUOK01000074.1 GCA_012838865.1 Bacteroidales bacterium | reverse complement strand
GAGCTTATATACAGCATAACCAACATCAGAATGAGTCAGGGCACCGTTGCCAATATGCTTGCCAGAGTGACAAAATCGGTAGAACCGATCTATAAAGGAATCCAGCAAAGCATTTCCGAAGCTGCTGTTGTAGGAAGTGATGAAACCAGCGTGAAGGTTAAAGGGCAAACGGATTGGATGTGGGTTTGGCAAAGTCAATCGGCGTCATTTATTTCCTACGAACAATCAAGAGGATACGCATCAATAATCAAAAATTTTCCCAACGGATTTAAAAACAGCACCCTCGTTAGCGATGCATTAAGTGCCCCAAGAGATGAGCTTCTGAAACTATTCGACCATCTGTTGGAGTTAAATCCGGAAGAGGTTGATAAGCTCGAGGCCTTAAGTCTCAGGCCAATTTCGTTCAACCCAGGGGGCAACGAGATTTGCCGTGATACGTTCAGTCATTGATACCGTAATAAAACGGGGCGGTGACCCTTTGACTACCCTGCGCTTTGCAGTTGGAACGGCCGCAGAGAAGAGAAGCTTTCTTGAAAACAAGCCAGAGTTAAAATCTTTATTTTAATATTGCGGGAGCTCAATTCGGTGCTGGTTATGCATGCGCGGCGGCGGGAGCTGTCAGAGTTGCAAATGAGACCTGAGTAGTTACTGTCAATACATTAAGGGCTGGGTGCAATACTTCAAAATGGCCGACATGCAAAGCCTACTGGAGAAAACAGGCGCGTGGTATCGCCGACGGTTACGAATGGTAATTTGGAAACAATGGAAACGAATAAAAACCAAAGTGGCCAACCTTATGAGGTTGGTTATCAACAAATACAAAGCTTATGAGTGGGCGAACACGAGGAAAGGTTACTGGCATATAGCAAATAGCTTTATACTATCCAGAACTATCACAGACCAGCGGCTACGTAGGGCCGGATACGTTTTCTTACTGGATTATTACAAAGCGGTAAGAGTTGAATATTAAGGAACCGCCGTATACGAGAACCGTACGTACGGTGGTGTGAGAGGACGAAACGGGAAATAATCCCGTTTCTCCTACTCGATTGTTATGCCTTTAATACAAAAACCCAAATAACCACAACGGAATCTTATGCAAATGCCCCACTTCTAATCCGTCAGCAGCGACGTAGGAGTGGTCAAGATGTTTAACCTGTTTGTTCGTTTTTCCACGTCCACCAATCTCAAATACTGAATCCCTAAAGGCAAAATTACCTTCAGTGGTGTACTTCATTGGCCCCAATACCCCCAGCTGATTGATAAAAAAGCTCTCCCTAACATTTCCTATGTTGGGGTTCTCTGTTGCCAATGCATATTGTAAGTTGGGATGGTGCATATAAATCTTTTCCGGCTTCTGTAATGCCCCGATTCCTTTGGTGTTTGCGTACAGGCATTTAATTAGGCGAATGTCCTCAAGGTATCTAATAAACTGTATCAGACTGTTTCGACTAATCCCAACGCGCTCGCTTAGTTTAGAAATATTAGGTTTAAACGGAACAGACTCTGAAATAATGTGCAGGAGCAATCTTATCTTTTCCACACTACCAAAACTGATGTCGTGAGTGGAGGGTAAATCGATACTCAGTGCCAGTGAAATGGTTTCGCTTAGCTTTTGGTGGTAGAGTCTGGGGGCTTCTTTAAAATAAGGGTAGTAACCATATTCCAGAAAATCAGAAAAATGGGCCAGTGGACGAATCTTTTCTACAATTTGTAATGCCTGGTTGGTATGATTTTCCAATAATTGATCAAGGCTGACTGGCTCAAAGTCAGTTTCCTGTGTAAAATTCAGGTACTCCCTGAAGGATAATCCGGCCAGCTCATACATGACAGCTCTTCGGCTTAAATCCCCCTTGGCCTGATTCAAGTGTATTAGTGAAGAGCCAGTGAAAACAATTTTAAGATCAGGTTGATCATCATAGATGTTTTTCAATTCCTGTGACCATTTCTGGTAACGGTGAACTTCATCAAGTAAGAGATATTTTCCTCCTTGAATGACAAATTGTTCCGCAAAATCAACAAGCGTATTTTCCGTAAAATACAGATCATCCAGACTTACATACAGCGTTTGATTATCCTGTGGAAGAAATTCTTTGGCATACTGGAGCAATAAAGTGGTTTTTCCGGCCCCGCGCGCTCCTTTTATCCCTATGAGGCGACTGTTCCAGTCAATTTTATCTGCCAGATATCTCTTAAACTGAGTTGGTACCCGGTACAGTTTCTGATATGATTTCTGAAAAAGCTTCTCCATTTTGTTTTTCTTATTAAACAAATATAGGCAAAATTGCTTTATGCAAAAAGCAATTTATGGCAGTTGCTCGTAATTTAATAGGTCGGCTCCTTCCGGAACGAAGCTTTGCTTTTTAATTCTGATGATCAGCTTGTGTTGTGCCGTTTCAAAAATCATTTAGTATTTTTGAAGGTAGTTGCTAACATTGATAAACTAAGCACCAAACATGAACAAACAAAAGCTTGCCGCAAAAATCTGGGAGTCGGCCAACAACATGCGTTCCAAGATTGAAGCCAATGATTACAAAGATTACATACTGGGTTTTATATTCTACAAATACCTGTCCGATTACGAACTGAACTTCCTGAAGAAAGAAGAGTTTCCCCCTGAAGCCATACAGGCACTCAGCGAAGAGGATACCGAAAAAGTAGAGTACATAAAAAGCAACATCGGTTACTTTATTGCCTACAAGGACCTTTTTTCTACGTGGATAGCCATGGGCAGAGACTTTGATGTCTCCAGTGTCCGCGTGGCCTTGTCCGCCTTCAGCCGCTCCATTAGTCCGGTCCACAAAAAGCTGTTCGACGGGATATTCAACACCTTGGAGACCGGTTTAAGTAAGATGGGCGAAAGCGCCGCTTCGCAGACCAAAGCCATCACGCAGCTCATTCAGCTGATAAAAGACATCCCCATGGATGGCAAGCAGGACTACGATGTGCTCGGCTTCATCTATGAATACCTCATCGGCATGTTTGCCGCTAACGCGGGCAAAAAAGCCGGCGAATTTTATACCCCGCACGAAGTTTCCCTGTTGATGTCCGAAATTGTGGCCGACCACCTGAAGGATAAAAAGGAAATTCAAATTTATGACCCCACCAGCGGCTCCGGCTCCCTGTTGATCAACATTGGCAACAGCGTGGCCCAGCACATCGACGACGAAAACAACATCAAATACTACGCCCAGGAAATCAAGGAAAACACCTACAACCTGACCCGTATGAATTTGGTGATGCGTGGCATACTGCCCGATAACATCGTGACGCGCAATGCCGACACCCTGGAATCGGACTGGCCCTGGTTCGACGAAAACGACCCCATAGGCAGCTACGAGGCGCTCTATGTCGATGCCGTGGTTTCCAATCCCCCTTACTCGCAGAAGTGGGAGTCGGAGAACAAAGAAACCGACCCGCGCTATGCCCGTTTTGGGCTGGCCCCCAAAACAAAAGCAGATTACGCCTTTTTGTTGCACGACCTCTACCACGTTAAGCCCGATGGCATCATGACAATCGTTTTGCCGCACGGCGTACTGTTTCGCGGCGGCGAGGAAGGCAGCATCCGCAAGAAACTCATCGAGAGCAACCATATCGACGCCATCATCGGACTGCCGGCCAACATCTTCTTCGGCACGGGCATTCCTACCGTCATCCTGGTTCTGAAACAAAAGCGCAACAACTCCGATGTTCTGATCGTCGATGCCTCCAAAGGCTTTGTGAAAGTCGGGAAGAACAACCAACTCAGAGCCTCCGATATCAAAAGAATTACCGATGCCGTCATCGGCAGGACCAGCCACCCCAAATTCTCCAGACTGGTCAGCAAGGACGAAATCCGCGAGAACGACTACAACCTCAACATACCCCGGTATGTGGACTCCTCCGAAAATGCCGAAAGCTGGGACATTTACGCCTCCATGTTTGGCGGTATTCCCGAAAAAGAAATCGACCAGCTCAGTGTCTTTTGGAAGGCTTTCCCCGCTTTACGGAATGCGCTTTTCTCCAATACCTCCGGCCACACCTTTGAATTGAAGGTGGACGATATTAAAACAGCCATTAACGAGCATCCCGACGTTGTTGGTTTTGTAAACACCTTTTCAGCGGCCTTTGAAGATTTGGGCCCCTACCTGAAAACCGAGTTGCTGACCAATGCCCAAAGCGTAAAAATCACGAAGGAGAAAGCAGTGTTGAGCGAACAGATTTTCAGTCGCCTGAGCACCATTCCCCTCATCGACAAGTACCATGTCTATCAGCTGCTCGACGATGAATGGAACAAGATTAAAATCGATCTGGAGATCATTCAAACCGAAAGCTTCGCCTCCGCCAAAAAGGTGGATCCCAACATGGTATCCAAAAAAGTGAACGGCAAGGAGCAGGAAGTCCAGGAAGGCTGGGTGGGACGCATCCTGCCCTTCGACCTGGTACAAGCGCATTGTCTCAACGACGAATTGCAGCAACTCAGGCAAAACGAAAACCGCCTGCTGGAAATCGCCGCCGAACTGGAAGAACTGCTCGATGGCCTGTCCGAAGAGGAAAAGGAAGGCGACACCGTTAACGACGCCAAGGACAGCTTTGTCAACGCGGCAGTCGCCCGTGAAGCCAAGCAACTCAAAGCCGATGCCCGAAAGAGCACAGCCTTTCACGACGACAGCTACGAGGCCAAAATCCTGAAAGCAGACCAGCTTATTTCGGAAGAAAAGGAATTGAAGAAAGCGGTGAAAACCCGCGAGGCCAAACTCCACCTTCAGACCAAAGAGACTATTGAAAGTCTGACCGACGAGCAGGTGTATGGACTGCTGGAGCTCAAATGGATTAAGCCCTTGCTGACCTCCCTGAACAATGCACCGGGGGTAGTTATCTCTGAACTGACCAACAAAGTACAGGCGCTGGCGCAGAAATACGCCACCACCTATGCCCATGTGGCCACCGAGATAAACGAAACCGAAAAGGCCCTGGCCGCGCTCATCGATGAGCTGACCGGCAGTGAGTTCGACATGCAAGGCCTCAATGAGTTTAAAACTTTTCTAAAAGGTGAATAAGATGGAGCTGAAAAAGAAGGTGCCGGAGGTAAGGTCTAAGGGCTTTAGTGGGGAGTGGGAGGAGAAAATAATTGGTGCTTTATGCAAAGAAACCTTTGGAGGCGGTACGCCAAGCACTTCTGATCCAGAATGTTGGAATGGTGAGATTCCTTGGATTCAATCTTCTGATTTGGTTGAAGAAAAGTTATCGAATATCCTTCCACGCAAATGGATTTCAGGGAAGGGATTAAGTACTTCTGCTACTAAATTGGTGCCAGAGAATTCTATTGCTATAGTTACTCGTGTTGGAGTTGGAAAAGTTGCCTTCATTCCTTTTAAATATGCTACCAGTCAAGACTTTTTATCTCTAAGTAAATTGACAATTGACAGTTGGTTTGCTG
>DUOK01000073.1 GCA_012838865.1 Bacteroidales bacterium | reverse complement strand
GCCAAAAAGAGGCTCTTTCCGTTCTTTCAGTACCACCGGTATCAGGTAGTCGCGGTGCAAATAGAGTCCCCCGTTATTGTCGAAACGCCCCTCATTCAGTTTTTTAAAGTCTTGCAGATGGGTGGCGGGGTCGAGCTGGTGCCGGCGCAGGAAGCTCCATATTCCTTCTCCCTCGAGGGGGCGTGCCACCAAAAGACTGTCGGTTTGTTGGGCTGTGATTGGGGACCCCAGTGTAAGAAGGCTTAATAAAAGCAGGATGCTGCGCATAGCTACGGTGTTGAAAGCCGCAAAAATAACGCTTTCCTTCTAATCGCTCAGTGTTTTAGCTGGCAAATGCCATATTTTTAAGGGGGCGCGTGATGCTTTTTCTGAGATTACGCAATTTTTGGAAACGCAGTTTGTACCAGCCCAACTGAATAATGCCCCAGAGGGGATTGCTTTGTCGTGCTTCGGCATAATAACTGGCCAGCATGGCCATTTCGATGGGGGAGGCGTTGAGTCGGCGTAGGTTAGAGAAACCACGGTGACGCAAGCCCTTCTGATTGAATTTCATTCGGTTGATGTCGACCAGACTGAAGTGCCACTTTTCGGTATGGGGCCGAACCAGTACGTTGCCTTGTCCCAAATCGAGATGCTTCACCCCCTTGAGGTGGAGTTGCTCCCAGGCAAAGTGCGCAAAGTCGCGCAGAATCTCTTCTTTGGCGGCCATTTTTTGTCCAAAGACCCCGGCCAGGGTGAAGGCATGTTCCTGATAGAGCGAGATGTAATAGCTGTGGGTAAGGAAGCCGAAACGGTTGCGGAATTCGAGCCAGGCCAGGGGCTCAGGTGTATCGATGCCCAGTTTTTGCAGCTTGAAGGCATTTAGGAAACTTCGTTTGGCCTTGCTTTTTCGCAGCCAGGCATATACGATGCGATTAATTGGATTGGCCGGGGCAAAGGCTTTTACGCAAAGGCGATGGCCTTCCAACTCAATGACTTTAATTTCGTTGCGTATTTTGTATATGGTGCTGCCTTCTTCCGGAAACCATTTTTGAATGGTGGAGAAGTGTTTTTCAATCTCCTTGTATTTGGGATTAATGCTGTAGTGCAACATAGGTCGATTTATTGGTATGTTGCAAATTTAAGTGGCCGCTGGGCGCACTTGGGTTTATTGTTCCTGAAGGGTTGCTTTTCGCAGCCCAAATGACTGTTGGAATAAGTTAAAGGTCCGCCCAAATGCGTGCCATGGAGTGACCGGGGGCCTCCATATTCAGGTTCAGGAAGTAGCCAAAGGGGGTTTCGGCCACCTGGTAGTCGCCGTTTTGCAGGCGCGCCCGGGTGGCAGCAAACAGCTCCCGGGTAAAATGAATGGAGGCTTTGGAGTCGGACAAATGGGCAAAGGAATGCAGCACAATTTGTTGGCTGTTATTTTTTCGGGCCACCCATTTGAGGTGGTTGCTCAGCTTTTTTTCGCGGCTGCGCAGGTCCAGCGCTTCATCTTCTTCCTCTACATGGATATAGGCTACGATGCAAGCAGCAAAGCGGCCCGGGAGGGCCGCTTCGTCTGCTGCTTCATGATTTTTATCGCCGATGGTATAACTGAAATGGTCGGCGTAGAAACACAATACTTTCATGAGCTAAATCTGAGCTTATTCTTTTACAATGCCTTGCATAATTTCATCATAATCGCTGCCTACTTGTCGAAAAACCTCCATGCTGATGCCGTGCTCCAGTTGAGAAAAATGTGCGTAGTTGGTCCACGATACATAGGTCTTCCCATCCTCCTTTTCGTAAACAGCTACGCGGCAGGGCAACATGGCCTGATTGTAGCGGTCTTTGTCCGACTTTAAAATTTCGTAGGCCCGTGCCCCGTGGCACAGTTCCATAATTTGAGCAGGAAGCACTTCAATGCCGTTGCGGGCCATGTTGCCCTGCATGTCGTGAACGATGGGCACGGTATAGCCCAATTCCCCTGCAGCATTTTGAATGCGTTCAAGGGTCTCTTCCATATTAAAGTTGCTTTCCCTTTCCACCAAAATGGCGGTGTCGTTGGTGGGGGTGCAGGCAGCCATCAGTGCCAGTAAAAATCCCCACGTCACGTTTCTTAAAACTTTTGTCCTCATGGTGTTTTTGTTTAATGGTTTCAGTAAGACAACATTCGGGACAGTGAAAAGTTGATGGTCTTGTTTTTGAGTCTTTTACTTCAGCCACTTATCCAGCCAGCCGGCAAATTCCCTTTGCCACAGGATGCCGTTCTGCGCCGACAGTACCCAATGGTTTTCCTCCGGAAAATAAAGGAAGCGGGCAGGGATATCTTGTATGCGTGCGGCATTAAAAGCCCCCATGCCCTGGGTGTAGGGGATGCGGAAGTCTTTTTCGCCGTGAATCACCAACATGGGCGTGTCCCACTGGTCCACAAAGAGGTGGGGCGAAAAGTCGTAGCGCTTGTCGGCTTGCTCCCAATAGGGGCCATCCAGGTCCCAATCGACAAAGAACATTTCCTCCGTGGTGGTGTACATCATGTCGGTATTAAAGATGCCACAGTGTGAAATAAAGGCTTTGAAGCGTTTGTTGTGGTTGCCGGCCAGCCAATATACGGAAAAGCCCCCGTAGCTGGCGCCTACAGCGCCCAACCGCTCCTCGTCCACATAGGGCTCTGCCGCCAGGGCATCCACCGCACTTAAGTAGTCCTGCATGTTTTGGCCTCCGTAATCGCCGCTGATCTGCTCGTTCCACTCGGTGCCAAAACCGGGTAAACCCCTGCGGTTGGGGGCAATTACAATGTAGTCGTTGGCCGCCATCATCTGAAAATTCCAGCGGTAACTCCAGAACTGGCTCACTCCGCTTTGGGGACCGCCCTGACAGTAGAGGATGGCCGGGTATTTTTTATTGGGGTCAAAATGGGGCGGGTAAATGACCCAGACCAACATGTCTTTATTATCGCTGGTTTTTATCCAGCGTTCTTCTAGCTTACCCATGGTCAGCTGTCCCAGCAAGCCTTCGTTGATGCGACTCAGGTTGCTGTTGTTGCCGGTTTCTATTTCGATGCGGAACACATCTGCGGGCTCACTCATGCTCACCCTTGTAGCAATCAGTGCATCGCCGGTGTGGGCCACGGTATTCAGGTTGTGCACCCCCTCGGTAACCTGATGAATGGCGCCGCTGTTGATGTCGAGCAAATGAAGCTGATAAGTCGCCTCCCGGTTGGAGCTGAACCACAGGTAGTCCAGGTCGCGGTCCCACACCGGACTGCCTGCATTATGGTCGAAGCCGATGGTCAGGTCGCGTTTCTCACCGCTTTCCCAATCCATAATAAAAAGTCGGTTTTTGTCGGCCTCGTAACCATCCCGTGCCATACTTTCCCAAACCAGGCGGGTGCCGTCGGGCGAGAAGAGTGGATTCATGTCGTAGCCGGGCATCCCTTCCGTAAGGTTACGGGTGCTGCCGTCACTGAGCCGGTAGGCATACAAATCCGAGTTGGTAGAAAAGGCGTAGTCGCGACCGCTCAACTTTTTACAGGTGTAGATCAATTCCTGTCCGTCGGGCGACCAGGCAACTTGCTCCATGCCCCCAAAAGGTTTCAGGGGCGCGTCAAAACGCTCCCCTTCCATAATGTCGGTCCCCTCAGTCAGGCTACCCCCGGGTGTATAAGAGGCAACAAACAGGTGACTGTAATGGTGGTCGTGCCAGCTGTCCCAATGCCGGTACATCAAATCGTCTTCGATGCGTGCATTGGCCTTTGGCAAGTCGGGATACCGCTCGTTGACAGTCTGGTCGAGTTTCACCGGTTTGCTGTAGGCAATGTGCCTGAGGTCGGGTGCATACGCATAGCCGCTAATGCCGCCTTCAATGTCACTCACCCTGCGCCGTTCGCTGCCATCGGGGTTCATCTCCCACAGCTGCACCGCGCCCGATGCACTGCTTAAAAAGGTGATTTTCCGACCATCCGGCCGCCAGTCCGCCTGTCCCTCATTTAACGCCGTGTTGGTGATTTGCACGGGCGTTCCGCCTGTTACGGGAACGGTATAAAGGTCGGTATAAGAGCGGTCCTCCCCGATGTGGGTGTAGGTCACCGAATAAAGCACCGTCTGGCCGTCGGGCGACACCCGCGTGCTGCCCAGGCGGCCGAAGGACCAGAGTGCCTCCGGAGTCATGCGGTCGCTGCTTAGCTGCAGGTCGCGGTTGTGGTGACTTTGGTCTTCTTGTACAGGGGTACTGCATGACCATAAAAACAGCCCCGCCAGGGCCGTGAACAGAAAGATTCGTTGCATGAGATGTGTGTTATTTTGTTGTTTGTGCTGCTGCAGATGTTCGGGCGGTTATGGATTACCAAAAATAGCCATTATCTTTAAAGCTTGCAAAGCGGGACTTAGCGGAGAATTTTAACAGAATATAAAAGTAGAAAGCAGAATGAAAAAGAACACTTTATTTATTGTCATGGTGCTCCTGTTGAGCGGCACCGCCCAGGCGCAGAATAAAACCGACGCCAGTTTGATGTGGAACAAGGACAAGAAACAGGTTCTTGAAATTACTTCGGAGAGTGGCAATCTTTACAGGGAAGTTGGCCACCACGGTCCCGCCGTGGAAAACGAGTGGATGGGGCTTCGCCTGTATTTTGACCATAAGGTGGCCATTGATACCTACAACAAGATCAATCCCGGCCTGGAGCTGGCTGCTGCAGGCTGGTATCCCACTGTTGAGCAGCAGCAGAATGGCTGGGGGGCCGATTTATACAAAGTCGGCTCCACCGTGGGCATGGGTGGTGTTCGCTTGTGGGATGGCGAAAAGGAACAGTTTTTGGACCCGGTAAGTCGCCGTACTGCCCGCGTGCGTAAGGAGGCCAATCATTCCTATATGGAGATGCTTTCGGAGGGGATTCCCTATAAGGGGGAGACCATTGACGTATTGGTGCGTGTTACCGTTTATTCGGGGATGCGTGAGGCCAAGGTGGAGGCTTTTGCTTTCAGCAACAAGCCCGTGCAGTTCCTTACCGGAATTAATTTTCATCCCACCACCGAAGTTTTTGAGGGAGAGGATTTTATTGCCACCTGGGGCGTTCATCCCGAAGATGTGGCCGCTTTTCAGTTTGCCATAGGGGGCGCCATTAAGTACAATCCGGATGATTTTGAGCAGGTTCAGAAGGGTGAGGCTCAGTTTGAGCTGGTGTCGAAACCCACCAAGTACCTGGAAACCTGGGTGACCTCTTCCTGTGAGAAGGAAGCCGACCTTAATACGATGGGGAACTTCATCGCCTATCTGCGTGCCTTGCAATTGTAGGCAGTTGCAAAAAATAAAGAAAGCCCCCCTTGCTGCACAGCTGTCGGCAAGGGGGGCTGCTGTTTTGTTGGCCAGTGATTTACTCTACTTCCAGAAGCACGGGACAGTGGTCGCTGCCCATCACCTGATCCAGAATGTCGGCCCGTTTTACTCTGCTCAGGAAAGGAGTCGTGACCAAAAAATAATCGATTCTCCAGCCCACGTTCTTGCCCCGGGCTCCGGCACGGTAGCTCCACCAGCTGTAGCGATCACTCTGGTCGGGATTAAAATGGCGGAAAGTATCGGTGAATCCCCCTTGTGTGTAGCGGTCCATCCCGTCGATCTCCTCCTGCATAAAACCCGCCGCCTTGTTGTAATTGGCCTTGGGGCGGGCCAAATCAATGGCCTTATGGGCCACATTAAAATCGCCGCAGACCACCACCGGCTTATGCGCTTCCAGTCCCTTGAGGTAATTGAAAAAGGCCAGATCCCATTCCTGCCGATAGTCCAGCCGCTTTAAGTCGCTGCCTGAATTGGGCACATATACATTTACCAGATAAAAATCCTCGTATTCGGCACAAAGCACCCGTCCCTCCTGGTCGTGTTCTGCCAGGCCTATGTCGCTGCTCACCTTTAGCGGCGCTGTTTTGCTGATGATGGCAGTGCCCGAATAGCCTTTGCGTTCGGCCGAATTGCTGAAAATATGATAGCGGTCTTTCAGCACTTCCAGGGTTTCAGTCACCTGATGGTCCTGGGCCTTGGTCTCCTGCAGGCAAAGTACATCTGGGGCCATGTCTTCAAAATCGGCAAAGAAATTCTTTTGGGCAACAGCACGAATGCCGTTTACATTCCACGATATGAGTTTCATTGTTCTTTTTGTTTAAATGTAAGGGTAAAGATACATTTTATCCCAAAATGTAAAGATTTTATCTGTTTAGGCAGGCTCTATTAACAAAAGCCCCTTATTTTTATGCTGGATGTATAATTAGGGTCTGGAATGGCTCCGAAAATCAATAACAATGAAAAAGAATCTCTTAGGTATGCTGGCTTTGGCTTTTTTGGCCGGCTGCGCCCAGCCCAAAGCGGGTGGAGAAGAAGGCTCCGGTGTTAAGGCACACAACCCTGTTATTTTTGCAGATGTGCCCGATGTGGCTATGGTTCGCGTGGGCGAGGTTTACTATATGGCCAGCACCACCATGCACATGAATCCCGGCTTGCCCATTATGAAATCGACCGACTTGGTCAACTGGGTCTTGGTCAGTTATGCCTACGACAAATTGGTGGATAATCCCCAAATGAATTTGGAAGGCGGCGCCAATGCCTACGGAGCCGGATCCTGGGCCCCAAGTATTCGCTACCATGAGGGCCTGTTTTATGTCACCACTTTTTCTTCAACTTCCGGGAAAACACACATCTATACCACCTCTGATCCTGAAAATGAACCCTGGAAGGGACATTCCTTTGAACCCATGCTGCACGACCACAGTCTCTTTTTCGACGACGACGGCAAGGTGTATATGCTTTATAATGGAGGCGATATTAAAATTGTTGAATTGGAGCCTGACCTTTCCGGGCTGAAACCCGGAGGCTTGCATGAAGTCATCATTCCCGATGCAGGCAAAGTGGCCGCGGAGGATCTGATGTTGCATGCCGAGGGGACACAATTGTTTAAGTATAACGACAAGTACTATGTTTTCAACATTACCTGGCCCCGCAACGGCATGCGAACTGTAGTAATTCATCGTGCCGATGAGATTACCGGCCCTTATGAAGGAAGGGTGGCCCTGCAGGACAGGGGCATTGCGCAGGGCTGCATCATAGATAGCCCGGAAGGCGACTGGTATGCTTATTTGTTCCGGGATTACGGGGCAGTAGGGCGCATTCCCTACATCCTTCCCATGCAGTGGGAGGATGGCTGGCCCGTTTTGGGTAAGGACGGCGTGGTGCCCGATACGCTGGATATTGCTGTACCCAACATTAATGCCGCCGGTATTGTTGCTTCAGATGAATTTGAGCGTGCGCCCGGCGAGCGGGAGTTGCCTTTGGCCTGGCAGTGGAACCACAACCCCGAAAGTGATTTTTGGTCGCTGAGCGAGCGTCCCGGCTTTTTGAGGCTGACCAATGGTCGCGTGGATGAGGATGTGTTACAAACCCCTAATACTTTAACTCAGCGCACTTTTGGACCTAAAAGCACGGCCCAAACCGCATTGGAATTGGGTGGCATGAAAGATGGCGATTTTGCCGGCCTCCTGGCTTTGCAGCGGCACTATGCTTACGTAGGCGTAAAAATGGAGAAGGGCGAAAAATCGCTGATTATGGTGCGCAGCGAGAACGATGTGCCTGTTGAAAAGGAAGTACTTCCCTTGACTGTCGATCGGGTGTATTTGAAAATCGCTTGTGATTTTACTGACATGACCGATCAGGCCGTGTTTTTGTATAGTCTTGATGGAGAGGACTGGCAAGAGCTGGGCGACACCCTGGCCATGCGCTACACCTTACCCCACTTTATGGGCTATCGCTATGGCCTGTTTTCTTTTGCCACAGCCGAAACCGGGGGGTATGCCGATTTTGATTATTACCGGGTGGGTGCCGGGGATGCAGCCCTTGAGTAAGCGCTTTTTACAGGAAAATATATGCAAAGAGGGTGTCCTGGATTTTAGTGACACCCTCTTTCTCATTAGGTTTTTAGCTTTTATTTTACCTGTAATTTGAGCGCAGCCCTGTTGTTCGAATTGATCACGGCAACGAGGTAAACACCTGTCGGCAGCTTGGCATTTACTTCAATGCGTGATTTTTCCACATAATCTTTTTCAAAGACCCGTCTTCCCTGAAGGTCGTAAACCATCACTTTTGTGTTTTGATCAATGTATTCCGATTCAATTACAAAATTGCCATCTGAACTCGGATTGTTCTTCAGTTGGTAGCCGCCAGTTTCGTTACTGTTGTTCAGTAATTCATCTGCCGATATGCTGCTGTTCTTTAAACGCTGCAAAGACCATTGTTGGCAAAAGTGGTTGTTGTTGGGCCATTGTTGTACATTGGCGCCGTTTGAAGCGGAAGCTCCTGCCACCTCCAATAGTTTGCCGCTGTGACGGGCTTCAATTTGGAAATATCCGCTTTCCACCTCAATAAAGCGCCACTGTTGGCAATCTGCTCCCCAATAACTCCACAGCTGAATGTTGGCACCGTCGTTTTCGGCTGCTTCATGAACATCCAGCGCCAAGGCAGGAGCATGTTCGGGCGAAATTCTGAAATATCCGTCGGTGGTGGCTGTGAGTCGCCATTGCTGGTTGGTCTGGCCGTTGGCGGGCCACTGAACAACATTGGTGCCTTCTGTAGTTCCCATATTATAGGCGTCCAAAGCCTGACCGCTCGAACGATTAATGAGGGTGTACGTCCCTTCCTCAAGGGAGGCCGAAAGTGGCGTGAAGCGAAATTGCTGGCAATCGTTACCATTGCAGGTGTATTGTTGCAGGTTGGCTCCGTTTTCTGTCGATATGTTGGTTATGTCGGCGCACTTACCACTGTTCCGGTTTACAATAGAGAAATAGCCGTTGCCCATATCCTGGAGACAAAATTGCTGCACTTCCATACCGTTGCAAGTCCACTGCTGTATGTTGGCGCCATCGTTGGTTTGCCAGTTTTCTACATCCAGACACTTGTCGCTGAATACACTGCGAAAGGTGTAGTATCCATCCTTGCTTTGTACAATCCATTGTTGGTTTTCGTTGTTCGATGTGGACCATTGCACAATATTCCCTCCATCTTCTGAAGAAAAGTTGTAAACATCCAGACTTTTGTTGCTGTGTTTGGCGGTAATGGTGTAAATGCCATTGGGTAGGGCAAGGGATCCTGAGCAGTCTGTAGGTTGGTTGCAGTTGGTCGATGGAAGATTGCTGCCGGCGTATTGGGAAAACCATTGCTTGACCGGAGCCGCACAGGCTTCCCAGTCGTTGCCGTAAGCCATTCCCCCATTGGGATCCCCCATGTGAAGCAGGTTCTCAGGAGCAAGTACATTCCAACTGACATTGCCCGATTGATCGGTTACGTATTTAAGGTTGGCGCCAAAACCATTGCCTCCTGCAACTCCCGTGTTGGCTATGCCCCAAATATAATCTCCGACATCTTTATAGAATTGTGGTGCCCAGTCGGTTTCGGTGATGATAATGGGAGCGATATCGGCAACCGGTTTTACATTGGTGTCCCAGCCCTGTTTAAACGACTGGTAATTTCGGGCGCCTCCCCAGTAGCCCGGGTAAATGTGTACCGCATAACCAATGTTGCCACCGGTGATCGGGGTGTTGGCATAACCTGCATAATGCGATTGCCACCCGGTGCCCGGTATCCAGCAAACATTGTTGGCCCCGTTGTTTCTAATTAGGTCTACAATCGGCTGAAAATAATTTTTTAAGGCATTAAAGTGTGCCTGGTCGGTCTTTCCCCATACCCCGTTGGTTCCCAGTATCTCAATGGGTTCGTTGGCCACCTCAAACATGACATTGGCCGCATTTTTAATATCGGGGTGTTGCGACAAGTGTCCCCATACCCTCAGCAGGTAACGGTGATAAGCGTCGTTGACCGAAATGCGGTCGGGACAAACCCCTGGAGGTCGAAGTACTACGTAGCACCCTCTGTTGCGCGCGTGTTCAATTAAAGGGACAATGACCTGGTCGGTGTAGGTCACCAGGCGGTCAAAGCTGAAGCGCGAGATGTCGTTTTCTCCGATGGCTGGCCCAGGGGTGTTGGTCCAGTAAGGGTCAAAGTGCAGTCTGATGTAGTTGATGTACCACCCGTCGGCCGTGTTGGTAAGTCGGTCAATTACCGCTTTGTTGTAGCTCAAGGCCCCCGCTACATCGTAATTGTTCCATCGGCAGGAAGCGTTGCCGTACATGCAGCCATTGAACCAGGGCGATACGGTAATGCCCACGCCGTGTAAATTTACGGTGTTTCCACAGGCGTCTTTCAAGTAACGACCTTCTACATGCAAGGGAGGAGTTTCCATTCCCGGCCAGGCCCATAAACCAGCTGGAAGCAAGGTTAATGCCATCAGCATCAGTCCAAAATACTTTGTTTTCATTTTACTGATAATTAAAAGGTTAAGAATTGATTTTCCTGCTGGTCTGACTTTGTTAAATTTTATGACCAGCAGTTAATCAAAGCTATAGCATTAGAGATGAGCGGATTGTTGATTTGGGATATAAAATCTCCGTTTTTAGATAATTTTATTAATAATGTTGTGTGGAATCGACTGTTAGTGAGTGGATGACAAATATTTCTAATTAACAGAATTTGAATTTGTAGATTGTTTTGTCCAAAGTGTATAAACGCAAGCGGGGGACTCCGTTGAGTCCCCCTTTCTTACCAAATTATCCTATTTATGAGAATAGAATAATGTCCTTATGTCTTGCTGATGTTTTTTCTATGGTGTAAAAATACGCAGGGCTGCCTTGTAGTGCTTTTGATTTGAGACATTTCTTTTTTAATTTGAAATATATTTGTTGGTTCAGCGCGTTTTTAAAAGTGTCTGAGATTAGAAGTGTTGTGTCTGGATTTGGTAGTGGGTTTGGGTTTTTAATGTTATTTTTACATTTTACAAACAATTTGTTGGTGTAGTTAAGATTCATGATGACCAGACTGTTTCTTTTTTTTGTGTTGTTTCTTTCAGGTGCTTTTTTGCGGGTGCAAGGTCAAAACGCCTTGAGTTTTCAAAGTCTCAACGAAAAATTTGGCATTTCCCTGCGTGAAACCACCTCGGCTTGCATGGATCGAAATGGTTTTGTGTGGATTGCGTCAAAAATGGGCATTTTGCGTGTTTCCGAGGACGATTACCGCATTTATCAACTGCCTTACGATTCTCCCGATGTTGTTTTTGTTAAGTTGCACTACGCCAATGGGACCCTGTATGTGTACTCAAACAACGGACAGGTTTTTGTTTACAATGCGGTATCCGATCGTTTTGAACTTTTTTTGCATGTTGGCAAAGAGCTGGATGCGCCTTTTCTGATGGTTTTTAATATGGAAGTTGATGAGGTGGGGCGACTCTGGTTCTCTTCTTCCAGTGGCCTCATCAAATGCAGCGGGCAGGAGGTAAGTCAATTGACGCAATTGGGGGCGGTCTTTCATCTTACCCTCAGCGGGGATCAGCTTTGGGTGGCTGGCGATACCAGTCTGCTGGCTTTTGACGTATATGGGAGTGGGGAGGGCAGGGTGGTACGGAAGCTTGACCGTGGATTGCGTGTCAGCAATATGTTTTTCGATTCAGAAGACCACTTGTGGGTGGGTACCGATGGGCGTGGGCTTTTTAAAATGGATGAGGACGGTGACGATTTGCAGCCCATTCCCGGTCTGCCCAGGCAACCAGTGCTTGCCATGGAGGAAATCGGAGATTCTTTACTTTTGATAGGTATCGATGGCCAGGGTTTATGGGAGGTCAATCGTTACGATTTAAGTATTCAGGGGGTGTATAAAGAAAATGCAGACAACAGTCGTTCTCTGCGGGGCAATGGGGTTTACGACATATTTAACGATGGGCGTGGCCGAATTTGGGTGTGCACCTTTACCGGGGGTGCTTCTTATTATGTGGAGTTGCCTGCTTCGGTACAGCACATTGAGCACCTTGTTAACGATCCCAATTCACTGGTCAATAACGATGTAAACGATGTTTTGGAAGACCGGCGGGGAAACTTGTGGCTGGCCACCAACAACGGCATCTCCAGGTGGGTGCGCAGCGCCCAACGTTGGCAGTCCATTTACCACACTAAGCAACAGGAGGCGCATGTGTTTCTTTCTCTGTGTGAGGACACCCAGGGGAATATTTGGGCGGGTACCTATGGGGCAGGAGTTTATGTTGTAAACGGTGTCACAGGAGAGGAAATGGCACACTATGCGGATCATTGGCCCGGAACCGATTTTCGAAATAATTATGTGTACGATATTTTTTCGGACAGCAAGGAGCGGCTATGGTTTGTAGGGGTGCGTGGGGATGTGCTTTCATATAATGCTGCTGAAGGAACTTTTAATCATTTTGGGAATCATCCTGTCAATGTGATTAAAGAATTGCCTTCCGGAGAAATGTTGTTGGGTTGTTCTTACGGCATCAGTTTGTTGAATTTGGAAAATGGTACGGCAGACATTCTTTTGAATGGTTATCTGGTGCAAGATGTTTGGGTGCAGGACCAGGCCTTTTGGTTGTGTACCGTAGGAGATGGTTTGGTGCGATACGACCGGCTTAGCGGAGCTGTCGTATCGTATTCAATTGAAGAGGGACTGCCCTCAGCCTTTGTCAACAGCATTCAGGTTCACGATGGAGCTTTCTGGCTGGGAACGGAAAACGGACTGTGTAAGTTTGATCCGCTTACCCAAAAAGTGGAGACCTTTCCCTCGACCGATGTTCTGGCACGACAATCCTTTAATCGCAAGGCGCATGCGGCCTTAAAAAGCGGGGAGTTGGCTTTTGGAACCAACAGGGGACTGGTTGTTTTTGACCCCAAGCACTTGCTGCCGGCCCCGGCCGAGGGGCGTATTTATATTCAGGACATTAGCGTATCTGGCCGTTCCGTTCGGGATGGGTTTTTATCCGATTTGGCCGTACCGGCCGACAGCATAGAGGAATTTCGGTTGCGGCATATTCACAATACCTTGTCGATGGAAATGCTTCCCCTGGGCGCTGTTTTTAGTCCCCGTTTTTCCTGGAAACTTGAAGGTTTTGATAAGGATTGGCACCAACCCGGCGACAATCGTGTACTGTATTATTCCAACCTGCCTTCGGGTGAATTTCAGTTGAAACTGCGGATGTACGACAATGCCATGTCGGAGGTGGTTGATGAACGCGTGTTTTTGATAAAGAAGGCGCCCCCGTATTGGGAAACCTGGTGGTTTTTGCTGTCCGTAGCTCTGGTTTTGACGGTTGGTTTTATATTGGTTATGCGCTACTATATGGGTTTGGTTCGTCAATTGCACTCTGAGCAGAAAATCAGGTTTTTTGCCAATACGGCGCACGACATGCGCACTTCTCTAACCCTTATTGCAGCCCCGGTAAAAGAGCTGGCCCGCGAAGAGGGACTCAGCGAAAAAGGGCAATATTATTTGAGTCTGGCCCGCAGTCAGGTCGACCGTCTGGTTGGAGTCGTCACTCAACTGATGGATTTTCAGAAGGCCGATGTGAATAAGGAACAGCTGTTGCTGCAGCAGGTCGATTTAAGTCATCTGGTCACCCAGCGGGTAGCCATGTTTCAGTCCTACGCTCAAAATAATGACCTGGAGTTGATTTATGACCCACCAGGCGAAGTGCTTTGGGCCAGGGTGGATGAAGGAATGCTGGTGAAAGTGGTGGACAATCTGCTCTCTAACGCCATAAAATACTCGCTTCCAGGCAAAAGGGTTTGGGTGCGTTTGCAGGCCCAGAAAAGCAAAGTGTTTTTTGAGGTGAAGGATGAAGGGATTGGTATTGCCAGGGAGGCGCGCAGTCAGCTGTTTCGAGAGTTTTATCGTGGCCACAACGCCATTAACTCCCGGGTAGTGGGTTCAGGAATTGGCCTGCTGATGACCCAAAAGTATGTGAAGTTGCATGGGGGCGTCATCGAATGGAAAAGTGAAGAAAATAAAGGGTCGGTATTTACAGTGGTTTTGCCCAGAGATACCGGTGATATGGCCGGGACTCCGGTCGATTGGAGTCCCGACCCTGAGGTGACGGGCAGTGTTGTTGCACCCGAAGCTTCCGATTCACCAAAGGATTTTACTGTTTTAGTGGTGGAAGACAATGTGGAACTCCAGACCTTTCTAAAAACTGCCCTGCAGGACCGCTTTAAGGTAGAGGTGGCCGATGATGGAATAAGGGGCTGGGAATTGATGAAGGACCTTTTGCCCGACTTGGTGGTTTCCGATGTTTTGATGCCGGGCAGAGATGGTTTTGAGCTGTGTCGGTTGGCAAAATCAACCTTTGACACCGCGCACATTCCTTTTGTTTTGCTCACAGCCTTATCCGGAGAGGGAGAGCATTTACGAGGTCTGGGACTGGGCGCCGACGATTACATTACCAAGCCCTTCGACTTTGAGTTGCTGGCCCAAAAGATTGCATCCATCATACACAATCGACGTGTAATAAGTGAGCGTGCCCTTCAGCTTTCAGTCGGCCCACGCGAGGAGCCCTTGTTGGGCAATGAAATTAACGATGCTTTTTTAAAGCGTGCCATGGAGGTGGTTGAAGCTCATTTGGCCAATTCGGGATTTAATAAAGAGCAGTTTGCTGCCGAAATGAACGTGAGTGGTTCTTTGTTGTACAAAAAGATAAAGAGTCTCACCGATGAGAGTCCCTCCGATTTTATCCGCAACCTTCGTCTGGCGCGTTCGCTTGAGTTTTTGCAGAGTGGCAGTTACAGCATCACGGAGGTGAGCGAGTTGTGCGGTTTTACAACGGTAGGTTATTTCAGTACGGTTTTTAAGAAGCATTACGGTAAGTCTCCTTCCGAGGTCGTGCCCCGCTAAGCATGATGTTTCCTTTTTCTTAATGCCACCTCAGGGTGGCATTTTTCTTTGGCCTTAGTTTAAAGAGGAATTTCCTGCAGATTTTGTCTTCTTTTTTCACAGTTCTTCACATTTTATCTGAAATCAAACAAGGTTTATCCCATAGTGAAACTCTGCAAGTGGCGTAGAGTCTACTTTTGCTGCATATCTGTAATTATAGTTAAAAAAGCTTATGCACAAAATCAGAGATGGAAGTGCTTGCTGCAGCCGGCAATCACTATTTCTCCCTTAGCAGTTTGAAACTCAAATTCAAAAAAAATGAAAAGAATGAAGAATCGATTACGGCCACTGCATAGTCAGTGGATGAGTAAGACGCTACTTATGCTGTTCCTGTTTTGGATGGGGGCCTTTAGTCTGTATGCCCAGGGCAGTCGGGTAGTGGAAGGTACCGTGGTAGACAGCAGGCAGGAGCCTTTGTATGGCGTTACGGTATTGGTTAAAGGAAAACCGGGCGTCGGGGTTATTACCGATTTTGATGGTCGTTTCAGCATCCAGTTGTCCGAAGGCGACAATGAGCTGGAACTTTCCTTTTTGGGAATGAAATCTCAAACCCTCAGAGTGGGTGAACGCA
Organism: Bacteroidales bacterium; assembly: GCA_012838865.1. GTDB lineage: Bacteria > Bacteroidota > Bacteroidia > Bacteroidales > Marinilabiliaceae > Geofilum. The sequence goes on along the minus strand of DUOK01000073.1, from coordinate 15,714 downwards.
GTCACCTGATGGTGGTGATGGAAGAAGATTCCCAGATTTTTGATGAGGTGGTTATCGTGGGCTTTGGTCAGCAAAAGAAGGCCAGTGTGGTTGCGGCCATTACCCAGACTACTGGTGAGCAATTAGAGCGTGCCGGTGGCGTATCCAGTGTAGGAGCCGCTCTGACCGGTAACGTTCCAGGAGTAATAACTTCATCCAGTACCGGTATGCCGGGAGAGGAAGACCCGCGTATTGTTATTCGCGGGAGCAGTACGTGGAACAATTCCGACCCCCTGGTTTTGGTAGATGGTATTGAGCGCCCCATGAACAGTGTGGATATTGGCTCCATTGAGAACATTTCGGTGCTCAAGGATGCCTCGGCCACCGCCGTTTATGGGGTACGTGGTGCCAACGGTGTAATACTTATAACCACCAAACGGGGAAAAGAGGGTAGGGCCGACATTCGGGTGAATGTGAATACCACCATCAAATCTCCTTCAAAATTACCAGGAAAGCTGGATTCGTACGACGCCATTATGGTGAAAAACAATGCCATAGAATATGAATTGGGTCTGAACCCCGAAAGTTGGAGCGATTACGTTCCTTACGAACGGGCGCTCAAGTACCGTAATCCCGCTTCGCTGGAAGAGGCTGAACGCTATCCCAATGTAGATTGGCAGGATGCTTTGTTTAAGGATTATGCCATGGCCTATAATGCAAATGTGAGTGTAGGCGGGGGAACTGATTTTGTCCGGTACTTTGTAAGTGCCGATTACCTGAATGAGGGAGATCTTTTTAAAGTGTACGACAACAATCGCGGCTACGAATCCGGTTACGGGTACAACCGGATGAACGTGCGCTCCAATCTGGACTTTGATTTGAGTCCCACTACCACTTTCAGCGTTAACCTGGCCGGCTCAAGGGGGGAGCGTAAGCGACCCTGGAACGCATCGGGCAGTGATTACAGCTATTGGATTGCCGCCTATTCTACCGCGCCCGATTTGTTTTTACCACGCTACTCCGATGGCAACTGGGGTTACAACGCTGTGGATGAACAGCGCGGCTTGAACTCGGTCCGCATTCTGGCCACCAGTGGTGTGGAGTTTACCACCACCAACCAAATCAATACCGACTTTACTTTGAGTCAGGATTTAGGGATGTTGGTAAAGGGTTTGAGTTTTAAAGGAACGGTTTCGCTCGACAACACTTTTGTGGAAGCACAGCGGGGTATTGATGATTTGAATAATAATTCACAACTGAAGTGGATCGATCCGGAAACCGGAGTAGCCCGCTATAAGGAGTTGCTCGACGGCAGCAGCCGCTTTGATTTTGCCGAGGGCGTAAACTGGGCCATCAGTGAAGGGGAGGTGCGCAACTGGGAAACTTACCGGAGCTTCTTTTATCAAACTCAGCTGAATTACGCCACGACCATTAATGAACTGCACGACATTACGGCCATGGGACTTTTCAGTCGCAATGAAAATGCACGGGGAAGTCAAATTCCATTTTATCGCGAAGACTGGGTGTTTCGTGCCACTTACAACTATGGTGGAAAGTACACCATCGAATACAATGGGGCTTACAACGGTTCGGAGAAGTTCAGTCCCGAAAACCGCTTCGCCTTCTTTTCTTCGGGAGGTGCCAACTGGATGGTTTCCGAAGAAAATTTCATGAAGTCGCTCGGTTTTCTGGATATGTTGCGCTTACGTGCCTCCTATGGGGAGATTGGTGACGACAACGTCAACGGCAGATGGCTGTACATGACCCAATGGTCCTACGACGACCCCAACGGGGGACAAACCCGCATCGGAACTACAGGCGAAGCGCCTGCTACCAGTCCCTATACCTGGTACCGTGAAGGTGCCCTCGGCAATCCCAATGTGCAATGGGAAAAGGTCCAGAAAACCAATTTTGGGGTAGATTATTCCTTTTTTAATAATTTAATTGCAGGTAGTTTCGACTATTTTGAGGACAAGCGGACCGACATTCTTATTACCGGAGATAATCGCGCCATTCCCTCCTATTTTGGGGCAGAGGCACCGGTGGCCAATCTGGGTCGGGTACAGGTTAAAGGTTACGAACTGGAGTTGAGACTGAATAAAAGAGTGGGTGCCAATGCCCGTGTTTATGGTAATTTCAACCTCACTCACTCAAAAAGCGAGGTGTTGGAGCGAGACGACCCGCAATTGTTACCCGCTTACCAAAAGCAGGTGGGCTATGTGCTGGGACAAACCCGTTCGCATGTGAGTAATGGTTACATCAATACCTGGGACGAACTCTATGCAAGTACCCCACATGATGCCAACGACAATCAGAAATTGCCCGGCGATTATCACATCATTGATTTCAACGGCGACGGAATCATCGATACCAACGACAACATTCCCTTTGGCTTTTCGTCTACGCCGCAGAACACCTATTCCTCTACCATAGGATTTGAGTGGAATGGTTTTGCCGGTTTTGCTCAGTTTTACGGTGTAAACAATGTTACCCGTCAGGTGGTGTTGGGCAGTTTGGAAAGAAACAACACCCTGGTTTACGATGAGGGCAGCTACTGGAGCAAAAATCAGATGGATGCCGATGTGCCCCATCCCCGTTGGAATTCAACGCCCAGTAATTACAGTGTGGGTAACCGTTACATGTTTGACGGATCTTATCTGCGTCTGAAAAATGCAGAAATATCCTACACTTTTAATTCGCGTTGGGATTTTATGCGCAAAACCAGGATTGAAACCTTACGCGTTTTTGTAAACGGCAACAACCTTTGGGTGTGGACCGATATGCCCGACGACAGGGAATCTAATTTTGCAGGGACCGGCTGGGCCTCTCAGGGTGCTTACCCAACTGTTAAGCGCTACAACATTGGTCTTAATCTGACATTCTAAAGGATAAAACCAGAACATCATGAAGAAGATAAAAATACATATGATCGGGGCCTTTCTGTTGGCAACAACAGGTTTGATGTCCTGTGAGGACTACCTGGACAAGGCTGCTGAAACCATTATTTCGGAAGACGAGGCTTTTCAGAATTTTAGGAACTTTCAGGGTTATACCGAGGAGCTTTACAATGGCATTGTTGATTTCTCCAAGAACTATTGGACCAACTCCTTCAACTGGGGAGACGATGAAATAATTACCACCGGAGGAACCTTTCACTTTGGTTACAAGGTGGACCAGGGCAATTTCTGGGGATGGCAAGCAGAACACGATGGTTGGGGAGCCGGTTGGCTCGATGCGGGGGATCGCTGGGATTTGGGCTATCCTCCCAATCCAAGTGACCCACGTGCGCACCGCGATTTGTGGCGTTCGGCCTGGTACGGCATCCGTAAAGCCAATATTGGTCTGGCCAATATGGACAAATTGACCGATGCTACCCAGGAAGAGCGCGACTTGATCAAGGGACAACTGTTGTTCTTCAGGGCCTGGTTTCATCACCGACTGATGGAGTACTTCGGTGGGATTCCTTATATCGATGAGGTGCTGCCCAGCGATCAGCCACTTACCCTGCCGCGTTTGAGCTACCACGAGTGTGCTGATTTGGCAGCAGCTGATTTCGAGGCCGCAGCCAACTTGCTGCCTCTGCACTGGGACGATACGAATGCCGGTCGAAACACCCTTGGCCAAAATGATTTGCGCATCAATAGAATCATGGCCCTGTCGTATCTGGGTAAGAACTATCTGTGGGCCGGAAGTCCCCTGATGAATTATTCTGCTACCGGCAGCAAGACCTATCATGCCGATTATTGTAAAAAAGCAGCCGAAGCTTTTGGGAAAGTTTTGGCCCTGGTCGAAGGTGGAGAAACACGTTACGCTTTGCTTCCCTTTGATGAGTACCATCGTAATTTTTATACTACCGGCGAAAGCTGGGCCCTGCCTGGTGGAACCGAAGCCATTTTCAGGGCACCTTACAAATTGGCCAATCAAAGTAACTGGGGTACCAGTAAGCAATACTTGCCCTCCATTGTAGGGGGAGAAGATTTGAAGTTCAACCCCACCGCCAATTACGTGTCCTTTTTTGGAATGGCCAACGGCCTGCCCATCGCTGACATTACGCAAGCCGACGCAAGCTCGGGTTACGATCCCGCCTTCCCCTGGAAAGATCGTGATCCGCGTTTTTATAACAATTTTGTGTTTGATGGCTTAAAGGTGGTGCAAGGGGCTATGACAAATCCCGATGAAGAGGTGCATCGTCATGCCAATTTATATACCGGAGGCAGTTATCGTAGCGTAAGCAACGGCAGTCGTACCGGTTTTGTCTTGCGCAAGTTTATACCCCTAACTGCGAACATCCACGACAGGGGTTACGATTGGGGAGGCAACATTCACATCAGTATACCCTACATGCGCCTGGCCGATGTGTATTTGATGTATGCGGAGTCTGTGCTTATGGGACATGCTTCACCCACTGCTTCTTCTTCCAATTTCAACAAGTCGGCCCTCGACGCCATCAATGTGGTGCGTGAGCGTGCCGGTGCGGGACTTATTGCCGCTCAGTTTTCCGGATCGGCAGAAGCCTTGTTGGGAGAGTTGCGTCGCGAACGTGCTGTGGAGTTGGCTTATGAGGCCCATCGTTTTAACGACTTGCGTCGTTGGTTGTTGCTGACCGAACGGCCCTACACCCTCAAAACCGCTCTGGAATTTGACCGGGTAGGAGAGTTGGATAAGAACAACCCATCAGAGAATCAGGTGGTCAACTTACGTGAGGAAGTTATTCTTGAGCGAGAGTTCAGTGAAAAACATTACTGGTTACCTTTTAAAGTGGCAGATGTCAATCTCTATCCAGAGTTTGAGCAGAACCCCGGTTGGTAATCATTGAGTAATTAATTTGAATTCAATAAAATGAAAGCAATGAAATATCTTAAAATAGGAATGGTATGCTGCGCTTTGCTGACCTTTGTGCCGTTTGGGCTCAGGGCTCAGGATGCTGAATCTCCGGTGGAGGCTGCTGTGGAGTCGTCACTGTCCGACAGTCTTGAATTGGTGCAATTGGCCTACCGTAAGGTGAATCTGGCCGATGTTCCATCGGATGTCTCGGTTGTGGATGTGCAAAAGCTTCTTGAAACGAACTATTTCACCTACAGCCTGGATGGTATGGCGGCCCTTGCGTCCGGTTTTAATGGGAATATTTGGGGCTGGGACGAGTACCTCCTCTTGATTGACGGGGTGCCCCGGGATGCGAGCTATGTAAAGCCCAGTGAGATTGAGCACATCAGCTTTCTGAAAGGAGTCTCGGCTGTTGCCCTTTATGGCAGCCGTGCCGCAAAAGGGGTGATTGTGATTACGACCCGTCGTGGTAAGGTTGGGGCACAGGAGATTCATGTTCGTGCCAACACCGGGTTTCATGTTCCCAAGAGTTATCCCAAATACCTGGGTTCGGCTGAGTATATGAGCCTCTACAATGAGGCCAGGAGCAACGACGGTCTTGAAGCACTGTATTCTGAGCAGGATGTTTATCATCATGGCAGTGGACGCAATCCCTATCGTTATCCCGATGTGGACTTTTTCTCCTCAGAATATTTAAAATCGGCTTATAATTTCACCGATGTAACGGCGGAAGTAATAGGTGGAGGAGATAACGCGCGTTACTACACCAATTTTGGTTACGACCGGGAAGGCTCTTTGCTTGATTTTGGTCAGGCGGTCGACAACAACAGCTCCAACCGATTTAATGTTAGGGGCAACATCGATGTGGACATCAATGAGGCCATAACAAGTTACATCAATGCCAATGCCATTTTTTATACCGGCAAAGGAGTCAATGCCGAATTTTGGGAAAGTTCTGCGACCCTTCGACCCAACCGGGTTGCGCCCCTGCTGCCCATCTCAATGCTTGAGGCCGGCAATACCTCTTCCCAGACCTTGGTGAATAATTCCAATCACATTGTTGATGGAAAGTATTTGCTTGGGGGTACGCAGTTGGATCAGACCAATGCCATCGGCGATGTGTACGCGGGAGGCACCAATAAGTACAACAGCAGACAGTTTCAGTTCGATGCCGGGGTGAATGCTGATTTGAGTGGTGTCTTGGAAGGTCTGTCTTTTTCCACCATGTTTGCCTTTGATTATGCCACCGTTTACAATCTTTCGTACAACAACGATTATGCCGTATACGGAGCCACCTGGAACAACTATGCAGGCGGTGATCAGATAGGTGCCCTCACCAAGTATGGGCAGGATGCCAAAACCGGAGATCAGGAAGTAAGCGACAGCTGGTACACGCAAACCCTGGCCTTTTCGGGGCAGTTCAATTACAAACGGGTTTTTAACGATAAGCATAAAGTGAGTGCCTTGCTTCTTGGTTCCGGGTTTCAACAAACCGAGTCGGGGCTCTACCATCGCATAAGCAATGCCAATCTGGGCATGCACCTGGGTTATGTTTTGAACAATAAGTATGCGGCAGAATTCAATGGCGCAATGGTGCACTCTGCCCGTCTTCCCGAGGGCAAGCGCAGCGCGTTCAACCCCACGGGCAGCCTCTCCTGGCGCATCAGTGAGGAAGAATTTATGGATGGAGTCACTGCCGTTGACTATTTGCGACTGAGCGCTTCTGCCGGTATTTTGCATACCGATTTGGATGTGGAAGAGTATTATTTGTATCAGGGTTATTACACCCACCAGGAAGCAGACTGGCATGGCTGGCGCGATGGGGTATCTCGCCGGATGTACAATCGCCTCCGGGGCGATAATCCCAATCTGACTTTTCCCCGGCGCGAAGAGTTTAACCTTGGGCTCGATGCCGCTATGTTTGATCGGAAAATTCAGTTGAATGCCAACTTCTTTGTCAACCATATGACCGGGAATGTGGTACAGGCCGATGTGCTTTATCCGAGCTATTTTACTACCGGTTGGCCCGTGTATTCCGACATTCCTTATGTCAATTACAATGAGGACAAACGCATGGGTGTTGATTTCAGTGCCAGTGTGCAACAACGTATTGGGGCCATCGATTGGACCCTGGGAGTGAGTGGGCTTTGGTTTGACACGGAGGCGGTGAAAAGGGCGGAGAATTATGACGACCCTTATCAGAATCGTGCCGGGAAAGCTGTTGACGGCCTTTGGGGATTGGAAAGTGCCGGCTTCTTTGCCGATGAAGCAGAGATAGCAGCTGCGCCCCGCCATTCGTTTGGTGAAGTAAAGCCGGGCGATCTGCGGTACGTGGATAAAAACAACGATGGGGTAATCGACTCCAAAGACGAAGTGTTTCTTGGGAAAGCAGGTTGGTTTGGATCGCCCGTTTCGGGGGGTGTGCACCTGAATGCCCAATGGAAAAATTTTAGTCTGTTTGCCCTGGCTACCGGTCGCTTTGGCGCCTATGCTTTTAAGAACAATGAGTACCATTGGGTGTATGGCGAACGAAAGTATTCTGAAGTGGTGCGTGGCAGATGGACGGAGGAGACCCGGGAAACAGCCACTTATCCGCGCCTGACGACCCAGGGTGGCGACAACAACTTCCGTGCTTCTGATTTTTGGATGTACAGTACCGACCGCTTTGATCTGGCTAAAGTTCAGCTTAGTTACAACTTCAGTTCGGCTGCTGTCACCAAGCTGGGCATTGCGCAGCTGGGCGTTTACGTCAGCGGAAATAATTTGTTGACCCTCGCTCCTGAGCGTGAAGTTTTGGAGCTGAACGTGGGTTCTGCGCCCCAAACCCGCTTTTTTAGTCTGGGACTAAAGGCAGTGTTTTAACAGGTCTTAAACCATAAATATAAGTTTGTTATGAAACGATATATAGGATTATTATTCGCTGTTATGCTGGTGTTTTCAGCCTGTCAGGACGATTTCTTTGAACCTGCCCTGGAAAACCATTTGCAGCTTGAAAATGTATACGACAATCCCATTTATGCGGAGGGGCTGCTTTTGAATGCCTATGCACGCTTGCCTTTTGCTTCCTGGGACATCACCGATGTGGCCACCGATAATGCTGTGAGCAACGATAATGAGAATGCTTACCGTCGTATGGCGACAGGACAATGGTCGTCGGAGAACAACCCCATGAGTCGCTGGAACGCTTCGCGTTCGGCCCTTCAGTATTTGAACAGCCTGCTTAGTGTGGCCGATTCGGTTCAATGGGCCATTGATGCCCGTCCGCGGTCAATGTTCAACGAGCGCATCAAGGGTGAAGTTTATGCCCTGCGCGCGGTGTTTATGTATGACTTGTTGCAGGCCCATGGCGGGTGGACCGAAGCCGGAGAGCTTTTGGGCGTGCCCATTATTTTGGAGCCCGAGGATGTTTCTTCCGATTTTAACCAGGCCAGAGCTACCTTTGAAGCCTGTATTCAGCAGATTTATGCTGATTTGGACAGGGCCGAAAGCCTGCTGCCGCTTGACTATGAAATGATCAGCTCTGAGGAGGAGATGCCTGCACGTTTCAGGGAAATTGGTGCTACGGTGGATGAGTACAATCGTACCTACGGCGATTATTTTCGCAGTCGTATAACAGCGCGCATAGTGAAAGGGGTACGGGCCAAAGTGGCCCTGTTGGCCGCTTCGCCTGCCTACAGTGCCGGCACAACGACTACCTGGGAAGATGCTGCCTCTTATGCCGGTGAGGTATTGAGCTTAAATGGTGGACTGGCAGCCATGGACCAAGACGGCTGGACCTGGTACAGCAATACTTCTGAAATCAGTGGCCTGACCAGTGGTATTAATCCGCCCGAAATGCTTTGGCGCGGAGATCGGGTTCAAAACAACGATATTGAAGAGGAACATTTTCCACCCACGCTTTACGGCAATGGTCGGGTTAATCCTACTCAAAACCTGGTGGATGCTTTCCCCATGGCCAATGGTTACCCTATAAACGATGACCTCAGCGGCTACGATGCTGCCAATCCCTATGACGGACGCGATCCCCGCCTTGGCGCCTATATTCTATACAATGGCAGTCAGGCAGGATCTTCAAATACGGTCATCACTACGGCTGAGGACGGCGGGACCAACGACGGATTAAATCAGGATGAGCGTTCGACCCGTACCGGATATTATCTGCGTAAACTGCTGCGCCAGGATGTCAATCTGAATCCGAACAACGACATTGAGCAGTATAAGTACAAAGCCTTTATTCGCTATACCGAGTTGTTTTTGATTTATGCCGAGGCTGCCAATGAGGCCTGGGGTCCCAAAGGAGCCGGGGCCTATGGTTTTTCAGCCTACGATGTAATTAAAGCCTTGCGTACGCGTGCAGGGGTGGGGACAGATAATAACGATCCCTATCTGGAATTGGCCGCTGCCGATAAAGAGCAGATGCGTGCGTTGATTAAGAATGAGCGTCGTTTGGAACTGAGTTTTGAAGGATTTCGTTTTTGGGACCTACGTCGTTGGAACGAAGAACTTAATGTAGGCGCCGAAGGAGTAGCCATTCGCAACGGCGTACACCACCGTATCAATGTAGAAAACCGGGTTTACCGTGACCATATGTATCATGGCCCCCTGCCTTACAGCGAGGTGTTGAAGTACGATGCGTTAATTCAGAACAGAGGATGGTAAGTTTTAATAAAGCAATAAAACTGGAACAAATGAGAAAGATTCAGCTATTAATATTAGGGGTGCTTTCAGGTATGTTGGTATCCTGCGAGAATGGAGACTGGGATTTTCCGGATTACGACCATCAAACCGTTTATTTTTCCTATCAGAGTCCGGTGCGAACCATCACTTTGGGGGAGCACGAAATTTTCGACACCAGTCTTGATAATCAACATCAGTTTATGGTCCTGGCGACTTCCGGCGGTTCGTACAACAATCCAGCCAACATTGTTATCGATTATCAGATAGATGCGTCCTTGTTAAACGATGTGTATTTCGATCGTGGTGGCAACACCGACGCGCCGGTCTTGCCACTTCCCGAGGATTATTACAGTCTGAGCTCTGAGCAGATTGAGATCAACAAGGGACAAGAGATTGGCGGCTTTACGGTGCAGCTTACAGATGCGTTTTTTGCCGATCCCCTTGCTCTGGAAGGAAACTATGTACTGCCTGTGGTGATGTACCAGGTGCAGAATGCCGATTCTATTTTATGGGGCCGTCCCTTGGTAGCTGATCCTCATCGTTTGGTGGCCGGCGACTGGGAGGTGCAACCTAAGGACTACGTTTTGTATGCGGTCAAGTATGTGAATCCCTGGCATGGGAATTATTTGCGCAGAGGCCAGGATGTGATTAAGGGGAAGGAAGGCCATTCAGAGCTGGATGCTACAGTGGTTCGACGGGAAGCCTTTGTGGAGCAGGATGAAGTCAAGTTGCTTACGACCGCTTCCTTGAATACAGCCCATCTCGACCTGACTTTTCAGGATGCAGGAGGAGCCAATATTCCTTGTCGTTTGGTGCTCACCTTTGACGATGAGGGCAAGTGCACCATCCATTCAAACACAGCAGGTGTAAGTGCTAGTGGAAGTGGCTCTTTTGTCAGTAAAGGAGAAAAAAACAGCTGGGGCAATAAGGATCGTGACGCGCTGTATCTGACTTATGAAATTGACATGGACCTGATGCAAATTTCCAGTACGGACACCCTGGTTTTACGCGATCGCGGAGTAAGCCCCGAGCATTTTACTCCGGTTTACAAAGGCAACTAAGCGGATGTTGAATCTTAAACAGAAAGACTATGAAAACTAATAATAAATGGTTGGCCGGAGCGTTGGTGCTGAGCTTGTTGGGGAGCTGCACCGACGACCATGTGCTCGATTTTGAGGTGACCAAGCCCGCGAGCATTGCCGAAATGGAATATTTGAACCAGTACGATGCATTAAAGCAATACATCGACAGGAGTGCTGATCCCAATTTTAAGCTGGGCGCTGGTGTTACCGTCAGTGAATACCTCAAGAAGGATGGTTACGCCCATTTTATCAACGAGAATTTTGATGGAATGACGGCCGGCAATGCCATGAAGCACAGCTCGGTGGTCGGCGACAATGGTGCCATGAATTTTGGGCCGGTTGTACAGTTTGTGGATGCGGCCAAAGAAGCAGGTCTTGAGATTTATGGACACACCCTGGTCTGGCATTCGCAACAAAACAAGAAGTTTCTGGAAGGTTTGATGGCCGATAAAGAAATGGAAGTGGACCCGGATGCAGCGGAATCGGTTTTGGTGGCAACAACGGCTGCTGCCAATGCCAATGTTTGGGATTATCAATTGAATTACGTGCTGCCTGAACCTTTGACTGAAGGGGTGGAGTATACGATAAAATTACGCGCCAAGGCATCGGAAGCCTATACGGTGGCCTTTTGGCGTTACGACGGAACAAGCACCGACTACGGTCCCGACTTTGCAGTTGGGGAGGATTGGGGGGATGTTGCCATCAGCTTTACGCCCAGTATGAATGCCACTACCCTGCAATTTTGCTTCGGAACCTTTGGCGGTAAACTGTATTTCGACGATCTCGTTCTTACAGCCGCCGGTTCGGAGGACAACCTGGTGGCCAATGGTTCTTTTGAAGAAGATGCTTTGAGTGGATGGGAAAAGCCCTCATGGCACGATTTCAGTTTTGGTATTGAACAAGTAGCCGGTGGTCCTGCCGTATGGTATACCGAGCGTGTGACCAACGGAGATGTGGAAGGAGACGACCTGTCGAGCTTCTTTGCCACAGAGGCAGGAGATGGACCCAAGGCGGCAACAATAGGTGCATTCGGTACCGGAGCCGACGGCGTTGGCAGAGCCATTGTGGTCCAGTCGGGCGATAATCCAGCCGAGGAATGGGATACTCAGTTTTTTGTTACTGTATCGGAACCTTTTATGGAAGGCGATAAATTTCGTTTTTCTATGAAGTATAAGGCTGCTAAGGAAGCAGGAAGTACCTCCCAGGCCCACTATGAGCCCGGCGAGTATCAGCATTATGAGTTTGTGGGACAACCTCAGTTTACGACCGAGTGGAAGACGCTTGAATATGCCGGGACCATCAGTCTTGCCCAGGCGGGTGGTGAAGACAATCCGAGAGGAGCGAAAAGCATTGCCTTTAATCTGGCCGTTTTAGGCGAGGCCAACACCTACTATTTTGATGATATTTCGTGGGCCATTGAAGAGTCGGGCAATAAAATTCCGCTAACTCCTGAAGAGAAGGCAGACACCCTTACCTGGGCTATGGAGACCTGGATTGCCGGAATGATGGAGGCAACAGATACCTATGTTACCGAGTGGGATGTGGTGAATGAAGCCATATCGGGTGCCGACAGTGATGGCGATGGTATTTACGACCTATGGTCGGCCAGCAATGTATCGGAGCAGGATGCCCTCAATAATTTTTATTGGGGCGATTACCTGGGCGAAAACTACGTTCGTCAGGCCGTGGCGTTTGCCCGCCAGTATGGCCCCGAGAATGTCAAGTTGTTTATCAACGACTACAATTTAGAGTCCGATTGGGACGACAATCAAAAGCTGAGGAGTCTGATTAAGTGGATAGAAAAATGGGAGGAAGACGGCGTTACCGTTATTGACGGTATTGGTACCCAAATGCACGTTTCCTGCTATATGAATCCTGAGACACAGGCTAAAAAGGAAGAACATGTGGTCAAGATGCTTGAGTTGATGGCCGCTACAGGAAAACTTGTGAAAATTACAGAGTTGGATATGGGGCTGGTCGATGCTGAGGGTGAACCGGTTAAAACCGGTGATGTCACGCTGGAGCAGCATAAAGCCATGAGCGCTTATTATAAGTTTATTCTTCAAAAATATTTTGAGATTATTCCTGCCGAGCAGCGCTATGGCATTACGCATTGGTGTCCGCTAGACAGTCCCGAAAGTTCCTCCTGGAGAGGAGGAGAGCCTGTTGGACTTTGGTCGCTCGATAAATATCGCAAGCATACTTATGCCGGATTTGCGGATGGTTTATCGGGTGAGTAAACGATGTAATCCCTTGCCTTGAGGTTGTAAAAAGTCACCTCCTTTGGGAGGCGACTTTTTACTTTTTAAGGCTCGACAACTTTAATAGTGTGAATATTTTAATGATGAACGCCAGAAAAAATATAGTTATGAAAACAGGAGGAAGGATAGAAGGCGGGGAGAATGGGGTAAGCGGCCTTGGGCGCTTGTTGTTGGCTTTGGCTTTATTTGTGTTGATGACCTTGAGTCCCCTGGGTGCTCAAAAACATTTGCCTTTGTTTAAGCAGTTTGTTTATGAGGGAAAAGATAGGGTTTATAATGACTTTCCACTGGAAAGCGATGAGTTTTACAACCCCATTTTGCAAGGAGTGTATCCCGATGCCGCCATTACGCGTAAAGGGAACGATTATTTTTTGGTGAGTTCTTCTTTTGCTTTTTTCCCGGGCATCCCCATTTTTCATTCCAACGATCTCGTGAATTGGAAGCAAATAGGACATGTTTTGGATCGCAAATCGCAGCTCAAAGTTTTTGATACAGGTATTTCTGCCGGGATTTATGCTCCTGCCATCAAATACAACGAGCACAACGACACCTTTTATTTGATAACCACACAGTTTGCCGGCGGGATTGGCAATATGGTGGTAAAAACCAAGGATCCTTTTCAGGGTTGGAGCGATCCCAAAAGTCTCGATTTCGAAGGTATTGATCCGTCTCTTTTCTTTGATGAGGATGGGAAGGCTTACGTTGTGCACAACGATGCACCCAATCCCGGCGAGGAGTTGTACGAAGGACACCGTGTGATTAAGATCTGGGATTACGACTTGGAGAAAGACCAGGTGGTTGCCGGCTCGGATAAAATCATTGTGAACGGTGGCGTGGATTTGAGTCAAAAGCCCATTTGGATAGAGATGCCACACATCTACAAGCGTTATGGTCGTTACTATCTGATGTGCGCCGAAGGCGGCACAGGAGGTTGGCACAGTGAGGTGATTTTTGTGAGCGATAATCCCAGAGGTCCCTATGTACCCGCTCCCAATAATCCAATTTTAACTCAGCGTTATTTGCACCCTGACCGTCCCAATAAGGTGGATTGGGCCGGGCATGCCGATTTGGTGGAGGGACCCGATGGTCGTTTCTGGGGCGTCTTTCTTGCTGTTCGTCCCAACGACAAGGACCGCGTGAATACGGGGCGCGAAACCTTTATTTTACCTGTAGATTGGAGTGGCGAATGGCCCGTGTTTGAGAATGGCCTGGTGCCTTTTTCTCCCAAGTTAAAAATGCCTGAGGGCGTGGAGAACAAAACCGGTAAGAATGGCTTTTTCCCTAATGGCAACTTTAGTTTTGTCGAAGATTTTAAGGCCGACACCCTTGATTATCGTTGGATTGGGATGCGTGGGCCCCGTGAAGATTTCATGAAGCGAACTAAGCATGGAATTCAGATACAGCCCTTCGAAGTAAATTTGAAGGCGGTAGCACCGACTTCCACTTTGTTTCACCGTCAGCAGCACCAAACCTTTACTGCAACCAGTATACTGGAATACCAGCCGAAAACTGAAAAGGATTTGGCAGGCATGGTGTGTTACCAGAGTGAACGTTTTCATTACATTTTTGGCGTGACCAAGGTGGGAAAAGAGAACTTTCTGGTATTGGAGCGCACCGAGGGCGGGGAATCGTCCACCCTGGCTGCTGTTAAATTGGATGTCAAAAAGCCTTTGCATCTCCAGATTGAGGCCGATGGCGACGACTACCGCTTTAATTATTCTTACGATGGGGAAACTTTTGAAAATTTAGGCGGAACCGTGTCGGGCGATATCTTGTCGACCAACGTAGCCGGCGGTTTCATCGGAAACTTTATCGGACTGTATGCCACCAGGGGCAGCGATGTTAAAGTGACTGAATAAAGAAGAGCCGATCCAAACGGAAATATTATGAAAAGCATCTTCTACAGTTTTTTATTGGCCCTGGTCCTTTGGGCCAGTTCCTCCATTCCGGCCGCTGCCTGGGAGGGCATGCCGCTTCCCCCACTTAGCGTTGAAGGACGTTATTTAACCGACACCCACGGTAATGTGGTTAACTTGCATGGTTTTGCCCAGACCTACAGTCCCTGGTTCAATGAGCGCGGAACAAAATGGAGCAACTACGATGTGGCGGGCTGTCTGGCTTACAACCAGGGACTTATTGACGATATACTGGAAGCCGGCTGGATGATGAATTTTGTACGTCTGCATATGGACCCGTATTGGAGCAATACGCCCGGGTGTACACCCGACGGCCACGAATTGCCCAATTGCTTCAACGAAGACCGTTTTCGCCAATACCTCGATGAGGTTTTTATTCCCATGGCCGAGTACGCCATAAGCAAAGGCTTGTATGTCATTATGCGTCCTCCAGGTGTGGCTCCCGAGGTGATAGGGGTAGAAGACGACTACAATTATGCCGAGTACCTGATGACAGTTTGGGATATTGTATCGAGTCACCCCAGAATACGCGACCGCCATGAAATCATGTTTGAGCTGGCCAATGAGCCGGTGCGCATTAAATTGGCCGACGGTTCGGTTGGGGCCAATACCCAGGCCCACTTCGATGTGCTCAAAGAGATTTTTCAGCCCATCGTTAACCGCATACGCAGCAACGGTTTTCACAGCGTGCTGTGGATACCCGGGTCGGGTTACCAGGCTCATTACAAGGGCTACGCCGTGAATCCCATCGAGGGGCCCAATATTGGTTATGCCGTGCACATTTATCCCGGCTGGTTTGGCAGCGCCAACGGTTACGAGGTGTTTAAAGCAGAGTGGGATGAGCAGGTAAAGCCCATTGCCGATGTCGCGCCCATTGTTATAACCGAAATGGACTGGGCACCGGAAAAATACAACTCGTCATGGGGCAAGGGAATCACCGGAACGGCAGGTGGCGAAGGTTTTGGGGCCAATTTT
>DUOK01000072.1 GCA_012838865.1 Bacteroidales bacterium | reverse complement strand
AAGAGGGCTTCCGGTCCTCCCGACGCAAAGCATAATTAATGGCCGCCAGACCCATCGGTCCCACTCCGGCTAAAATCGCCATTTTTCCACCGTCCACAATTTCCATTTTGTGCACATAACTGCCCGGTGTGGTGTGGTAGTTTGCGTGCATGGCACCGATAACACAGGATAAGGGCTCCGAAAGAGATGCCGGATAATAACCCGGTCCCTCATAAGGCAGCAGGCAGCCCAGCTCCATCACCTCGTTGGGAATGATCACATAGGTGGCGTCGCCACCTATGTGAGCGTAACTGTAGCCCGGGGCACTCAGTACCCCTACCGGTCCGTCCTCATAATTCAGCGCAGGCTGAATCGAGAACTTATCGCCGGCCTTAAACCGACTGGCCCACTTGGATCCAATCTCCACCAACTCACCTGCAAACTCGTGTCCAATCATAATGGGCGCCTCCGCCACATTATCCGGAATCCGCTTGTGATCGGTCCCCTGAGTGGCCGCCTTGTAGGACGACATACAAATGCTGTCGCTCACTACCTTGGCCAAAATTTCATCCTCCTTAATGGCAGGCAATTCAAACTCCTCCATCCGCAAGTCCTTCTTGCCGTACAATCGTATCGCTTTAGTCTTCATTTCCTTCTACTTTAGTTCAACATTATTTGTCCACCGGTTACCGGCAGGGCCTGCCCGGTTTCATAGCTTTGCTCAATCAAATAAAGCACCCCCCGCACCACATCGCGCACGGTACAACCGCGCTGAATGGGGGTCTGACTCAAATAATGGCGGCGTACATCGTCCACGGTTTGGGCACCGGGCACCTTCCCGGCCTTCAGATACTGCACAAACAAGCCATTTTCGGGATCGCTCCAGAGGGGACCGTCGTAAAAGTTTCCGGGACAAACACTGTTGACTTTGATGCGGTCGGGGGCCAATTCCAGGGCAAAACTCTGGGTCAGTCCGATACCCCCGAATTTACCACCGGCATAGGCAAAGTTCTTTTTGCTGCCACTCAGGCCACTCTTGCTGTTAATCTGAATCACATCGGCCAGATAGTCCTCCTTATACTGAGTCTGAATCTTCATGATGCGCGACACCACCCGGGTACAATAAAAATAAGCGTTGTAATTGATGCGCGTAACCAGATCGAAAGTCTCCGGGGTCATCTCATCCAGTCCCCCGGCCCGCAAAATGCCCGCATTGCTGATAAAAACATCCACGCCGCCAAAATGCAACACCGTTTGTCGCACCAGGTTTTCGATCTGCGCCGTATCGCTCACATCGGTACGCACAAACAAGGCGCTGTTGCCTCCCTTGCCCCGATTCAGCGCATCGGCCGTCTCCTGTCCCTTCGCCTCATTAAGGTCGGCCACCACCACATTGGCCCCTTCGGCCATCAATTCACGGGCAATGCCTTCGCCAAAGCCCTGGGCCGCTCCGGTAACGATAATGGTACGATTCTCGACCCGACCGCGTGCTTGTACCGCAGCCACCTGTCGGCGGTAATTTTCCACCTCCCAGTTGTCGATGAAATCAATCTGCGCATCGGTCATAAAGTGCGGTCCACCAAAGGAGCGACTCAGCCAGGAAATCTTTAAGGCATCTTCAAAAACATCAAGAAGAGTGGCCGCCTGCCGACTGTTGTCGCCCAGGGCCAACAAACCCAGCCCTTTAAGCACTGCAATTTTGGGTGCATAACCATGGGCAGAAACAAAAGCAGCTTGCGCCTCTTTAAATTGCACTGCGAGCGCCTCGCTGCCCTCCGCATCGAGGTAGAGGTATTTCGATTTGCAATACACAATGGCATCGGGCGTAAAAGGTTTTGACGCTGCTTCAAAGGCAGCAGCACTTCCGGAGAAAGCCGCAATCAGCGCGTTGTTGCGCAGGCGGACCGTCTTCAGCTCCTCCGTGCTGGCCAGCATGCGAAGGGCCGCTACGGCTTCCTCGGCGTGCTCCGGCAGAGCGGCCTCGCCCTCCGGCAAGGCTTCCTTAACAGCAGCATCAATGGCAGACAGCACTTTTTCATAAATGCTACGAATCTCATCGGGCGCGTCCGAAGCCACAAAAATGCCGTGGTTTTGCAGCAAAATAACCTTGGGGTCGAAACCCTTTTGCGTCCGGTAAGCCTTTATGCGCCGGTCCACTTCCTTAAAAAGCACATAACCCGGATCGATGTAGGGAATGTAAAGCGCATCGGCCCCAAAAAGCTCCGGCGTCAGCTGCTCGGCATCCTGCGCACACATAACGCCATTGACCGCCGTAGGGTGCAAATGCACCACATAACTGTAGCCTATGGCGTTGTGCATCGAAGTCTCCACCGATGGCCGGCGGGTCGGAGTCAGATTGGCCGCGGCCAAATCGTTCTTCACCTGCTCCTCGCGTTCGGCGGCATCGCTGCTGTAATTCTTCTCCGCCATAGCATTGAGCCGACTTCGGTCGAGTTGCGCAAAGCCCTCCTCGGTAATGGTGGCCAGGGCATGGCCACTGGCCTTCACCCACAAATGCTGCCCATCTTTAAAGGAAGTATTTCCTCCCCCGGCAATCACGTATTTTATGTCGCTGCCGTAGAAACGCGACAGCTCCGCTAATTTTTGTACACTCATAATTTTTACTTATGCGGTCGGTGCGACCAAGATTAAACTTGAGCAAAGAGGGCCTGTCCCAGCAACTCCATCCGCGCCCTTTCGGCAGTACGGGGACGACCATCTCCATCCAGATAGCCCTGCTCACCCCTTGCGACCAGGTACTGATGGGCAGCCGTCAAAGCCGCCCCTTTCAGGTTGAGCTCCTGCAAGAGCGGCGAGAGGGGCAAGTCCCCACGGGCACGCAGCGCAATCGGCTCCATAGCCGGCGTATTGTGCTCCGAGCCAAAAGTCACCACAAAGCCCCGCTCGTAAAAATAAGCGGCATATTCTTCCAGCACCTCCATGCTGTTGCGGGTCGTAATGAACTCCACCGAAGCAAAGCCCCGCTCCTCCAGGTCGCGGGCGGCCTGCTCCTTATCGCCCTCAAAATCGGTAAACAGCCCCTTGGCATCGTCTGCCAGGAAGGGATAAGTCGGCATACCGCCGGCCTTCAGGATGATTTGTCGGACCGTTTCCATAGCCAGAAAGGCATCGGGTCCCTCCGGCACAAAGGCCGAACCACCGGCCTTCAACAGCCGACCCCGCAGCTCATTTTCCACCGCTGCCGCATCGTTGAGGGGCGACTGCAAGGTATGCGGTGCCAGCAAGCGATCGTAAAAAGCTTTTTGGCCCACAGCATCCGTAAAGCGGTGCTCCACCTCCAAACGCAGGGCCTTGGCCAGATGTCGCTCACGCACACTGCCGTTGGCCAATTCTCTTTCGATATCGGCATAAGAAAGCGCAAAACCCGCCTTGGTCTGCGCCAAGACCTCATTCAAACGCGCGCACATTTGCGCCACATGCTGGTTCGAGGCCGCCTTAACCCCTTCGAGCTGACCCAGCCAGGGCTGTTCCAGACGCAGCGGGAAACGCAGTCCCTTGCCACTCAGATACACGCGTCCCGGATTATTGGGATCGTTGGCACGAATGCCGGCATCCTGGAAGGACTGATTCAGACTGATGAATTCGATATTGAAAAGCGGGAAGAGGTGGCGGACTGCGCACTGCGCAGCCCACTCCTCGTACCCGTCGGTACTGTAAAAATCATTGATGCCGACCACCTTTACCCCTTCGGCCACCGCCCGGTCCAACGCATCGGCAATGGACCTAAAGGCACTGAACGAAAAAGGCGTGTGCAGGTGGGCATTGACCGGGTAAACCGGCAAGTCTTGCCCCTGCACCGATTCAAGGAGTACTTCGGGATCGGCAAACTGTTTGTAAAACGACATAAGTCTGGTGCTTAAAAAATGAAACCTTGTTTACACGCCCCATTTGGCGCGACGAATTTGTTCGGCATCGCTGAAGTTGCTCTTGCAGGTATGACCCGCCAGAGGCAGCAGCTTCTCGTGAATGATGTCGATGAACCAATCGGCCTGCGGGAAGAAGGCCTCTTCCAGCTCATAGGCAGGTGTAATCCAGTTTCGTGACCCCAGGACCACCGGAGGCGCATCCAGATAATCGAAAGCCAGCTCTCCAATATTGCGGGCCAAATCGTTGAGGAAGGACCCCCTGGCCGTAGCGTCGCCCGAAACAATGATGCGACCGGTTTTCTTTACCGACTCAATTACAGGCTCATAATTAAAGGGCACCAAAGTGCGCGCATCGATCACCTCAGCCGAAAGACCATATTTCTCTTCCAAATCCTTAGCCGCATCCAAGGCACGGTACAAGGTGGCTCCAATGGTTAAAATGGTCACATCCTTACCGGCACGTTTCACATCGGGCTCACCCAAAGGGATCTCGTAATAACCCTCAGGCACCCCGCCATCGTGGAATTGCTCCCCAATGTCGTAAATGCGCTGACTCTCAAAGAAAATTACCGGATCGGTTCCTTGCAGGGCGGTATTCATCAAACCTTTGGCATCGTAGGGCGTTACCGGGAAAACCACCTTGAGGCCCGGAATGTGCGCCACCAGCGAAGTCCAGTCCTGACTGTGCTGCGCCCCATATTTAGAACCCACAGAGACACGCATCACCACGGGCATTTTCAATACATTTCCACTCATGGCCTGCCACTTGGGCAGCTGGTTAAACACCTCATCACCACTGCGGCCCAGAAAGTCGCAATACATGATCTCCGGCACTACGCGACCACCACACATGGCGTAACCAATGGCCGTACCCACAATGGCTGCTTCGGCAATGGGTGAGTTGAACAAACGGTTGTAGGGCAAAGCCTCCGTCAACCCCCGATACACCGCAAAGGCACCGCCCCAGTCGCGGTTCTCCTCTCCGTAGGCAATCAGCGAAGGATCTTTGTAAAAACGATCCACAATAGCCTCAAAAAGACCGTCGCGCAACTGGTACTGCTTCATCTTACTAAAGGGCTTGCCGTCCTTATCAAAAGCAAAGCGCTCCTTGGTCTTCAGTTGCTTCACCCGGGGATTCTCCTCCATGGGGTGATTCACCTCAGGCTTTCCGGGCAACATGGCATCGACCGATTCGTTGGAGAACATCATCTCACCAATCAATTCGGGGTGCTTTTCCACATCCATCAAAGGAGAGATTTCCGGATCGATGGACAACTTAAACATGTCGAAAATCACCGAACGCACCTCTTCCGAAATGGCATCGAGGTCTTTTTCGCCGACCACACCGGCATCCACGAGCTGCTGACCGTAGCCCACGATGCTGTCGTGCGACTGCCAGGCCTCTACTTCTTCCTTGCTGCGGTACGAGGAGGCATCGGATGGTGAGTGCCCCGAGTAACGGTAGGTCAATACCTCGAGCAACACGGGACCTTTTTTATCTTCGATCACCTTGCGTTTGCGGCGGTAGGCATCAATCACGGCCAGCGGATTGTAACCGTCCACCCGCTCGGCGTGCATCTGGTCTTCGTTGACCCCGGCACCCACACGGGCAGCCATGCCATAACCCATCGTCTCGCCACAGGTCTGTCCACCCATGCCGTACTGGTTGTTCATTACGTTAAAAATGACGGGCAGACCACCCTTCATATCGCCTTCCCAAAGCTGGGTAAACTGGTCCATGGCCGCAAAGGTAATCCCTTCCCAAACGGGACCACAGGCCATGGAGGCGTCGCCGATATTGGCCACCACCAGACCGGGCTTGCGGTTCACCTTTTTAAAGAGGGCTGCACCCACGGCAATGTCGCCACTACCGCCTACAATGGCGTTGTTGGGATATACGCCAAAGGGCGTAAAGAAGGCGTGCATACTGCCGCCCAGACCTTTATTAAATCCGGTTTCACGTGCAAAAATCTCGGCCAGGGTACCGTAAATCAGGAAACGTCGTCCCAATTCCTTGGCCGAACCCTTAAAACCCTTTTTCACCACCTCCAGCGTAGAACCGTTGAAAAAGGTCTCCATGATGTGATTCAGCTCCTTGTCGGACAGCTTATCGATGGCACTCAAACCCTTGGCCAGAATTTCACCGTGACTCCGGTGGGAGCCAAAAATAAAGTCGTCGACGGTCAAGGTAAAGGCCATACCCACCGCAGCGGCTTCCTGACCGATGGAAAGGTGGGCGGGACCGGGGTGGTTGTACGCTACCCCATTGTACTCGCCGGTGGTCTTTATCAGGTTAAGCATGGTTTCGAACTCACGAATCACCACCATATCGTGGTAAATACGCACCAGTTCGTCCTTGCTGAAATTTTTCAGCTCATCCTTTACCGTTTTGTTATATTGGTTTACGGGAATGGGCTTAAGCTTTAAGCTGCTTGCTTTGCGGGACTCCTTAGGGTCCAAAAATTGAATCTTAGGCATATTGTAGTTTTTTGTATGCGTTGCTTAGCGGCAGGGCCGACTAAAAGGCAAAAAGGTTTTCTTTAAATATCTCGGATACGGTGGGGTGCGGAAAAACAACTTCTTCCAATTCCTTCAGGGTCATTTCCTGCTCAATGGCCATGGCCGCCCCGTAAATCATCTCACTGGAGGGATTCCCCAGCATGTGTACCCCCAACACTTCGTTGTGCGTGGCACCCACCAGCACCTTGCAGAGTCCGCTGCCGCCTTCGTTTTCGGCGACAAAGCGACCGGCATAGGCCATGGGGAGACTGGCCAGCTTGTAGTCGATGCCCTTGGCTTTGGCCGCCTCCTCGGTAAGTCCCACCCCCGAAAACTCGGGATTGGTGTACACCACAGCAGGAATGGCATGATAACGCATGCGGTCCTTACGACCGGTTAAATTATTCACCACCACCTCGCCTTCGCGACTGGCAGTGTGGGCCAACAAAGAGAAACCGGTAACATCGCCGGCCGCATATACATTGGGGATGTTGGTGCGCATGCGCTCATCCACCTTAATGCCGCCTTTGAACAATTCCACACCAATATTCTCCAGTCCGATACCGCTCACGTTGGGTCTGCGCCCAACGCTCACCAACACCTTGCTGCCGCTGACGCTTTGCGTTTTCCCATCCTGCTCAAACTGCACCTCACCTCCATTTACCGCAGTCACCCGCGCCTTCAGATGGAAGTCCACCCCCTTTTTCTCCAACACCTTGCGCAGCATGGCACTCATTTCGGGATCCATGCCCGTCAATATCTCGGGGAGCATTTCAATGACGGTGACCCGGGTACCGAGACTGCTGAAAAAGCTGGCAAACTCGGTGCCGATGACTCCGCCGCCAATTACCACGAGCGACTCGGGCAAGTCCTTGAGTGCTAAAATCTCACGGTTGGTTACCACCACCTCGCCGGCCTCCCGGAGTCCGGGAATGGGCGGAACCACGGCTTCGGACCCGGTGCAAATCAGCACATCCTTTGCCACGTACACCTGTCCGTCGGCCTCCACTTCCACACCCGAGGCACTGCGCCGCTGAATCACCGCTCTGGCGTTGATGGTCTCCACTTTGTGGCCCTTCATTTTGGCCGCAATGCCGCCCACCAACTTACGAACCACCTTGTCCTTACGGCTCATCATCTTTCCAAAATCGAAAGTAACTTCCGGGGCGCTGATGCCGTACTTCTCCCCACCTTTGGCGTTGTCGTACAATTTGGCACTGTACAACAGGGTTTTGGTGGGAATGCAACCCTCGTTGAGACAAACGCCTCCGAGGTCTTTCTGCTCAAACAAAAGGACTTTAAGTCCTTTTGCAGCTGCACGTTCCGCAGCAACATATCCGGCGGGACCACCGCCCATAATGGCTAAATCATGCATAGTCTTCTTGCTTAAGGCGTCTAAATTTCAAAATCCAGGGCTTCAATCTCCAGGGCCACCTGCTTGACAAAGCGCGTAGCCTCACCCCCGTCGAGGGCGCGGTGATCGTAGGTGAGACTCAAACCCAAATAGGGAACAAAACCATAAACACCGTCGCCCAAATCCTTGGGTCGGGGAACAATGGTGTTGACGCCCAAGATGGCCACCTGAGGCAGGTTGATTACCGGGGTAAACATTTCCACGCCGTAAGCTCCCAAATTGGAAACGGTGAAAGAGGCCGCATCGGAAGCCAGCAGCTCCGGATCCACGTTGCCTTTGCGACAGGCAGCAGCCAGCTCCTTAAACTGATTGGCCAGACCCTGAATGGACAAATCATCGGCATTTTTCACCACCGGAACCATCAGTCCACGGTCGGTATCCACCGCCAGACCAAAATGCACCTTGTTGAAATTTTTCATTTGGTCGCCCATGAAGTGGGCATTGACCTGCGGGAATTTCTTTAAAGCCTTTATGGTGGCAAAGCAAACCATATCGTTGAGGGTGATGTTGGTCGGGTAACCTTTATCTACCGCAGCCTTCACCTTCTTACGCAAGGCCAGCAAACCACGGGCATCGGCACCCAAATGGTGGGTCAACTGGGCAGAATTCTGTAAGGAAGCATGCATGGCCCTGGCAATGAGCTTGCGCATATTGGTCAGGGGCTTCATTTCAAAGTCGCTGCCGTAAACGGGATTGCCGGCAGCCACATCTTTAGCGGTGAGGGCACCACCCAGACCGCTGCCTTCGGCAGGCAGTGGCATCCCTTCCTGAGCCAGCACTTCGCGGGCCAGGGGCGTAACGCGGCCCTGCTTTTCGGCAGCTGCGGCCACGTCTCGTTCAATCACGCGGCCACCGGGACCGCTGCCACTGAGCGCTGCGGCATCTACGCCTTTGCTCTGGGCCAAAGACCGGGCCCGGGGCGAAACGCCTTTGGCGCTGCCGGCAGCAGACGGTGCTGCAGCGGGAATCGGGTCGACCGATGGAGCCACTGCCGGCGCTTCCCTTTTCATCTCGGGGGCCGGAGCTGCAGGTGCAGATGCAGGGACTGCAACCTCGGCCGAATCCGCATCGGCACCGGGACGAAAGGCCTCCGCATCTTCGCCTTCGGCACCCAGCACACACACATTCGTCAATACGGGCACCTCATCGCCCTCCTTAAAAAACACCTCCAACAAAATACCGTCTTCGGGTGCTTCCTCTTCAAAAGAGGCTTTATCGGTCTCGTAGGCAAAAAGAATCTCGCCCTTCTTAACCGCGTCTCCTTTTTTCTTATTCAACTCGGTGATGATGCAACTCTCCACCGACTGCCCCTGTTTGGGCATTATTACAACTGTAGCCATAGTTTAAGTATTATAGGCACCAAAGATAAAAACAAAGACTTGTAAATACAAGACAAAGGTAAAAAAATGTTTCCCTTCCTGACGACCAGAAACTTGCCCAACATCCCGGGCAAAAAGACTGCATCGGTTTACTTTGCCAACTATACAGGACGCCCATATCGAAAATTTTAATACTTTTGTGTGACCCTTAGTTTTACCCCCAAGAAGCAAGAATAATCATGACCGAAAAAGAAAAGGAACTGCCTCCTTATAAGCAGATATACGAGATTTTGCGCCAGCACATTCACGACGAAGTATACCGCGAAGGAGAATTACTCCCCTCGGAACACGAGCTGAGCACCATACATAAGGTCACCCGCCCTACTGTACGCAAGGCACTGGATCGCCTGCAAAACGAAGGCTACATTGCCAAGCAACAAGGCAAAGGGAGCATCATTAAAGGGGTGCCCAAGGGCATTGGCATTTTATCGCTGAGAGGAACCACTTCGGCGGTGGGACAAAGCAACCTGGAAACCCGCATCGTTTGTCCCCCGGAGGCCAGGGCCTGGTCCGAAGCTTTTGGATTTCCGCTGACCAAAACCGAACAGGAAGTAGGCTGTATTTATTTTGAACGATTGCGGATGATGAATGGCAAGCCGGTATTCTTCGACATCACCATGCTGCCCAACATCAACCTGCCGCGCTTTACGCGCCGCAAGCTGGAGAACAAATCGCTCTTCGACATTCTGAGAAAAAACTTTCAGATAGAAGCCATAGGTGGCGAGCAGAACATCCTGGCCATTACTGCGGACGAAAAACTACAGCAGCATTTTCAGGTGACTCCCGGCCATCCTGTAGTGCAGCTCAACCGCAAACTGGAAACCACCCGCTTCGGCTTTCACATTTACAGTCAGGTTTTCTGCAACACGGCAGAATTCTCCCTGTACGGAACCTTTTAGGCCCGGGCCTAAAAGGTTTTGGCCACCACGGGCCAACCCTCTTCCCAACGGATGGGCAAAATCCTCAGATAGGGGCGACCGTCTCGTTCCAGGTCGTAGGCGTGAAACACCAGGTAATCGGTCCCGTCAAAATGCACCACGGCGTTGTGGCCTACTCCGGCATAACGCTCTCCTCCTGCTGCCACCAGTGTACCCCCTCCCTGGTTCATGGGTCTCCCTTCCGCATCCACGAAAGTACCGCTTAGACTTTCGGAGCGACCAACGACTACTTTATAAGTACTCTCCGAACCTCTGCAACAGAAATCCCAGGAAGCAAAAAGATAATACCAATTGTCGTGCTTAAACACAAAAGGCGCCTCAATGGGATTTTCCCGGGTGCCCCGGGTCGCCATCAGGGTAAAATCCTCGGGCTTACCTTCAATGGCCAGACCGTCTTCCTGCAGGCGCGCCAGCATCAACCCACCCCAAAAGGAGCCGAAGGACAGATAAGGATGGCCCACTTCATCCAAAATAAAATTGGCATCGATGGCATTCCAGTTGCTTACTCCGGGAATGGACCGGATCACTGCTCCGTGATCGGTCCACCCAAACTCGGGACTCTCCGGATCCAGGGTGGGCGTCGTCGCCACTCCGATGGCCGAAGTGTTTTTACCAAAAGAAGATACCGAATAATACAAATAATACTGCCCGCGGTAATGGGCTATATCCGGCGCCCAAACATGCCCTCTGAAATCGGGCACCGCCTCCACAGCCCAGGCAGGCGCCTCCTCAAATACCGGCTTTTCACGTTTCCAGGTCTTCCTGTCGCTGGAAGAAAACACCGAGATACCCCAGCCCGTGGTAAACATATAATAAGTATCCCCTTCACGAATCATTACCGGATCGTGCACCACCGTACTGTCGGTTAAAGTTTCGACACCCAGCCCACGCTGCATGCGTTCACGGCGTTGCGCCGCCTCATCATCCTGCGCTGTGGCATACATTTTGCAGCCCAACAACAGCACCAGCACCAACCCAAAACGTACTACAGTCATATCTTTCGTTTTTACATATAAGCGGCAGACATGTATATACAAACAGCAAAAAATGCTTATCTTTGTACATCGTCTTGCCGACCAAGATATAAAAAAACCAAACAAACAGTTATGCAAGCCTTTAAAAAAAGTTTGATTATCAGCGCTGCCTTACTGGCAACAACCGCCATGTGGGCCAACACCGCCCTGCAAGATTCCAGCGCCAACACAACAGTGCAGCAGGAACTCAGCTACGAAGACCAGATGCTTACCAAACTCTTTCTGAACCACGTACGCGACCGCAACTACGAATGGGCGCTGTCCATCTGGGAAGAAATCTCCCAAAAAGACACCGAAGAATTGCAAAGCGCCTACCTGAAAGCCCTGGAAGGGAACGGACAAACAGAGGGCTTGCTGACCAAACACCAGGAACTCCTGCAAAAATACCCCAACAACCGTTCCTCCCGCTTTTTCATGGCCAAACACCATTTTGCACGGGCCGAAACCCAATACCAGCGTGAAATGGCCAAATACCAACAAAACGAAAACGCCACCACCTACGCCTACCTGCGCAGAGAATTGTCCCGCCTTTCGGAAGACTACCGCAAATCGCGCGACATTCTGCTTAAACTGCTCGAAGAAGATCCCGGTCAACGCGCCTATCTGCTCTTGCTGCGCAACTGCTACATGCGCCTGTCCAATGAAGCAGAAGTCAACAAAATAAACCAGCAACTCGAAGCCATGGAATAAACCATGGCTTTTTT
>DUOK01000071.1 GCA_012838865.1 Bacteroidales bacterium | reverse complement strand
CACCGGTGGGACAGGCTTCGGCACATTTGTGACAGTTTGGGTAAGGGAGGGCTGCAGAACGTGGGTGGGACAAGCCGATACGCAGAGGGAGCAGGCCGTGCAGATTTGGTTGAAGCGCGCTACACTGCCGGCTCCAGCGGCTTTAACAATACGGCCCACCAGTTCGGGATTGGTATTGGCGGCACGTTCGGGACTGGTATCCCAGCCAATGTTCGGCTTCACCAGCACTTCATATTCTTTGTGTTTTCTGTCAACAGGGGGCTTAGGGGAGGACGACTGAAAGTCCTTGTACAGCCTGATTCAGGACGTGCATGTTCTTAATAATCTGCACCTTCCTTTAAAAATACAATAAAACTGAAAAGGGCGCGAGGGGCCGGACTAATTTGTAGTCGTTATAAATAACGGAGCTGCGTAGCGTGTTTAGGTTCAGGGAAGTAGGACTTGTTTGGCCCACAGAAAAGCCCTTGTTAACGCCGTGTTAACAAGGGCCCTGTTGTGCTGGTGTCCCGATTTTTCTATGGCCGCTTCTGTCTGCAGCTACGGACCGCTTCTGTCTGCAGCTGCTGACCAGTACTGCCTGCCGAACCTTGCAAATCGGGTGCTTATTCGTAAGTCTTTTCGTTGACCGTTTCACCCGCTTCGTTGCGGATGATCCAGGTGCCCGCTTTGGCTCCGTTTTGGTAGTGCATCTCGTAGCGCTGCACCCCATTTTCATCCCAAATGCTCCAGGGCCCGTGTTTTTGACCCTTATCGTAGCCGGCTTCCGCTCTTTTTCGGCCTGCTTCGTCCCAGGTCACCCAGGTGCCGTGCATCAGGTTGCGATCGAAGTGCCGCAATTCCTGCTTTTGACCATTTTCAAAGTAAATGGAGGTGCTGCCGTGCTTTTCCCCATTGAGCACGGCCATTTCAATATGGATGCTTCCCGATGGATAATACTCGATGTAGGTACCGGTGTACAGCTCCCCCCGGTGGTTGTAGTACTTGCCGTCTTCACCTTCGGTCAACTGGCCCTGGGCCAGGACCGACCAGCCCAGCAATAAAATAAGTGTTGCAATACTTCTCATGGCTCTTTTACATTAAAGTGTATCAAAAAGCCTCCCGCGAAATCCTGTGTGTCCTTCTTTAAACGTAAAGATAGGTGGGAGGTTCTGCTTTTTCAAAGATATTTTTCTGCTTTGGAGCAGTCCCACACAAACAAAAACCACCACAGCATAGTTACTGTGGTGGTTGCTTGTATTTTACGGATTCGCTCAACAGGTCCCCCCAAGTTTAGCGGGCCGCTTTCAGTTGCAGATTCAGGGCGTGCAGCTCGTTGCTGTTGACCTTAATGGCTTTGGTTTCGGCGTTTTCGTACGAAATCAGGTTGGCCTTCACCTTGTACTCGCCGGCTTTCAACTGGTCAAAGGCAAACTGACCCTCAAAATCGGTATAGGTCTTCAGCTCGGTACCTTCAACCTGTACCTCCACACCGGTCAGTGCTTCACCGGTCAGCTGGTCCACCACCACACCCGAAATGATGTTGTTGGCTACCGGAGCAGCTGCGGGTTCGGCAGGCTGGGTAGCCAGGGCCGAAACAGTCATTACACTTACCATTACCACGCTCAAAAAAATTGCTTTTGCTTTCATCTTGCTTTATTTTAATGTTTTTGTCTTCCTTGTTAAGGAGAAGCCCCTTTGGGCTTCACTTACGAAGGCAAAAGTAGCGCGGCAATGTTAAGTGATTATTAAGAAGGGGTTATGCTTGCTTTAAGAAAGCGTTTCTGCTTCTTAGCAAGGACTTTGCCTGGTAGTACAGTCCCCCTTAAGAGCGTGCCCCCTTACTTTTAGGCCAGCGGCTCAATTTTGAAGCCCGCCTCCTTCACCTGCGCCATAATCTCCTCCGCCCCGGCAGCGGTCGCAGTTACCGTTAAAATTTTATCGTCGTGGGCGGTGTCCACCTCCCAGTTTTCAATTTGTGAAAGACCATCCAACTTTGGTTTCACGGCCGCTACACAGCCCCCGCAATTCAGGTTGGTTTTAAAACGAAGGGTTTGCATTTCCTGTTTCATAGTGTTTGCTTTTAAAGGTTGTTGCTTCTTGCTTGTTGTTTTTTGCCATTTGAGGCGCAGACTGTTGCTCACCACACTCACGCTGCTCATAGCCATAGCCGCACCGGCCAACATCGGATTGAGCATAAAGCCGGTGAAAGGATAAAGCACCCCTGCCGCTATGGGAATGCCGATGAGGTTGTAAATGAAGGCCCAGAAAAGGTTTTGGCGAATGGTGCGGACCGTCTGTCGCGACAGCCGCAAGGCCAGGGGTATTTTGCTGAGGTCGGACCCGATGATGGTCATCTTGGCCACCTCCATGGCGATGTCGCTGCCGCGGCCCATGGCAATGCTCACATCGGCCGTAGCCAGCGCGGTACTGTCGTTGATGCCGTCGCCCACCATGGCCACTACCTGACCTTCTTTTTGTAATTCGGCCACAAAATCGGCTTTTTGTTGGGGGAGGACTTCCGCCTTAAAATTTTCAATGCCCGCTTCCTTCGCCACGGCTGCCGCCGTGGCGGCGTTGTCGCCCGTGAGCATGTACAGGGCAATGCCTGCCTCCTGCAATTCCGCAATGGCCTGTCGCGAAGTCTCCTTGATTTGGTCGGCGATGGCCAGTACCGCCAGGGCCTCGTGGCCCCTGGCGAACCAGATGACGGTCCGCGCCTTGCGGGTCCAGACTTCCGCCTGCTGTACCAGGGCCTCGTCCACTGCCACCCCCTCTTCCTCCAACAGCCGTCGGTTGCCCACCAGGTAAGTCGCCCCGCCATAAGTGGCCCGCAGGCCCTTACCGGTAATGCTGTCGAACTGCTCCAGTCGCAGCGCTTCCCCGTTTTGGAGGTGGTCCACCACCGCCTCGGCCAGGGGGTGTTCCGACTGCTTTTCCATCGCCAGCAAAACGGCGGCTTCCTTTTCTGCACCCGGGACCCAGCGGATGTCGCTGACCCGCGGCCGGCCCTCGGTAATGGTGCCCGTCTTATCCAGCACCACCGCCGTAATGCGCCGGGCGCGCTCCAGACTCTCCGCATCCTTAATCAGTATGCCGTTCTCCGCCGCCTTGCCCACGCCCACCATTATGGCCGTCGGCGTAGCCAGTCCCAAAGCACAGGGACAGGCAATCACCAGTACCGTAACCATGGCCAGCAGGCCCTGCACCACCCCGTTGCTGCCGCCCCACAGGAGCCAGGCTCCGAAGGTAAGGACGGCAATGCCCAGTACTACGGGGACAAAAACCGCAGCAATTTTATCGACCAGCTTTTGTACCGGTGCCTTGCTGCCCTGGGCATCGCGCACCGTTTGTATGATTTGGGCCAGCAGCGTGGCGCCCCCCACCTTTTCGGCCTCGAAGCGGAAGCTGCCCCTTTGGTTGATGGTGCCCGCAAATACCCGTTCGCCCGCTTGTTTCAGCACCGGCACCGGCTCTCCGCTCAGCATACTCTCATCCACGTACGAGCTGCCGTCCAGCACCTTACCATCCACCGCAATTTTTTCGCCGGGTCGCACCACTATGCGCTGCCCCAGCTCCACCCGGGAAAGCGGAATCCGCTGAGTTTCGCCCTCCGCCGTTTCCACGTTTACCCACTTGGGCTGCAGACCCATCAGTTTTTTAATGGCCGAAGAGGTACTGCCCTTGGCCCTTTCCTCGAGCCACTTGCCCAGCAGAATAAAGGCAATGATGACCGCCGCCGCCTCAAAATACACATGCGCATCCAGACCCCTGGCCTCCCAGAAGTCGGCCCACAGCATATTAAAAACGCTGAACACATAAGCAATCCCCGTACTCAGCGCCACCAAAGTATCCATATTGGCCGAGCGGTGTTGCAATTGTCGCCAGGCGTTGACAAAGAAGTCGCGCCCCAGCCACAGCACCACCGGGGTTGAAAACAGCCACATCAGGAGATTGGCGTAGGGCATGTTCATGAAAAACATGCCGATGACCACTACCGGTGCCGACAGCGCCAGGGCCCATAGGGTTTTGCTGCGCAGCACTTTCAGGTGCTGCTGCTCCCGCGCCTCCAGCTGTTCCTGCTGGTCGTCGCTTTCCTCAATCAGCAAGTCGTAGCCCGCCGCCTGCACCGCCTTTTGCAAGTCCTCCGCCCCAATTTGCTCCGACTCGTACTCCACCGTAAGCAAACCACTGGCAAAATTGACCGTCGCCATGCGTACGCCCGCCTGCTTCTTTACCGTGCTTTCGGCACTTGCAGCGCACGAAGCACAGCTCATATTTAATACCGGAAAAGATTTTTTAGTCGCCATAGTCCCTTTACTTTATGTACCCTGCAAAGTTGGCCCTAAAAGTCGGCAATGGTCTTACACTATTATTGAAAAACTTTGTAAGTTTTATACCTGATCCAGTGCTTTGCGCCGGTCGCGCCCCAGCTGCTTAAAATGGCTCGGGGTGAGTCCCGTTACCTTTTTAAACTGGTTGCTCAGGTAGGCCACGCTCGAGTAGTTCAGGCGTAAGGCAATCTCACTCAGCGACAATTCGTCGTACACCAGCATTTCCTTAACCTTCTCAATGCGCTGTGCAATAAAGTATTTTTCGATGGTGCTGCCCTCCACCTTCGAAAAGAGGGCCGAGAGATAGGCATAGTCGTGCTGCAAGGTGGCACTCAGGTGGTCCGACAGCTTGGTTTTAGCGTCCATCCCCTGGTGGTGCACCAGGTCGATGATGGCCACCTTTATTTCTTCGATGAGGCGACTCCTGCGGTCGTCGATCAGTTCAAAACCAAGCGGGAGCAGCGCCGCCTTTAAGGCTTCGCGCTGCTCCCCTTGTAAAGTTTCTTTCAGTTTTACCTCTCCCAGTTTGATGTCCGCCACCTGTAAGTGCAGCGCATCCATCTGCTGTTGCACCACCATAATGCAGCGCTGGCACACCATATTTTTAATGTAGAGGGTAGTCATCGTCTAATAAACGAAAGGCCGGGCCCAATTGTTTAGTTACAAGACCGGCTCAAGCGTATAACCCGCTTTTTTAAGCAGTTGGAGGAGTCCCTCTGCACCCGGCAAATGTCCGGCGCCCACAGCCACCAGGCAGCTTCCTTCCTGCATCAGGGCTGGCAATGCTTCGGCCCAGTTGCGGTTGCGTTGCAGCAGAAAAGTCTCTTCGTACTGGCGTACCATTTCATTGTCGTTCATGAGTTTGGCCAGGGCTTGCAGGTCCTCCGCAAAATAGGCTTTTTTCAAAGCCTCAAATTCCTCAAAGCCTTCCTCGCCCAGGGAGCGCAGCATTTCATCGATTTGTAACGCGTTGGGTATCTCGTCGAAGATCGACATTTGGTAGGTGGCCGTCTCCAGACTTTGAATCGGCTTTTCGCTTTCTGTGGCTTGTTGCGCCAGGATGCCGTCCACCGATATTTTGGCCTCACAGGGCAACATCACCGCCATAGTCAGCATAGAAGAAAGTACCATGGGCT
>DUOK01000070.1 GCA_012838865.1 Bacteroidales bacterium | reverse complement strand
GCACAGTCTCCGGATCCTCGTTGGATACGAACACAAAGTGTACCTCCTCTTTATACGCATTGTACAGGTTCTGCAAGGAGGGCAGCTCTGCAATACAGGGCGGGCACCAGGTGCCCCAATAGTTTAAGAAAACGGGCTTATCGCTGAGTTCTTCCAATGAAACCAGCTCTCCATCGTAGGTAACCAGGCGCAATTGACGCTCCTGCTGATCCAGTATAACGGTGCGGGACGACTCGCGGGGTGCCAGCATGGTGTATCGGACAATGAAGGCCGATACCGTTTTTCGGGAGGTCGGGAAAAGCATGGCCACAACCAGGGCCAAAAACAAAAAATCCAACACAATGCTCCACCAGCGCTTTTTGCGCCGGTATTGCTGCCACTTTTCACTGATGATGTTCTTTCCCATAATACACAAGCTTACATTTCTCTCCTCAAACAAATCAAAGACCCAAAAGTTTCCTACTCCTTTACTGGGGAAAGGGCATCAGTCCCTTGTAGTTGATGTAATATTCACCCCCAACCTCGGGACGCCCCATTTCTTCATCGGTAGTTCCCTGGGCATTGGCTACCCCCACACTGGCAAAACGACACACCGCCTTGTGCTTCAAGGCATGATGTCCCACCCGTGCAGCCACATCGGGGAGCAAAATTCCCATATTGGGGAAGCAGGCGGTACGCACCACAATAAAATAAAGAACGTCGTTCTTCCGGGCCAGTATCTGAGGATTCACATCGGCCTCCTGGCGCACATTCAATACTTCATAGCCCTGGTCCACCAAATCCTTATAAACCACTTTCAGTCCAAAAAAATGCAACTCCTCGCTGTTCATTACTTTTCCCATATCTGCTGCGTTTATTAGAGGGGCAAAAATAGACAATTTAAAATTTTTAACGCACTAAAAGGCAGACGCATCGCAAAGACTTGTAACTTTGCAATATGTGGATAATAGCAGGTATAATTGTTGCGGTGCTGCTGCTGACTTATGCAGGCACCCGTATTTTTGAGGGGAAGCGTAAAGACCGTGCTTCGGCACCCGACGAGCCGGCGACAATACCCGATGCCGATTGTTGCGGGGCCCATGAAGTCTGCGACAAGGAGACGCTGTTGTCGGCCGACGATGAAATAGTGTACTATCAGGACGAGGACCTGGACCATTACCAGGGACGCAGTGCACAAAGCTACAGCTCAGCCGAAATTGAGGATTTCCGGGAAATATTGTACACCATGCGCGACGATGAAGTGGCCGGCTGGTTGCGCAGCCTGCAGCTGCGCAACATCAATCCGCCCATAGTCATTAGAGATGAGGCACTGATGATTGTCTCGGAGGTCCGCGACATCATCAGAGGCGGTCGCCAGACCGCCACTGCGGTTTAGGGGTGCACCAGGGTGCCGATTCCCTCGCCCATCAAGACCTTCTTCAAGTTGCCTTTCCGGTCCATGTTAAAAACCAGTACCGGCAACTTGTTCTCTTTACACATAGCTGTTGCCGTCAGGTCCATGATCTTCAGGCCCTGCTTATACACCTCGTCAAAAGAAATCTTATCGTATTTCACCGCCTGGGGATCTTTCTCAGGATCGGCTGTATAAACGCCATCGACCCGGGTGCCTTTGAGCATGACATCGGCTTCTATTTCAATGCCCCGCAGCGAAGAGCCGGTATCGGTAGTAAAATAGGGATTGCCGGTGCCTGCCGCCAGAATAACGACCTCGCCGGCGCTGAGTGCTTCCATGGCACGGGGCTTGGAATAATACTCCCCGACGGGCTCCATGCGAATGGCAGTAAGTACGCGCGCCTTGGCACCCATCGCATTCAGTGCGGAGGCCAAGGCCAGTCCGTTGATCACGGTGGCCAGCATGCCCATCTGATCGCCCTTGTAACGGTCAAAGCCCTTGGAGGCGCCGCTAAGCCCGCGAAAAATGTTTCCGCCACCAATTACTATGCCTATTTCTACCCCCATGGCGGCTATTTCGGCCACTTGTTCGGCATAGTCGTTCAGGCGTTGGGCATCGATCCCGTAGCCCTGTTCTCCCATGAGCGATTCGCCGCTCAACTTCAACAGTAT
>DUOK01000069.1 GCA_012838865.1 Bacteroidales bacterium | reverse complement strand
CTGGGTTACTATTAACGCAGATTTTGTGCGCCCGGTGGGCGCGGATAAGTAAGCGGACTGAAGTCCGCGGCCTGGGGGCACCCGTGCCCCTGCGGCTAGGGGTCGTCAAAGAAGGAGATGGCTGTGACCAAGGTCGTCAGAGAAGGATATATCTATGACCAGACCTACCGAGGCTCTGCCTCGAGGGGACTTCAGTCCCCTTTTTTACCCGTGCCCCAACCGGGGCACACCGCTTCTTCCCAATAATAGCCCAGGACTTCAGTCCTGGGTCGTCTTGCGGGCCGGCCAAGAAATAAAAAAAGCTCCCAAGGCCACGCCTTGGGAGCTTTTCCCCCTTTATTAATTGTCCTATTTTAATTTTGGGTAACTTTTGCAAGATTTTGAATGTTCTTCAGAAGGGAAGGGTAGTAGCAGGCAATCAGTCCTAATGCTTTCTGGAGTCCCACTTCTCCCTCGGTTATTCTTTCCTGGTAGCCAAGGGCTTCGGCAGAAAGAAACATTTTATTGGTTTGTGCCGGATAGAGGCTGTTGCGACTGCTTACAGGTGTAGCCCCAAAGCCTTTTTTGTTGCATACGTACTGAACTTCCATTACCTTGCTGCGAACTATATACTCCCGGCAATTTCTGCGCTCGCTCAGGTAAATGGTTACTGGTGCAACGCCGTTTTCATAGTCGAGCTGAAACTTACGCATGGTTTCGTTGTTTACTGTTTCTGGCTCCAATTCTGTGATCTGGTATTCTCCCAGGAGGGTTTGAGAGTTGCCTGAGAGGGTTTCAGATGCTGAAGTGGCACTGGCGGAAATAATTCCAACGAGGAGCATAAAGCTTACTGCGATTCCGGAAATGATGTTGTTTCTTTTCATGGCTATGGATTTTGAATTATTTTTTTACTTTGTTCTTTTACTTTGTTCTTTAAGTTTGTTTTTGATTCTTATGCTTATGGTTTATCAATACCTGTGCCAATTATTTTAAAGAAATGTAAATCAGGTGTTTAGCTTTGTGAAGGCAGGCGGGTGTTGTTCGTTTTCGGATGCTTGGTGTTCGTTTCCGAACATTATGCTTACATTTTTTGTTTGTTTTTGGTGGGTGTAGGTTTTTTGTTCAGGTTAGTAGGGTTTAATTCCTTGAATAGTAGTTGTATATAGTCGCTTTTGATTTATTTATATGATAACAGTTAAGAGTATCGAAGAAGCTGCGCAACGCATAAAGCAGGTTGTGCAGAGAACGCCTTTGATGAAGGATCAGATTTTATCTGAGCGTTATGGGGCAAGTGTTTATCTTAAGAGGGAAGATCTGCAAACCGTTCGATCTTATAAGATAAGGGGCGCTTTTAACAAGATTGCATCGTTGACTAAGGAGGAGCGCGTCAAGGGAGTGGTATGTGCCAGCGCAGGTAATCATGCGCAGGGGGTTGCTTTATCGTGTCGTCACCTGGGTATAAAGGGGCGTGTTTTTATGCCTACGACTACGCCCAAGCAAAAGATTCGACAGGTCAGCATGTTTGGGAGAGAGTGGGTGGATGTAGTTTTGATTGGCGATACTTATGACCAGGCTTATGAGGCTGCGATGGCCGATTGTAAAGCGCATTCCTCCGTATTTATTCATCCCTTTGACGATAAGCTGGTGATGGCGGGACAGGGGACCATCGGATTGGAGTTGTTGGAGCAGACTGATTTTCCTGTTGATTATGTGATGGCGCCTATTGGCGGTGGAGGCTTGGTGAGTGGCCTGGGTTCGTGGTTGCGGGTTAAGAGTCCTGCTACCCGAATCATAGGCGTGGAGCCCGAGGGGGCTCCTGCTATGAAAAAATCGCTTGATGCCGGAAGTCGAATTGTGCTCGAGGGTTTTGAAAAGTTTGTTGACGGCGCGGCTGTTGCAACTGTGGGCGAACTTAATTTTGAAATTGCCAGGGAGGTGCTCGATGGTTTGTTGCTGGTGCCCGAAGGAAAGGTGTGTACCACCATTCTGCAGTTGTATAATGAAGAGGCTATTGTAGTGGAGCCCGCCGGAGCTTTGAGTGTTGCTGCACTTGATTTTATGGCGGATAAGATCAAGGGTAAGACGGTGGTTTGTGTGGTGAGTGGGGGCAATAACGACATAACCCGTACCGAAGAAATCAAGGAGCGCTCCCTGCTGTATGAGGGCCTAAAGCATTATTTTATAGTGCGCTTTCCCCAGCGGTCTGGTGCGTTAAAAGAATTTGTCAATGAGATCCTGGGTCCCGATGACGACATCACCCACTTTGAGTATACCAAGAAAAACAGTCGCGATACGGGTCCCGCTTTAGTGGGGATTGAAACCAAGAGCCTGGCCGACAGGGATGCGATGGTTCAAAGGATGACTGAACATGGCTTTAATTATAGGTCGGTCAATGATTCGCCGGATTTGTTTCATTTGTTGATATAAAAAAAGCTGTCCGCAAGGACAGCTTTTTTATTTGGTCTTATCAGCCTTGAAAGGAGCTGATGTTTTCGCACGCTGTAGCGCGGTCAATCTTTTTGATGAGACCTGTTAGTACTTTACCAGGTCCGATTTCCGTGAAATGACTTGCCCCGTCCTTAAGCATGTTTTGGACGGTTTGTGTCCATTTTACCGGTGCAGTTAGTTGGTCAATCAGGTTTTTCTTAATGAGCGTGGGGTCGGTAAATGGCTCTGCGCTCACGTTTTGATATACCGGACAAATCGGCGCATTGATTTGGGTGTTTTCGATGGCTGCGGCAAGCTCTGCACGTGCAGGTTCCATTAAAGGAGAATGAAAGGCCCCACCCACAGAGAGCTTTAATGCTCGCTTGGCACCCAGTTCGGTCAGTTTTTCACAGGCTTTGTCTATGCCTTCAAACGAGCCTGAAATGACCAATTGCCCCGGGCAGTTATAGTTGGCCGGTACAACAACGGCATCGATGGCGGCACATACGTCTTCTACCGTTTTGTCGTCGAGACCAACAATCGCGGCCATGGTAGAGGGCTCCAGTTCGCAGGCTTTTTGCATAGCCATGGCGCGCTGAGCAACCAATTTAAGTCCGTCCTCAAAAGACAGGGCGCCCGCAGTAACCAGCGCGGAAAACTCCCCCAGGGAATGCCCTGCTGTCATATCGGGCTGGAAGTTTTTGCCCAGCGTTTTGGCCAATATTACAGAATGAAGAAAGATGGCAGGCTGGGTTACTTTGGTTTGCCGCAGGTCTTCGTCTGTTCCTTCAAACATGAGGTCAGTAATCCGAAATCCCAGGATGTCGTTGGCCTGTTCAAACAGTTCTTTGGCCAGGGCCGACTGCTCGTAAAGGTCCTTGCCCATTCCAACAAATTGTGCCCCTTGTCCGGGAAATACATAAGCTTTAGTCATGGTATTGAATGTTTTTTAAAGAGCACAAAGATAAAACATAAGTCTGCTTGGCGGAAGAAAAATGTCTCTATTTTCATTATCCGTAGTCTTGCCTAAGGAATAATCCAGGGTGTTAGGCCCGAACAGCTAAAATGCTGGCGAAGGATAATTTAACTAGAAAAAGAGTTTTAACTGTTTCATATTCTGTTCCTTTTTGCTACTTTTGCAGCGCTTTTTGTGCCGAGGTGCCAAATTGTTTGAAAATCAATGGGTTTTTTATGCAAAAAAGAATACCTTTGCAACCCGTTTGTTGAGAGTGTTTTATAGTTAAAATCAAAGTTTATATGCCAACAATTCAGCAATTAGTAAGAAAAGGACGCACTACGCTGGTGGACAAGAGTAAATCGCCTGCGTTGGATTCATGTCCGCAACGTCGCGGGGTTTGTGTGCGTGTGTACACCACTACTCCTAAGAAGCCGAACTCAGCTATGCGTAAGGTGGCCAGGGTACGTCTGACCAATGGAAAAGAGGTGAACGCCTACATTCCCGGGGAAGGTCACAACCTCCAGGAGCACTCCATTGTTTTGGTGCGTGGCGGTAGGGTTAAAGACTTGCCTGGTGTTCGTTATCACCTTGTTCGTGGCGCCTTGGATGCCTCTGGTGTTGAGGGTCGTACACAGCGTCGTTCAAAGTATGGAACCAAGCGTCCGAAAGCAGCGAAAGCTAAGAAGTAATTTTTTTGACCGGAGTTTTTGTTTATTGGTTCGTGTTTAGGTTGAGTAAATGGTCAAAGGACCGTTGAAGAGTCAAAAATACAGCCAGTAAATTTTGAAAAACTGATAAACAAAAGAAGAAATGAGAAAGAGTAAACCAAAAAAGAGGGTGATTCTACCCGATCCAAAGTTTAACGACACTTTGGTTACCCAGTTTGTGAATAACCTGATGTTGGATGGAAAGAAGTCTATTTCCTACAGCATTTTCTATTCTGCACTCGATCAGATTAAGGACAAAGCCGAGAAAGAAGGCAAGTCTGTACTCGAAATCTGGAAAAAAGCCCTGGAAAACGTTACTCCCAACGTAGAGGTGAAGAGCCGCCGTGTAGGTGGTGCTACCTTCCAGGTACCTACCGAAATCCGCGCTGAGCGTAAAGTTTCTTACAGTATGAAGAACCTGATTCTTTTTGCACGTAAGCGGAGCGGTAAATCCATGGCCGATAAATTGGCCGCTGAAATTGTTGCTGCATACAACCAGGAGGGCGGCGCTTACAAGAAGAAAGAAGACATGCATAGAATGGCGGAAGCCAACCGTGCGTTTGCCCACTTTAGATTTTAATCCTTTGATTTTAGTAAACTAATGGCAAAAGACTTAAAATATACAAGGAATATTGGGATTATGGCTCACATTGACGCCGGTAAGACGACGACTACCGAGCGCATCCTGTTTTTCACCGGTATTACCCATAAGATTGGCGAAACCCACGATGGTTCAGCTACTATGGACTGGATGGAACAGGAGCAGGAGCGTGGTATTACCATCACTTCTGCAGCCATCAGTACCCAATGGATGTACAGAGACGAGGAATATAAGATCAACATTATTGATACCCCGGGTCACGTTGACTTCACCGTTGAGGTGGAGCGTTCGCTGCGGGTTTTGGATGGTGCTGTGGCCTTGTTTTGTGCCGTAGGGGGTGTAGAGCCTCAGTCGGAGACCGTTTGGCGTCAGGCCAATAAATACCATGTACCGCGTATTGGATTTGTAAACAAGATGGACCGTTCCGGTGCCAACTTCTTTGAAGTGGTACGCCAGGTTCGTGAAGTTTTGGGAGCCAATCCGGTGCCCATTCAGATTCCAATCGGAGCCGAAGAGACTTTTAAAGGAGTTGTTGACCTGATTGAGAACAAAGCGATTGTTTGGTACGATGACGAAACACTGGGTCAGCGTTACGAGATAGAGGAAGTGCCAGCCGATATGGTGGACGAAGTAGCTGAGTGGCGTGGGAAACTCGTTGAGGCAGTAGCCGAGTACGACGATGAGCTCATGGAGAAATTCTTCGAAGACCCAGATTCGATCACCGGTGATCAGCTGATCAATGTTATCCGTCAGGCTACCATTGATATGAAAATTGTACCCATGATGTGTGGTGCTTCATTCAAGAACAAGGGTGTTCAGCGCCTTATTGATGGTATTATACGTTATTTGCCTGCTCCCACCGATATTGCAGATGTTGTTGGGGTTAATCCCAATACCGAGGAGGAAGAGGGTCGTAAGCAGGTACCCGAGGCTCCCTTCACTGCTTTAGCATTTAAAATTGCCACCGATCCTTTTGTAGGTCGTCTGGCCTTTATTCGTGTATATGCCGGAACGCTCGATGCCGGTTCCTATGTTCTGAATACCCGTAGTGGTAAAAAAGAACGTATTTCTCGACTTTACCGGATGAAGTCAAACAAGCAGATGCCTATTGACAGCATTTCTGCCGGAGATATTTGTGCCGGTGTTGGTTTCAAAGACTTGCGTACCGGAGATACCTTGTGCGACGAGAAGCATCCCATCGCTTTGGAATCTATGGAATTCCCCGATCCCGTGATTGGTGTATCCGTGGAGCCCAAGAGTCAGAAGGACATCGACAAGCTGGGTACTGGTTTGGCCAAGTTGGCTGAGGAAGATCCCACCTTCCGTGTTCAGACCGACGAAGAGAGTGGTCAGACTGTAATCAGCGGTATGGGTGAGTTGCACCTGGAGGTGATTATCGATCGTCTGAAGCGCGAGTTCAAAGTAGAGTGTAACCAGGGACGTCCTCAGGTAAATTACAAGGAAGCCATTGGCGCTACTGTAGAACACCGTGAGGTGTTTAAGAAGCAGACTGGTGGTCGTGGTAAATTTGCCGACATCATTGTTAAAGTTGGTCCCATTGACGAAGGAAAGACGGGCTTGCAGTTTGTTGACCTGGTGAAGGGTGGTAATGTGCCTAAGGAATACATTCCATCTGTAGAAAAAGGTTTCAAAAACGCTATGCAGAATGGTGTTTTGGCTGGATTTACCGTTGAAAACCTGAAAGTGGAACTGTTGGATGGATCTTTCCACCCGGTTGACTCCGATCAGCTTTCTTTTGAGATTGCTGCTCGTCAGGCCTTCAAGGCGGCTTGTGCTAAAGCCAAGCCGGTATTGCTTGAGCCCATTATGAAGGTGGAAGTAGTAACTCCCGAAGAGTATATGGGTGACATTATTGGTGACTTCAACAAGCGTCGTGGTCAGGTGGAGGGTATGGAATCCAAAGCTGGTGCCCGCGTGGTTAAAGCCCGTGTGCCTTTGGCGGAGATGTTTGGATATGTTACTGCCTTGCGTACCATTTCATCGGGTCGTGCCACTTCATCCATGGAATTTTCTCACTACGAAGAGGTGTCTAAATCCATCGCAGTGGAAGTGGTTAAAGAAGCCAAAGGTAAAGTCGAATTATTGTAAGAACTCGTTCGCATAAATAGCTATGAATCAAAAAATAAGAATTAAGCTGAAATCCTACGATCACAATTTGGTAGACAAGTCTGCCGAGAAGATCGTAAAAACAGTGAAGAGCACCGGGGCTGTTGTTAGCGGTCCCATTCCGTTGCCTACCCACAAAAGGGTTTTCACTGTATTGCGTTCCACCTTCGTTAATAAGAAGTCCAGAGAGCAGTTTCAATTGTCGTCCTACAAGCGTTTGATCGACATTTACAGCTCTACTGCGAAGACCATTGACGCGCTGATGAAACTTGAACTTCCCAGTGGTGTGGAAGTTGAAATCAAAGTTTGATAATTAATTAAAAATCACAAGCAATGCCAGGATTAATTGGAAAAAAAATCGGAATGACTTCCGTTTTCAGTGCCGAGGGTAAAAATGTACCATGCACTGTTATCGAAGCTGGTCCTTGCGTCGTGACTCAGGTAAAAACAGCAGAAACCGATGGGTATGCTGCTGTTCAGCTTGCGTTCGACGAAAAACGTGAGAAGAGTACCACCAAGCCCCAACAGGGCCATTTTCAGAAAGCAGGTACCACTCCAAAGGCCAAGCTGGTTGAATTCAAGGATTTTGAGAATGAGTTCAAACTGGGCGATGTAGTTTCTGTCGACATCATTGAAGAGGACACTTTTGTAGACGTTACCGGCTTATCAAAAGGTAAGGGTTTTCAGGGGGTTGTAAAGCGTCACGGCTTTGGTGGTGTAGGTGGACAAACCCACGGTCAGCACAACCGGGGCAGGGCACCAGGTTCTTTGGGTGCTTCTTCATTTCCCTCACGTGTGTTTAAGGGAATGCGGATGGCCGGACGTACCGGTGGAGACCGTGTGAAAGTGGAAAACCTGAGAGTGTTAAAAGTGATTCCCGAAAACAATCTGATTTTAGTTAAAGGATCGGTACCGGGCGCTAATGGTTCATATCTAATTATTGAAATGTAATGGAACTGAACATAGTAAATATAAAAGGAGAAGATACCGGACGCAAGATTGAGTTACCTGATTCAATTTTTGCCATAGAGCCCAACGATCATGCCATTTATCTGGATGTAAAGCAGTATTTGGCCAACAATCGTCAGGGAACCCATAAGGCCAAGGAGCGTAATGAGGTTTCTGGTAGTACACGTAAAATTAAGAAGCAAAAGGGAACCGGTACAGCACGTGCAGGCAGCATTAAGAGTCCCGTTTTTCGTGGCGGAGGCCGAATTTTTGGTCCCCGTCCCCGTAACTACAGCTTCAAGCTGAATAAGAAAGTGAAGCAATTGGCCCGCTTTTCCGCTTTAGCACATAAGGCTAAGAACAACGAGATTTTGGTGGTGGAAGATTTTTCTTTTGAAGCGCCCAAAACAAAGGAGTTCAATGCCATTCGCAAGAGTCTGCAGCTTGATGGAAAAAGGTCTCTGCTGGTATTGGGAACCGAAAACCGCAATGTTTTGCTTTCGGCCCGTAATCTTCCCAGAACTGAGGTTTCCGTGGCTTCCGGATTGAATACTTACAGCATCATGAAAGCTCAGTATTTGCTGCTTACTGAAAGCTCTGTAGAGCAAATCGGAAAACTTTTTAACGAATAAGGAGGTCAGTCATGGATGTAATAGTAAAACCAATCGTCACTGAGAAGATGACCCACCAGGGGGAAACCCTGAACAGTTATGGCTTTGTTGTGAAACGCGATGTTAATAAGTTGCAGATCAAGAAGGCTGTTGAAGAGATGTACAATGTTACTGTAGCTTCGGTTAATACCATGCGTTATGCAGGTAAAAGCAAGTCGCGTTACACCAAAAGTGGTGTAATTGCAGGACGAACTGCTGCTTACAAAAAAGCTGTTGTAACATTGGTAGATGGAGATAAAATTGATTTTTATAGCAATATCTAAGTAAAATGGCAGTAAGAAAGCTAAAGCCCACAACACCGGGGCAGAGACACAAAATTATTGGTGCATTTGATGCGATTACCTCAAGTGTACCAGAGAAATCCTTGCTGAAGCCTTTGAAGAAGAGCGGTGGTCGTAACAACACAGGTAAAATGACCATGCGCTACCTTGGAGGTGGACACAAAAGGAAGTACCGGGTAATCGATTTCAAAAGAAATAAAGACGGTGTTCTGGCAAAGGTAGAATCCATTCAGTACGACCCCAACAGGAGTGCTCGGATTGCCTTGCTGGTTTATGCAGATGGAGAAAAACGCTACATCCTTGCACCTAACGGTTTGCAGGTAGGTATGGAACTGGCTTCGGGCAGCGGGACTGCTCCCGAAATCGGAAACACGCTGCCCCTGGGCGAGATTCCGCTTGGTACCATTGTTCATAATATTGAACTGCAACCCGGCAAAGGAGGAGCTATGGCTCGTAGTGCCGGTACATTTGCCCAATTGGCTGCTCGTGAAGGAAAGTACGTAGTTTTACGTCTTCCCTCCGGTGAATCCCGAATGGTCTTGACAACTTGTCGTGCCACCATTGGTGCTGTTGGTAATTCAGACCACGCACT
Source organism: Bacteroidales bacterium (assembly GCA_012838865.1). Taxonomy (GTDB): domain Bacteria; phylum Bacteroidota; class Bacteroidia; order Bacteroidales; family Marinilabiliaceae; genus Geofilum. Next base: position 23,367 of record DUOK01000069.1, on the reverse strand, counting down.
GGAACAGTCTGGTAAGGCAGGTCGAAGCAGATGGCTTGGTCGTCGTCCCCGCGTTCGTGGTGTGGGTATGAACCCCGTAGATCACCCGATGGGTGGTGGTGAAGGTCGTGCTTCCGGTGGTCATCCACGCTCAAGAAAGGGACTTTTGGCCAAGGGTTACAAAACCCGTGCGCCCAAGAAAGCTTCCAGCAAGTACATTCTTGAAAAGAGAAAAAAGTAACCGGTTAATTCATTGAGATTATGAGCAGATCATTAAAAAAAGGGCCTTATATCAACTATAAGCTGGAGCGGAAAGTTTTAGCCTTGAACGACTCCGGCAAAAAGACAGTGATTAAGACATGGGCCAGGGCTTCTATGATTTCCCCTGAATTTGTGGGACATACCATAGCTGTACACAATGGGAACAAATTCATTCCTGTTTATGTCACCGAGAACATGGTGGGACATAAATTGGGCGAATTTGCGCCAACACGGACCTACCGTGGTCATTCAGGCAATAAGAAACGTTAATAGCCTGATAGTGTTAATACCTTTAATGCAATAAAAATGGGTGCAAGAAAAAGAATAAAAGCAGAACAACTGAAAGAAGCCAGAAAGAACCAGGCTTATGCCAAGCTGCGCAATGTGCCCACCTCGCCCCGTAAAATGCGGCTGGTGGTGGACCTGATACGCGGTAAAGAGGTGAATCTGGCCCTCGATATCCTCAAATTTTCTACTAAAGAAGCGTCACGCAGTGTAGAAAAGCTCTTATTGTCTGCAGTTGCCAACTGGAAAGAGAAGAATGAAGGTCAGCGTTTGGAAGATGCCAACCTTTTTGTGAAAGAAGCTTATGTTGACTCAGGTCGAATTTTGAAGCGTTTGCGTCCTGCTCCCCAGGGCCGTGCACACAGAATTCGTAAGAGGTCAAACCACGTGACCATTCTCGTGGACAGCAAAGTAACTAACGAAAACCAGGAAAACTAACAGGCAGATGGGACAAAAAGTAAATCCAATAAGCAACAGGTTGGGGATCATCCGCGGATGGGATTCCAACTGGTTCGGAGGAAAGAACTACGGCGATAAACTGCTGGAAGATTTCAAAATCCGTAAGTATTTGAATGCTCGTCTGGCTAAAGCCAGTATTTCGCGCATTATTATAGAACGTACACTTAAGTTAATTACCATTACAGTTTATACTGCACGTCCCGGAATCATTATCGGGAAAGGTGGAGCTGAGGTTGATAAGCTGAAGGAAGAGCTTAAGAAGATTACTGACAAGGAGGTTCAAATCAATATCTTTGAGGTGAAACGTCCTGAGTTGGATGCCCTTATTGTGGCCAATAACATTGCACGTCAGCTGGAAGGACGTATCGCCTACCGTCGTGCTACTAAAATGGCCATTGCTTCAACCATGAGAATGGGAGCAGAGGGAATTAAAATTCAGGTTTCCGGTCGTTTGAATGGTGCTGAAATGGCCCGTTCAGAAATGTACAAGGAAGGACGTACTCCTTTGCACACCTTCCGTGCCGATATTGATTACGCTCAGGCAGAAGCCCTTACTAAAACCGGTTTGATTGGTATTAAGGTTTGGATTTGTAAAGGTGAAATTTACGGGAAACCGGATTTATCACCCAACTTCAATGCCAAGGAAACTGCCGGTGGTAACCGTAAAGGTCCGCAGGGTGGTGGCTTCAAGAGGAAAAGAAAGTAATCATCTGTTAACCTTTAATAGACTCAGGAAAGATGTTACAACCAAAAAAAGTTAAGTTTAGACGGCAGCAAAAAGGACGGATGAAGGGGAATGCGCAAAGAGGTCACGAACTGGCCTTTGGCTCATTCGGTATCAAGTCGCTCCAAAGCAAGTGGATTACCGGCCGTCAAATAGAAGCGGCAAGGGTTGCCGTTACCCGTTATATGCAGCGTCAAGGTCAGATATGGATTCGTATCTTCCCCGACAAACCCATTACCAAGAAACCCGCAGAAGTTCGTATGGGTAAAGGTAAAGGTAGCCCGGAAGGCTTTGTTGCTCCAGTTACGCCCGGACGCATTCTTATTGAGTGTGATGGTGTACCCTTCGAAGTGGCCAAAGAGGCTTTGCGTCTTGCTGCTCAGAAGTTGCCCGTTACCACCAAGTTTGTTGTGAGAAGGGATTTTGTTGAATCTACAAATGCGTAAGCGATGAAAACTTCCGAGATAATAGAAATGACCATTAGTGAGATCGAGGAGCGTCTTGATGCTGAGAAGCAGGAACTCGTTCGTATGAATCTCAACCACCACATTTCTCCGTTGGAAAACCCAATGAAGATCAGACAAACACGTAGGAACATTGCGCGTATGCTGACCATTCTGCGTCAGAAGCAACTTAATGAAAAATAATTAAGCAGATGGAAACAAGAAATTTGAGAAAAGAACGTATAGGCGTTGTGGTGAGCGAAAAGATGGATAAAACCATCGTCGTGAGTGTTGTGGTTCGCGAGAAACACCCCATTTATGGGAAGTTTATGAAAAAGACCAAGAAGTTTTACGCGCACGATGAGCAGAACAACGGCCATGAGGGGGATACCGTAAAAATTATGGAGACCCGTCCTCTGAGTAAGTCCAAGCGTTGGAGATTAGTTGAAATCATTGAAAGAGCTAAGTAAACATGATACAGCAGGAATCCAGATTAAATGTTGCCGACAACAGCGGAGCCAGGGAAGTCCTTTGCATCCGTGTATTAGGCGGTACCGGACGCAGATATGCTTCTGTGGGCGACCGTATTGTGGTAACTATAAAGAGCGCTGGCCCCTCTTCTGATATGAAAAAGGGTACAGTAAGTAAGGCCGTTGTGGTGCGTACCAAGAAAGAAGTCAGAAGGGCGGATGGTTCATACATCCGTTTTGACGACAATGCTTGTGTGTTGCTGAACAATGCCGGTGAAATGCGCGGGACCCGTATTTTTGGTCCCGTACCCCGTGAATTGCGCGAAGGATATATGAAAATTGTATCTCTGGCGCCTGAAGTGCTTTAATCTATACTGATTCAAACAGCAATGGGAAAATTACATATTAAAAAAGGCGATATAGTGGTTGTTAATGCAGGAACCAGCAAAGGCCAGGAAGGCAAAGTGTTGGAAGTTTTTCCTGAAAAGCAACGTGCTATTGTGGAGGGGGTTAACATGGTAAGCAAACATACCAAACCCAACGCCGAAAATCCACAGGGTGGCATCCTTAAGAAGGAAGCTCCCATCCATATCTCTAATCTGAACCTTAAGGATCCTTCTACAGGTAAGGCTACCCGTATCGGTCGCAGAGAAGGGGAGAATGGTAAATTGGTTCGTTATTCTAAAAAGTCAGGAGAGGAGATCAAGTAATGAGCTATACACCTAGTTTAAAAACCAAGTACAACGACGAAATTGTAGCCAACCTTAAGAAGGAATTCAGCTACAAAAGCGTTATGCAGGTGCCACGTTTGGAAAAGATCGTCATCAACCAGGGTGTTGGTGCCGCTGTGGCCGACAAGAAGTTGATCGAAACTTCAGTTAAGGAATTGACCAACATTACCGGTCAGCAAGCTGTTCCCTGTTATTCCAAAAAGGACATCTCTAACTTCAAATTGAGGAAGAAAATGCCTATTGGTGTTAAGGTTACCTTGCGTCACGATAAAATGTATGAATTCCTGGAGCGACTGGTTCGTGTGGCCTTACCACGTATCCGTGACTTTAAAGGTATTGAAAGCAAGCTCGACGGAAGGGGTAATTATACCCTGGGTGTTACTGAGCAAATCATCTTTCCTGAAATAAATATCGATAATGTAAGTAAGATTATGGGTATGAATATTACCTTTGTGACCTCAGGAAACAGCGATGAGGAAGCTTATGCACTTTTGCGTGAGTTTGGATTACCGTTTAAAAACTTAAAAAAGAACTAGTTATATGGCAAAAGAATCAATGAAAGCCCGCGAAGTAAAGCGGGCCAAGCTTGTTGCCAGATATGCTGAGAAGCGGGCCCGGCTTAAAGCTGAGGGCGATTACGAAGGTTTGCAGAAGCTTCCCAAGAATGCTTCACCTGTGCGTATGCACAACCGTTGCAAGCTCACAGGACGTCCCAAGGGTTATATGCGTCAGTTCGGCATAAGTCGTATCTCATTTAGGGAGATGGCTGCAGCAGGTTTGATCCCAGGAGTTAGAAAGGCCAGTTGGTAAGTACCAACTGGCAAGTATTAAATATTGTCCCGACTTGTCGGGATCAATTTAAACTTTTATAAATATGACAGATCCTATTTCGGATTTCCTGACGCGTATCAGGAATGCCATTATGGCACGCCACAAGGTTGTTGAGATTCCAGCCTCCAACCTTAAGAAGGAGATGACCAAAATTCTTTTGGAGAAAGGTTATATCCTGAATTACAAATTTATGGATGACGGCAAGCAGGGCATTATTAAAATTGCCCTGAAATACGATCCTGTTTCCAAAACCCCAGCGATTAAGCATTTGAGCCGGGTGTCTTCTCCCGGTTTGCGCCGATATACCGGTTACAGAAGCGTTCCACGGGTATTGAACGGTTTGGGTGTTGCCATTCTTTCCACTTCCAGAGGTGTTATGACTGATAAGGAAGCACGGAATGCGAAAGTTGGTGGAGAAGTATTGTGTTACGTTTATTAAAAAGGAGGTAAGTCATGTCTAGGATAGGAAAATCACCCATTAGCATACCGGCCGGAGTAAGCGTAACTGTTAAAGACCAATTGGTTACCGTAAAAGGGCCCAAGGGAGAACTTGTACAAAACATTAATCCCGACATTACTGTGGAAGTTGAGGACGGTGAAGTTAAGCTCAGCCGTCCCAGTGACGATAAGAACCATCGGGGCTTGCACGGTCTTTACCGTTCCCTTATTAACAACATGGTGGTTGGTGTTTCAGAAGGTTATGTGAAGAAAATGGAACTGGTCGGAGTGGGCTATCGTGCTACTTCCACCGGTCAAATTCTTGAACTCTCTCTGGGTTATACACATGCGATTCATATGCAGTTGCCCAAAGAAGTTAAGGTGGAAGCTGTAACCGACCGGAAAAGCAACCCGATTATAACACTGGAGTCTATTGACAAGCAACTCTTAGGGCAGGTTTGCGCCAAGATTCGTTCGTTTCGTAAGCCAGAGCCTTATAAAGGTAAAGGTATTCGTTTTGTGGGCGAGGTTGTCCGTCGTAAGGCCGGTAAGAGTGCCAAAGTTTAATTGATTTAATTCGAAAGTGTTATGGCTTTTTCAAAGTTAGAAAGACGATTCAAAATAAAAACACGCATCCGCAGTAAGGTGCTCGGCACTGCCGAACGCCCACGGATGACTGTTTTCAGAAGCAATAAGCAAATCTCTGTTCAGCTCATTGATGACAATACCGGAAAAACCCTGGTAGCTGCTTCCTCACTGGCTAAAGATATTGCTGCAGAAAAAGGTACCAAAACAGAAATGGCTGCCAAGGTGGGTAAGGCTATTGCAGAGAAGGCCCTGGCTGCCGGAGTTTCTGCTGTAGTTTTCGACCGGAACGGTTATCTGTATCATGGTAGAGTAAAACAATTAGCGGACGCTGCTCGTGAGGCAGGTCTTAAATTTTAGATTATTATGGCAGGAAATACAAAAAGAGTTCGTACAACAAACGACCTGGAACTGAAAGACAGGCTGGTAGCGATTAACCGCGTTACCAAGGTTACCAAAGGGGGTAGAACCTTTAGCTTCTCAGCCATTGTAGTTGTAGGTAACGAAAATGGCATTGTAGGCTGGGGCCTTGGTAAAGCCAATGAAGTTACTACTGCTATTGCCAAAGGTGTAGAGGCCGCTAAAAAGAATTTGATTAAAGTGCCCATCGTTAATGGTACCATTCCGCATGCGCAAGTTGCCCGTTTTGGCGGTGCCAGGGTATTTATGAAACCCGCTTCTCACGGTACCGGTCTTGTGGCTGGTGGTGCGATGCGTGCTGTGCTGGAGAGTGCCGGCGTGGTGGATGTTTTGGCTAAATCCAAAGGTTCATCTAACCCGCACAACCTGGTTAAAGCAACCATCGAAGCCTTGTGCGAGATGCGCGATGCTGCTACCGTTGCTCAGCACCGCGGTGTTACTTTGGACAAAGTTTTTAATGGTTAAGCAATAGTTGTTATGGCTAAGATAAAAGTAACTCAGGTTCGTAGTAAAATTAAGTGCACCCTTAGTCAAAAAAGGACACTGGAAGCACTTGGTTTGAAGAAAATCAACGCCACCGTTGAACATGAGGATACCCCGGTTATTCTGGGGATGGTGGATAAAGTGAAACACCTTGTGAGTGTTGAAAAATAATTGTTTTAACGAAGTTATCAATATCAGATATGAAACTGAATCAGTTAAAACCTGCAGCGGGAGCTACCCATCACCAGAAAAGAATTGGCCGTGGGGCCGGTTCAGGTCTGGGAGGTACCTCTACCCGTGGTCATAAAGGGGCCAAATCCCGCTCTGGTTATTCCAGAAAGATTGGTTTTGAAGGTGGTCAGATGCCCCTTCAACGCCGTGTTCCCAAGTTTGGTTTTAAAAACATCAACCGAAAAGAGTTTAAGTCTATAAACATTGATGTTTTGCAAAACTTGGCAGAAAAGAACAATTGGAGCGTTATTGCTCCCGAAAATCTTATTGAAGCCGGTCTCATTAATAAGAATGACCTGGTAAAGATTTTGGGCAATGGTTCTATCAGTGCCAAAGTTGAAGTTAAGGCGCATGCCTTTTCTAAGTCAGCTGAAGCCGCCATCGAAGCTGCACAGGGAACTGTTGTGAAACTGTAATTTGCAGTTCTGTCCGCCCACGGGCGGACAGAACTACAGATGACCTATAAATCTATTTTAAGATATGAAACTTTTCGAAACCATCCGTAATATCTGGAAGATCGATGACCTTAGAAGCAGGATATTGACCACCTTGGGCTTTATCCTGATTTATCGTCTGGGATCCAAAGTTGTTCTTCCAGGTATTGATCCAACTCAGCTTTCGAACCTTGCTGCTCAAACCAGTGATGGGGTTCTGGGGCTGCTGAACATGTTTTCCGGAGGTGCTTTTGCCAATGCCTCGATCATGGCTTTAGGTATTATGCCCTATATTTCAGCCTCCATTGTTATCCAGTTGATGGGTATTGCAGTTCCCTATTTTCAACGATTGCAGCGTGAAGGAGAGAGTGGCCGTCGCAAGATCAATCAGATAACCCGGTATTTAACTGTGGTTATTTTGTTGTTTCAAGCCCCCGGTTATATTGCTAACCTTTATGCACAGTTGCCGGAATCAGCCTTTGTAACTACCGGATGGAGTTTCACTGTTATGTCTACGATCATTCTTACTGCAGGCAGTATGTTTGTCATGTGGTTGGGTGAACGTATTACCGATAAAGGTATAGGAAACGGTATTTCCCTTATCATTATGATTGGTATCATTGCCATGTTGCCCTTCTCTTTATTTGCAGAGCTTGTTTCCAGACTTGAAGAGGGTGGTGGTTTGGTTATGCTTTTGATCGAGTTTGTAGTCCTTTTCTTTGTGTTTGAAGGAGCCATTCTTTTGGTTCAGGGTACCCGCAGGGTGCCTGTTCAGTATGCAAAGCGCATTGTTGGCAACAAGCAGTATGGTGGTGTTCGTCAGTACATTCCCCTCAAGGTGAATGCTGCTGGTGTTATGCCCATCATTTTTGCTCAGGCCATCATGTTTATTCCGATTACACTCGCTGGTTTTGTTGACAGTGAAGCTGCCACAGGTTTTGCAGCTGTATTTTCCAACTTTACCGGATTCTGGTATAATTTTGTATTTGCTTTCCTGATTATTCTTTTTACGTACTTCTATACGGCGATTACCATCAATCCAACACAGATGGCTGACGATATGAAGCGTAACGGAGGTTTTATTCCCGGAGTTAAACCTGGTAAAAAAACTGCAGAATTTTTAGATTCAGTGATGTCAAAAATTACGTTGCCAGGCTCCTTTTTCCTTGCATTTGTCGCGATTTTGCCCGCTTTTGCCATGCTGGCCGGAGTGGATCAGAATTTCGCGCAATTTTTTGGAGGTACTTCACTCCTGATTTTGGTGGGTGTAGTGCTGGATACCTTGCAGCAAATTGAGAGTCACCTGCTGATGCGTCATTACGATGGCTTGTTGAAGTCGGGACGTATTAAGGGTAGAACTGGCGGTGGTGCTGCTGTATATTAATAGTTGAGGTAGTCAATGGTTTATTTAAAGACTGACGAAGAAATTGAACTGATGCGGGAGAGTAATCTCCTGGTAGGTAAAACTCTTGCTGAGCTTGCCCGGGCTGTAAAGCCCGGGGTCAGCACTTTGGAATTGGACAAAATCGCCGAGACCTATATTCGTGACCATAAAGGTGTTCCAGGGTTTCTCAACTATCAGGGTTTTCCCAATACCCTTTGTACTTCTGTTAACGAACAGGTTGTTCATGGGATTCCCAACAAAAAGCCCTTGCAAGAAGGAGACATTGTCTCTGTTGATTGCGGTGTGCTTTTGAATGGATTTTTTGGTGACAGCGCCTACACTTTTGAGGTGGGAGTGGTGAAGCCCGAAATTAAAGCTCTTCTTGAAGCCACTAAAGCCGCTCTTTATAAGGGCATTGAAATGGCTGTGGAGGGTAATCGGATTGGAGACATCGGTTATGCCGTTCAAGAGTACTGTGAAACGCGTGGATACTCAGTAGTTCGTGAAATGGTGGGACACGGTTTGGGACGCTCCCTGCATGAGGCTCCGGAAATTCCTAATTATGGACGAAGGGGCACCGGAAGCAAGTTGAGAAAAGGAATGGTGATTTGTATAGAGCCGATGATCAATTTGGGGAAACGCCAAATTTTGATGGAAGATGATCAATGGACCATCAGAACTGTGGATAAAAGTGTTTCTGCTCATTTTGAACATGCAGTTGCAGTCGGTAAAAATCAATCAGATATACTTTCCAGTTTTAAATTTGTGGAAGAAGTATTAACTTTGCAGTCTTAAAAAATAAAGAAATAACTTATGGCTAAGCAAGCCTCTATAGAACAGGACGGTACCATTATCGAAGCTCTTTCCAACGCCATGTTTCGCGTGGAGTTGGAAAACGGTCATGTGATTACAGCTCACATCTCCGGTAAAATGCGAATGCATTACATTAAGATTTTGCCTGGTGATAAGGTTAAAGTGGAGATGTCTCCTTACGACCTGACCAAAGGCCGAATCAGTTACAGGTATAAATAACAGACTCAATACACAAGACAATGAAGGTAAGAGCATCAATCAAGAAGCGCAGCGCCGATTGTAAAATTGTTCGGCGCAAGGGTCGCTTGTACGTGATAAACAAGAAGAATCCCAAGTTTAAACAACGTCAAGGATAAATTATAGAATATGGCAAGAATTGCAGGAGTAGACATCCCGGCTAACAAGAGGGGTGAAATTGCTTTGACTTACATCTACGGCATCGGTCGTAGCAAGGCCAACTCATTATTGACTGAGGCAGGCATTGATGTGAATATGAAAGTTAAAGATTGGAACGATGACCAGATAACTGCCGTTCGTGAGTTAATTGGTTCAACCATTAAAACCGAAGGTGAATTGCGTTCCGAGGTACAATTGAACATCAAGCGATTGATGGACATTGGTTGTTACCGTGGAATCCGTCACCGTATTGGTTTGCCGGTTCGTGGTCAATCAACCAAGAACAATGCCCGTACCCGTAAAGGAAGAAAGAAAACGGTTGCGAACAAGAAGAAAGCTACTAAATAATCATTGAAACATGGCAAAAAAGGCAGGATCACAAAAGAAAAGAGTTGTGAAAGTGGAAGCCTTAGGACAGGCCCACATTCATTCATCGTTCAATAACATTATCGTTTGCCTTACCAATGCAAACGGTCAGGTTATTTCCTGGTCTAGTGCCGGTAAAATGGGATTCAGAGGTTCTAAAAAGAACACTCCCTATGCCGCACAAACAGCTGCAGCCGACTGTGCTAAAGTTGCTTACGACCTGGGTTTGAGAAAAGTTAAAGTTTATGTTAAGGGTCCCGGCAATGGCCGTGAGTCTGCTATTCGTTCTATCCATGCTACCGGTATTGAAGTGAATGAAATTGTAGATGTTACACCAATGCCTCATAACGGCTGTCGTCCGCCCAAAAGACGTAGGGTTTAATTTTTTTACTAGTTATTAACCATAAGTTTTTGATTTTAATTTTGAATACTGGTGGGTTATACATCAACCTTCCTTCTATAATCTTGCGGCTGTCATATTCAATCTTTAAAATCAAAAATTTAAAATCAAAAATTTAGTAGAATGGCTAGATACATAGGTCCAAAGACTAAAATTTCACGTAAATTCGGTGAGGCCATATATGGTCCCGACAAGTACTTCGAGAAGAAGAACTATCCCCCTGGTCAGCACGGTAACAACCGTCGTCGTAAGACCAGTGAATACGGTGTTCAGCTGAAAGAAAAGCAGAAAGTAAAATATACTTATGGCGTTCTTGAAAAGCAGTTCCGTAATATGTTTGAAAAAGCCAACAGTCAGCCCGGTATTACCGGTGAAATTTTGCTGATTCTGTTGGAGTCCCGTCTCGATAACGTGGTTTATCGCATGGGCTTGGCACCTACCAGAGCTGCTGCTCGTCAGTTGGTGTCACACCGTCATGTCACCGTTGACGGTTCTGTGGTGAACATTCCTTCTTATTCGCTTAAAGCCGGACAACTGGTTGGCGTAAGAGAAAAATCTAAATCCCTGGAATCCATTAACAGTGCAATGGCTAATTCAAGTGTTCACAAATACTCTTGGTTAGAGTGGGATCAGCAGAGCATGACCGGTAAATTCCTGAATGCTCCTGAACGCTCAGAAATTCCTGAGAACATCAAAGAACAGTTGATTGTTGAATTGTACTCTAAATAATTTTTTCTTATGGCAATATTAGCGTTCCAAAAACCTGATAAAGTTATCATGCTTGATGCTGATGACAAGTTCGGTCGATTCGAATTTCGTCCTCTTGAGCCAGGATATGGTATTACTGTTGGAAATGCCTTAAGAAGAATCTTACTGTCATCTTTGGAGGGTTTTGCAATCACCACCGTCAAGATTGAAGGTATTGATCATGAGTTTTCCAGCATCCCCGGTGTGGTTGATGATGTTACTGAAATTATTCTGAATCTGAAGCAGGTACGTTTCAAGAAAGTTGTTGAGGAAGGTGAGAATGAGCGCATTGTTCTTACCATTACCGGCAAAGAAACTTTCACAGCTGGTGATTTAAACAGTGCGTTGAGCAATTTTAAAGTGCTGAACCCTGAGTTGGTAATCGCCCGCATGAGTCCCGACGTAAATTTGCAGCTGACCCTCACCATTGGTAAGGGACGTGGCTATGTACCTGCAGAAGAAAACCGTACCGCCGATCAGGAGTTTGGAACTATAGCTGTAGATTCCATATTTACCCCCATTCGGAATGTTAAGTACGAAGTGGAGAACTTCCGTGTAGAACAGAAGACCGACTATGAGAAGCTCTTGTTTGAGATCTCAACGGATGGCTCTATTCATCCGAAGGATGCACTTAAGGAGGCGTCTAAAATTCTCATCTATCATTTTATGTTGTTTTCTGATGAAAAGATTACACTGGACTCGGATGAGAAGTTTGGAAACGAGGAGTTTGATGAAGAGGTTTTGCATATGCGTCAGCTTCTAAAAACCAAACTCGTAGACCTGGATTTGTCGGTACGTGCATTGAACTGCCTGAAGGCTGCAGATGTGGAGTCGCTGGGTGAATTGGTTCAGTACAACCGGACTGACTTGCTTAAATTTAGAAACTTCGGTAAGAAGTCCCTTGCAGAATTGGACGACTTGTTGGGTAATCTGAATCTTAATTTCGGAATGGACATTCAGAAGTATAAATTAGACAAGGAATAAGTAACGATGAGACATAGAAAAAAATTCAACCACCTGGGCCGTACCAGCTCACATAGAAAGGCCATGTTGTCCAATATGGCTGCTTCTCTTATTGTGCACAAGCGTATTAAAACCACGGTGGCCAAAGCTAAGGCGTTGAGAATGTATGTGGAGCCTTTGATCAATCGTTCAAAGGAAGATACCACACACTCACGTCGTATCGTTTTTAGTTATTTGCAGAACAAAGAGGCTGTATCTGAGCTCTTTCGTGAGGTTGCCCAAAAGGTGGCCGATCGTCCCGGCGGCTATACCCGTATTCTTAAACTGGGTAATCGTTTGGGTGATGCTGCTGAGATGTGCTACATCGAATTGGTAGATTTCAACGAAAACATGTTGAATGCTGCCGGTTCTGCTGCAAGTGCAGAGAAGAAAACCCGACGCAGCCGTCGTGGTTCTAAAAAGGCTTCTGCTGAAGTTGCTGCCGAAAAAGCCCCTGTGGCTAAGGAAGCTGCTCCCAAGGCTGAACCTCAAAAGGAGGAGCAGGCCCCTGAAGCTGATAAGACTGAGGAGTAATTCTGTACAGACATTACAGTGTCGAATCAGACATAACGTTCTTGAAAAAGGGGATAAAGGCATTATGGCTTTATCCTTTTTTTTTGAATTTATTATTTATCCTTTTATAAACAATTATCATTATGGGATTAATTGCAAACATCCATGGACGTGAGATCTTGGATTCTCGCGGAAACCCGACTGTAGAAGTCGAGGTGACATTAGAAAGTGGAATCATTGGTCGTGCCGCTGTGCCTTCCGGTGCCTCTACCGGTGAAAATGAGGCGCTAGAGTTGCGCGATGGGGATAAAAAAAGATACCTGGGTAAGGGTGTGCTTAAGGCAGTTGAGAATGTAAACAACGTGATAGCGCCTGCGTTGATCGGTTTCAATGCTTTGGATCAGGTAGGTATTGACCATAAGATGCTTGAGATGGACGGTACCAAAACCAAGAGTAAATTGGGTGCCAACGCCATGCTCGGTGTTTCTTTGGCTGTGGCTAAAGCTGCTGCAGAATATTCCGGTATGCCTTTGTACCGATATATTGGTGGAACCAATGCCAAAACGCTGCCCGTTCCTATGATGAACATCATCAATGGCGGTTCTCACTCCGATGCACCCATTGCTTTTCAGGAATTTATGATTCGTCCCGTTGGTGCGAGTAGTTTCCGTGAGGGACTGCGCATGGGTGCTGAGATTTTTCATGCACTGAAGAAGGTGTTGCACGATCGCAATTTGAGTACTGCCGTTGGTGATGAAGGGGGTTTTGCTCCTGCCCTGGATGGTACCGAAGATGCGCTTAACAGCATCATTAAGGCTATAGAAGCAGCTGGTTATAAGCCCGGTCGTTTGGCTGATGGCGGTCAGGTGTCTATTGCCTTGGACTGCGCAGCCTCTGAATTCTATAAGGACGGAATCTACGATTATTCTAAGTTTGAAGGCGCAACCGGTGTTAAGCGCAGTCGCGAGGAGCAGGTGGCCTTCCTTGCCGAACTCGTTGAGAAATTCCCCATCGACAGCATTGAAGATGGTTGCGATGAAGGCGACTGGGATGGTTGGGTATTGTTGAATAAAACCATTGGCGACAAGTGCCAGTTGGTGGGCGACGACCTTTTTGTGACCAACGTAGAGTACCTGAAAAAAGGTATTGAGTTGGATGCGGCCAATTCTATTCTGATTAAGGTAAACCAGATTGGAACACTTACCGAGACCTTGGATGCCATTGAAATGGCCCACCGTGCCGGTTATACTTCAGTTACTTCTCACCGTTCGGGAGAAACCGAAGACGCTACCATTGCCGATATTGCTGTAGCTACCAACAGTGGACAGATCAAAACCGGTTCATTGAGTCGTTCTGATCGTATGGCTAAATACAACCAGTTGCTTCGTATTGAAGAAGAATTGGGTGCTTCGGCCATTTATGGTTATCAAAAAGTTGTTAAGAAGTAAGCGTTTGTAAGCCTTTAGAGGCTACAATGCCAACTTTGATATTGCGGAAAAGGGATCCTTGGGGATCCCTTTTTTTGTGTCAGTAAAACAAAAAGAGTAGTTTCCTGTTTAAAATGTGCGAACATTGTTATAAATTGTTAAGCTAACCGATATAATCTGCTATTGTTATGGATCACATAAAACAGAGGCTCAAAGAAGTGGCCGTCCCGCGTGCTGAAAGCTTGAAGAAGATGGTGCAGGAACATGGGACTAAGGTCATTCAGGAAGTTACACTGGAACAGGTCATTTCCGGAATGAAGGGCATTGTGGCCTTATTGACCGATACTTCAAAGTTGGATCCTGCTGAGGGCATTCGCTTCAGAGGTTATTCCATTCCGGAACTTCGCAGTCATCTTCCCAAAATCAGTCAAGACGGGGAACCTTTGCCCGAGGGACTGTTTTATTTGATGTTGATAGGGGAGTTGCCTACTCAGAAAGATGTTGATTTTATTTCGCGCGATTGGGCACGAAGAGCGCAGAATATACCTGACCATGCTTTTAAGGTGATTGATGCCTTGCCCAAATCTGCCCACCCGATGATTCAGTTCAATACCGCTATTCTGGCCATGAGTACACAATCTCATTTTAGAAAGGCCTACATGGATGGTATGGATAAGAAGGATTATTGGGATCCGATGTATGAGGGAGTGATGGATCTTATCAGCCGCTTGCCGGTTATTGCTGCCTATATTTACCGAAGGGTATTTCACGATGGAAAACAAATTGAGATGAATCCCTCTTTGGATTGGGCCGGCAATATGGCCCATATGATGGGCTTCGAGAGTGAGGAGGTAAAGCGCCTGATGCGTTTGTACATGGTACTGCACGCTGATCATGAGGGCGGCAATGTATCTGCACATACCACACACCTTGTTGGCACAGCGCTGTCCAATCCTTATTACAGTTTTGCAGCAGGTATGAACGGTTTGGCCGGTCCACTTCATGGGATGGCCAATCAGGAGGTGATGAACTGGTTAGAGCATCTGCTCAAAGCGATTGGCACCGATCGACCAAGCAAGGCGCAAATCCGTGAGTACGCTGAAGAGACGCTGAAACAAGGCCGTGTGATACCGGGTTATGGGCATGCGGTTTTGCGAAGAACGGATCCCCGTTTTAGTGAGCAGCTGGATTTTGCCAATAAGTATATCCCCGATGCGCCCTTGATCGAATTGGTGCGCAACATTTATGAGGTCGTGCCCGAGGTCTTACGGGCTACGGGTAAAGTTAAGAACCCCTGGCCCAATGTGGATGCCATTTCGGGCAGTTTGCTTTCAAGTTATGGTATTAAGGAATATCCCATTTATACCGTGTTGTTTGGTGTTTCCAGAGCCCTTGGGGTATTGTCTTCCCTGGTGTGGGACCGTATTTATGGTATGCCGCTCGAAAGGCCTACATCCCATACCTTAGAGTGGTTTCAGGAGAAGGTGGGATTCAAAAGTTGATTTAGTTTTACAAAGAACTGTGCGCCCTCACACTTTTTTAAGTGTGAGGGCTTTATTTTTAGCGATTCTGTTATCTTTAGGATTTATTGGTTGACACGACTGGGAGGGCTTTTCGTCAAAATAATTCCTGAATAAGTGGCATTGTCGGCGCCAGCCCTAACGTTTTACCATAGCTGCCGTATAAATACGGATTGTTTATTTTTGGCTCATTTTGCTGCAATGTTACAAAAGATTTTTTTAGTTCTGCTTCTTTTCTGTTTTTCTGCTTTGTACACTTTTGGAGCAAAGTTTCAAAGCGGAATATCCATAGCGCATTTTTCCATAGCAGGAGGTCTCTCCAATAATTCGGTGAATGTTGTGTTTCAGGACAGCAGAGGATTTATTTGGATTGGAACGGAAGATGGATTGAATCGTTACGATGGTTATGAGTTTCAGATTTATCGTTCGGGTACTGATTTTGGACCGGCTTTGGTGGGCAATAGGATCTCTGCTCTTGCTGAGGACCGGCACGGGAATCTATGGATTGGCACCAAGGATCAAGGTCTGACTGTTTTGAACCCGGCTACAGGTACCAGCAGAAATTTTAAACACCTACAAGGTGATTCCGGAGGAATTCCTGGCAATCAGGTTCTGGGTCTTTATTTGTCCCCGCAAGGGGTGCTTTGGGTAAAGTTTGAAACCCACCTGAGCCGTTATTTGGAAGAAGAAGATGCTTTTGAATCTTTTGTGCATTACTCTAATGTGTTCAAGCATGAAATGGTGGTGGGAAAGGCTGTTCTTCAAGAAAGCGACACTACTCTTCTGGTAGGCACCCGAGATGGTTTAAGTCGCTTTTCATGTGGGGAAGAAGTTTTTCGACGCCTGCAGGGTGAGACTGCAGACTCCCTGTTTTTTCAGGATGCCGTTGCTGCAGTAGTACCATGGAAGCAGCAGCAGTTTCTTATAGGCAGCAGAAGTGGATTGTATGTATATCAGGAAGGGGCGGGCCTGAAGCCCCTTAGGGCTTACATGGCATTGGGCAGTAAGGTTGCCGTAAATGCCCTTTGTGTTGGTGGAGCGGATGAGGTCTGGGTGGGCACTTCCAGGGGCCTGGAACGCCTGGTTCCCGATCGAAACCAGCACCAGTTGGTGGATGATCAGGTAACCGGGGGCGAGCCACTGTTGCCCTATGAGGTAAGTGCCTTATTTGAGGATGCTTCGGGTTTGCTTTGGGTAGGAACACGCTACAAAGGACTATTTAAAATTAACACGCGCCCGACCCGCTTCTCTTTTGTAGGGGAAGAGGATGCAGGCGCTTGGAATTTAAGAACCTACAACATAACTGCCATTCATGCCGACAGGAGGGGGCATGTATGGCTGGGTACGCTTACCAGCGGTCTTTACCGCTTAGATCCTGCTTCGGGTCAGGTACAGCAGTATCTTCTTAATGAACAGGCCTATCGGAATCATAACGATCAGGTTGGGGCTGTATTTGAAGAGGAAAATGGTCGCCTATGGGTTGGAAGCAACACAGGGATCTATTATAAGGAGCCCTGGGAACAGCGCTTCTCAGAATTTGATTATGGGCACAGTGTTCGTTTTAGAAATTTGTTGCGAAACAGCTTAGTGTCTGCGATTGAAAAAGATGGCATGGGGAGTCTGTGGTTTGGAACCCGTTTTGGACTATACAGGTATTGGGACGGACAGCTGCAGTCGTTTTTCAGCGACCCTATGGGACAGCAGCTTCCGGCAGATGAGATCTCTGCTCTCTGTACGGATGGCCAAGGGGATTTGTGGATTGGCACCAACCATGGGATGGCCCATTACGACAGTCGCACCGGTCACTTGCGCTCCCTGCTGCAATACGGGGACAGTTTGCCCTTGGAGCTCCAGGTACTGGATTTGGCCTTTGATGGCAGAGACAGGGTGTGGGCTGGCACACGCAAAGGGCTGTTTGCCTTGGCGTATTCAGAGCAAGACAGTCTGGTGATTACAAAGATTGCGCCTTTGGCAAATGATATGGTTACTGCGGTGTTGCCTTTGAATGAGCACCAGTTGTGGTTCAGTTCGGGTAAGGGCTTATCTGTTTACGGTGCCGACGGGGTTGTGCACAACTACGATGGAGCGGATGGCTTGCCTTCCGATTTGTTTAATGTAGGCAGTGCTGCCCAGGCTTTGGATGGTACCTTGTATTTTGGTGCTGTAAGTGGCTTGGTGTGGGGGCATCCTGATTCCCTGCACATTAATATGCATCGGCCCCCTGTTGCGGTTACCGGAGTTTCGGTATGTCACCGGGGCGACTGTCGGGAGCTGGCGCATTTTGCCCTTGAAGGGATTAAGGTGAAGTACCGGCCAGGCATGCTGTTTAACGTTAAGTATGCAGCTCTTGAATTTACGCAGCCCCATAAGAACAGTTATCAAATCATGCTCCAAGGCTACGATAAGGACTGGCGCCCGGTAAGCCGTGAAAACAGTGTGAGTTTCTCTAATCTAATGCCAGGGCAGTACACGCTGCGTATCAGAGCAGCAAATAACGACTTTACCTGGAATACTCATATTCAGGAATGGTCGTTTGAAGTAACCCCGCCGCTTTGGATGACCAATTATGCCTACGCCTTTTATTTCCTGCTGCTTATATTTTTTATTCAAATGCTGGTGAATTATCGTTTGCGCCACTATAGAAGAGCCAATCGTTCCCTGGCTGAACAGACTGAAGACCAGCGAAAGGTGGATGAACAGCGCAAGTCGCTTTCAAGGGTGCACCAAAACCTGACAGACAGCATTCATTATGCCACCAGAATTCAGGCGGCGATGCTTCCTACTGAGGAGCGTTTGCATGAATATTTGAAGTCCTGCTTTGTATATTTCAGGCCCAGGGATATGGTGAGTGGCGATTTTTATTGGCTTTTTAAGCAGGACGGAAAATTGGTGGTGGCTGCTGTGGATTGTACAGGGCATGGTGTTCCTGGTGCGTTTATGTCGATTATTGGCATGGATTTGCTCAAGAGTATCGTTGCGGTTCAGAAAATTTATGCGCCTGCAAAAATTCTGGAACAGATGAGTATGGAATTGGACGCAACCCTTCGGGAGAATGCCGGGATGGCTTATGCTGAAGGGATTAAAGATGGGATGGATGTCAGTCTCTGCGTGATTGACCAGTCGGCCCGAACGCTTGATTTTGCAGGAGCGGTGAATGGAATGTACCTGGTTCGGAATAACGAACTGCAAACAATCAAAGGCGATCGCTTGTCCATCGGACGACATCCCGAGGGTGGTACCCCTGCTTACAATGCTACCCGCTTGGAGCTACAGGATGAGGACTTCATTTACTTATTCAGCGATGGTTATGCGGATCAGTTTGGCGGACCAGAACACAAGAAATTTAAGTATCGCCGCTTTAGGCACTTGCTTTTGAATATCCACGCCCTGGCTCCTGAAGACCAGAAGGCCATTCTGCACCAGAAGTTTGAAGAATGGCGCGGTGCTGAAGAACAGGTGGATGATGTCCTGGTAATGGGTTTTAAACCGCTTTAACCGTTGAGGTGCTGCCTGATTTTATCCAAGAGTTCATCGGGTTGGAAGGGTTTGCTGATGTAGTCGTCCATACCGGAAGCCAGACAGCGCTCCTTGTCTTCAGGAAAGGCATTGGCTGTGACGGCAATTATGGGCACATGAGTGTTTGTGCTTTTTTCCAACTCCCGAATTTTCTGGGTCGCTTTAAAGCCATCCATAATGGGCATTTGTACATCCATAAGTATTAGGTCGAAGCGGGCCATTCCAAATTTCTCAAGGGCTTCCTTTCCGTTGGAGGCTGTTTCCACTTTTTTGACATCGTTTTTGATGTAGAGATTCATGATCTGCTGGTTGCTGAAATTGTCTTCGACCAATAAGATGGAGGCATCCTTCAGTTCAACTTTGCGCTTGAAACTGTTGCTGTTTTGGGTGTTTGTTTTACTGGCAGGTGCCGAAAAGGGGCCTGTATGGGTGCTGAAACCGGCGCCAAATTCGAAAACTGTGCGGTTGGGGTAAGGGATAATGCTGAGGTTGTGTCCGTCGACTTCAATCATCTTTTGTGTTAGGCCCAAATCCAGAAAATGAATGATGCGTCCGGCATTGAGGCGGGCCAAATCCTGATTGTTGAAAAAGCCTTCTCCGGAGTGTCGGTCGTCCGGGCTTTGAAAAACAAAATCGGATGTGAGCGAGAAGGTGAGCTCTGTTTTTCCCGGCATTAAGTCGCGGTTGCGCACTTCCAGGGTGATTTGTTTCTGTTCTGCTTTGTTTTGGGCGGCAATGCTGTTGATTAAATTCAATAGAATTTGCTTGATTTTTACACTGTTGCCGGTCAGCTGACCGGGAATGTCGGGAGCAAGTAATAAGTTGAAGCGCACCTTGAATTTTTCGTAGGGAAACAGGCGCAAGACATTGTTGAGCGTATTGTAGAGATTGAAGCTGGTGATGTCTTTGTCTTCGGAGGCATCGGAGTGGGACGCCATCACCAGGTGATTGACTACGCCCACCAAATTGTTGGCCGAAGCATGAATGGTGCTGATGTATTCTTTTTGTTGCGGGTCCAGATCGGTATTGGTTAACATATCCAGAACGCCTGTGATGTTGCTTAGGGGTGTTCTTATTTGATGTGAAAGTCGGGAAAGAAGATCTTCCTGCGCTCTATTTCTGTTTTGGGAGTCAAGCAACAAGCCCTCTTTTTCGAGTAAGACCTCTGAGCGAATAAATTGAAAGGCAAAGGCAATTAAAGTGGCCACTGCGTATATAGCCAACAAATACACCCCCTGAGCTGAGCTGTAGTTTTGGAAAAATGCCTGGCTGTTTTGAATCAGGCTCAAATGCAAGAGCATGACCAGGAAGAGGAGGAGCGACCAACGCAAGCCATTTCTTCGTCCCTGAAGTGCAGTAGCAAAAAAGGGAAACAGGAGGGTCCAGGTTGCACCGCTTCCGACATTTCCACCAAAGAGAACGAAAAAACTGCAGGTGAGCCAAAGAATGAACAGCAGATAATTTTGGTGCAGGTCTTCGTTGAATTTTCTAAGAAAAAGATGACTGAGCGCCAATAAGAAGCTTAGAAATAGAAAAGGAATGGCCAGTTCGACCCGCTCAACAGCCAGAGACCAAACACCTTCGGACAAAACAACGAGTGTAAAGGTGATGCTGGCCAGGTTGATGGTGAGTGATTTTACTTTGGTATCCATGTCGGCCTTTTCGTTTTGCTCTGAAATGAAAAGCCCCATGAGTCGGTTTAAGAGTTTGGTAAGCATTTTTCGATAAGTGACAGGGTTATGTTTTTGTTGCAAATTAGTTAAAATTATTGTTTTCAGGTTCAGACTTTAGGGATAATTTAGTGGGCGGATTGTGGGCGTATACCAATTCGGTGGTATATCTTTGTTGTGGGTGTTTACCCGGGAGTTAATGTTTTACTAAAAAGCTGATGGTGATGAAGGATTTGTTGGTTTTATTGTTTTTGCTGTTTTGCTTTCAGTGGGGAGCAGCTCAGCAGCATATGCCTGAGTTGGGAGATTATGAGCGTTTTATGAAGAGCAAGACCATGGTGGTTATGGATGATGTCCTTATGAGCGAATTCAACATGGTTATTCGTGATATCATGGAGCGCTCATGGAGCCTGACCCCTTTTGAAATTATTTCTTTTAAGCAGTTTGAGGAGCTTAAGGACGATCCGGAATTGTCGTTTTTGATGACAAGCACTGTGACGTTTGCCAAGGATCGTACCAAAGCCCGATACAATTTTATCAGTTTGTTGATGGGGGAACCTGGTGCCCATGTCCGTACCATGCCGGATTTATGTTCTTTGCCGCTTGCTTACCTCAGGGTGGAAGAGGCCAGCTATCACTACAAGCTGGAAGCTTTTGTGCTTTTCATTCAGCGGCATGTTCAAAATGTACTTCAGAATCCAAAATTAATTGGCGAAAACGGATTTAAGCAGTACCAGGGAAAAAGCTCGCTGGCCGACAAGACTTTGTTATTGACCCGGGAGGATTTGGCCAGTGATGTTCAAAGCCCTGAAGCCATTGCTGCTGTTTATCCTTACGCGTTTAAGATTGTATCGCGTGAGGAGGTCGCGGAGGCCATTAAGCGTCAGGATGAAAATGCGGTATTCCTGCATAAAGTTGGGCCCGAAGGGACGCGCATTCGTGCAAGGGTTTATAAGATGCTGGTGGGTGCGGCCGACTCCAAATTGTATTACTGGGATTACGGGATGATTAAGCACGTAAGCGATGATGCTTTTCAAAAGCGTGACTTTAAGCGTTTAAAGTGATCTTGGTTTTATGGGATGCACGACTCAGCTGGGGCTTTGTTTACCACCGGCTTTTGGTTAATTTTGTCTCAAAATTATTTTAACTATGTCCGACGATAAGAAGATTATTTTCAGCATGGTGGGGGTAAGCAAGGTTTATCCGCCACAGAAGAAGGTGCTGAGCAATATTTATTTGTCCTTTTTTTACGGGGCAAAGATTGGGGTGATTGGTCTCAACGGCTCCGGTAAATCCACCCTGCTCAAGATCATTGCCGGTTTGGAGAAGAATTACCAGGGTGAGGTCGCTTTTTCGCCAGGTTATTCCGTAGGATATCTGGAGCAGGAACCCAGGCTCGACGAGCAGAAAACAGTACGTCAGGTCGTTGAGGAAGGCGTGCAGGAGGTGGTTGATGTATTGAAAGCCTATGAGGCCATTAACGAGCGTTTTGCTGAACCGGAGATTTTAGAGGATCCGGATAAAATGCAGGCCTTGATGGATGAGCAGGCCAAGCTGCAGGAGAAGATTGATCAGTTTGATGCCTGGAACCTGGACAGTAGACTTGAAAGAGCTATGGATGCTTTGCGTTGTCCACCTGAGGAGCAAATGATTAAGGAGCTTTCCGGAGGAGAGCGCAGGCGTGTTGCGCTGTGTCGCTTGTTGCTTCAGGAGCCCGACATTCTTCTGCTGGATGAGCCTACCAACCACCTTGATGCCGAATCGGTACAGTGGCTGGAGATGCACCTGCAGCAGTATAAGGGAACGGTTATTGCGATTACCCACGACCGGTACTTCCTGGATAATGTGGCCGGGTGGATTTTAGAGCTGGATCGTGGAGAGGGAATCCCCTGGAAGGGCAATTACTCTTCGTGGCTGGACCAGAAGGCCAAGCGTTTGGCACAGGAAGAGAAGCAGGCTTCGAAGCGCAGGCTGACCCTGGAGCGGGAGCTGGAGTGGGTGCGTATGGCCCCGAAGGCTCGGCAGGCCAAGTCGAAAGCCCGTTTGGCGGCCTACGAAAATCTTTTAAAGGAGGATGTAAAACAAAAGGAAGAAAAGTTGGAGATTTTTATTCCCAACGGGCCGCGTTTGGGAGATAAAGTGATAGAGGCGCACGATGTGTCCAAGGCTTTTGGCGAACGTTTGTTGTTTGAAGGTTTGGAGTTTACTTTGCCACCCAACGGTATTGTTGGGGTTATTGGTCCCAACGGAGCCGGAAAAACCACGCTGTTTCGTATGATTATGGGGCAGGAGGAGGTTGATAAGGGAACCTTTCAGGTGGGTGAAACCGTTAAGATCGGCTATGTGGATCAGACCCACGCCGAAATTGACCCGGAGAAAACTGTTTACCAGGTGGTGTCCGGCGGTAATGAAACCATACGGATGGGGGGACGTGACATCAACGTGCGTGCTTTTTTGTCTCGTTTTAATTTTGCCGGTGCCGATCAGGAAAAAAAATGTGGTACGCTTTCGGGAGGAGAGCGCAATCGCCTGCATTTGGCCATGACGCTTAAGGAAGAGGCCAACGTCTTGCTTTTGGATGAACCCACCAACGATATTGATGTTAATACACTTCGGGCGCTTGAAGAGGGCTTAGAGGATTTTGCAGGTTGTGCGGTAGTGGTATCTCACGACCGCTGGTTTCTCGACAGGATTGCTACACACATTCTGGCTTTTGAGGGCAACTCAACGGTTTATTATTTTGAGGGCAGTTATTCTGATTACGAGGAAAACCGAAAGAAACGACTCGGAAATGCCGGCCCCCAACGCATTCGTTACCGCAAGTTGGTGAAAGACAGTT
>DUOK01000068.1 GCA_012838865.1 Bacteroidales bacterium | reverse complement strand
CGTAGCGCGCGTCGGTAAAGGTGGTTTCTACTTCTTCTTTGCGGCAGTCCTCTATTTTCTGTTGTTGTTCCTGTACCAAATCCAACAACTGCTGGTGTTCCCGCTTTTTGAGGTATTTGATGTAGCTCTTATCCTGCTCCAGCAGTTTGATGGCCAGGAAGCGGGGAGGGAATTTTACCGCAAGTTCGTTGGTGTTCTTTATCAGCTCTTCCACTTTTTGAATGGAACCTTCGAGTTGCTCACCAAAGTTTATCTTAACCGAACGGGCCTCGTCGTTGTGCTCTTCGTACACATCAATGACCTTGTCGAACAGTTTTTTGATGCCACGTCCGCGGGAGCTCACAGTGGGGACAATGGGCATACCCAGCATTTTGCCCAGGTGCTTGTAGTCGAGGGTGTCGCCCCGGCGCTGAAACTCGTCGTACATATTGAGGGCAACTACCACTTGCACATCCATGTGTATGAGCTGGGTGGTGAGGTAGAGGTTGCGCTCCAGGTTGGAGGCATCCACTACGTTGATGATGATGTCGGGTGTTTTTTTGCGGATGTGGTCGCGCACAAAGACTTCTTCGGGACTGTAGGCCGATAGCGAGTAGGTGCCGGGAAGGTCTGAGAGGTTAAAGGTATAGCCCTTGTGCTCGAAGGTGGTGGTTTTTACATCGACCGTTACGCCGCTGTAATTGCCCACGTGTTCGTAGGAGCCACTGGCATTGTTAAAGAGGGTGGTTTTTCCGCAGTTGGGGTTGCCCACCAGGGCTACGTTGATGTGCTTGCGCTTTTCGCTGACGACCTTGGCCAGGACTTCCTCGGCAGTGCTGGTGCCGTGGTATTCGGGATCTGCTGCCTGCAGTGCGTCGCTGACGCTTACTACTTCAACCAGTCGTGCTTCGCTGCGGCGGAGGGATACCTGGTAGTTGAGCAGTTCGTATTCAATGGGGTCTTTGAGCGGGGCATTTTTGATGACGGTCACTTTTTTGCCTTTGATGAAGCCCATTTCGAGAATACGGCGCCGGAAAGCGCCGTGTCCTTTTACTTTGATGATGATGGCTTCCTGGCCGTTGGTGAGATCAGCTAATGTCATTATGATGCCTGGTTTTGGCCTGGGTTTTCTACCTTTGTCAGGCCGGATGTTTTAATTGAACCGGCAAATGTAAACATTGTCGGTATTTACAACAATCCCCATTTTTGGGGTTTTTATTCATTTAATACTTCTTGTACCATGAAAAATAAGGTAGTGAACGTGGCGGTTCAGGTTTTACCCGTTGCACGTGATAAAAACAGCTATGCTCTGGTTGATGAGGCCATTGCGCTTATTGACCGTTCTGGAGTATCCTACCGGGTTACCCCTTTTGAAACGGTAATGGAGGGGACTTACGAACGTTTGATGGAGGTGGTGGAGGAGGTGCAGGCGGCCTGCTACAAGGCCGGTGCCGATACCTTAATGTGTTATGTGAAAATCCAGAGTCGTGCCGAAGGGGAGGTTCGAATTCTGGATAAGATGGAGAAGTACGATTAAACATTTTTATGCAAAAAAAACGGCCCTCGGGCCGTTTTTACTTATTTGTGGAGGTCTTCAAAATCAATGTCGCTGTAGGGGGTTCCTGCAACCTGCTCCACTTCTTCGTCTTCCTTGTAGGCGTTGGTGGTCTCTTCGTTTCCCTGGATTTCCTTAATAAAGGCTATGGCCTCTTCCAGGCCTTCGGAAAACTTGTCAAAGTCTTCTTTGTAAAGAAAAATTTTGTGCTTTTCAAAAAAGAAGCGCCCGTCGTCCTCAAACCGCTTTTTACTTTCGGTGAGCGTTAGGTAGTAGTCGTTCTTACGCGTGGCCTTCACATCAAAAAAGTAAGTTCTTTTTCCCGCTCTTACAGCTTTTGAAAAGATCTCCTCTTTGTCATTTCTTTCAAAATCTGCATTCTTGTCAAATCCTTCCATCTCAATCAGTTATTTTGCGTTAGAATAAAAAGCGCTTTTGGTTACAATGGTCAAAAGTGCTAATTATTTTTGTAAACGCCTAAAGATTATTTACAATATTTCTTCATTATTTGGCTTCTTTAACCCTTGTATGTGTCTGCCAGACCTCATTAGCTTGTGGTTTTTAAAATTTCTCTTACATTTGCCTTTAGTATTTATTTTCAAAAAGTTCTTTCGGTAATGCTAAGTAGAAGACTGCTAAGGGTAAAGGTGATGCAAATGGTTTACGCCTTTAACAAAAATGGTGATGTATCCATACCAGAGATGGAAAAGGAGCTGTTCAAGAGTATCGCCAAATCGTATGAGTTGTATCATCTGTTTCTTTTGTTAATTACCGATATCCACGCCTACGCCAAAAACCGTATTGAAAAAGGCAGGAACAAGAAAATTCCTTCCCCTGCTGATCTGAATCCCAATACCCGATTTATCGACAATGCGGTGTTGCAACAGTTGGCTGATGGCTCACATTTGCAACGGTACCTCGAAGTAACGCCACTTTCGTGGTCAGATCATCCCGAACTTATTCGTGGCCTCTTTAACCGGATACTTGAATCGCCCTTGTACGAAGCTTATATGGACGATGACAGCAGCGACTATGCTTCGCAGCAGAAGTTTGTCGTAAAAATTGTGGAAAAGGTCATTGCTCAGTACGAACCTCTTTATGAGCAACTCGAAGAACATAATATCTTTTGGAACGACGAGTGTGAGTTTATCATGAGTATGGTGATTAAAACCCTCAAGGAGTTTCAGGAAGACAAGGGAAGCGAACAGAATTATCAGCCGGAATTTAAGGATGCCGAAGACCGTGATTTTGTGACAAGGTTGTACCGCAAAGCACTGGTTAAACAGCATGATTTTGTGGACCTGATTCAGAAATACGCCCAAAACTGGGATTTGGAACGGGTGGCCTATATGGATATTGTGTTGATGCAAATTGCGCTGGCCGAAATCCTGGAGTTTCCCGAGATTCCTGTTAAGGTGTCACTCAACGAATACATTGAACTGGCCAAACACTACAGCACCCCCAAGAGCAGTCAGTTTATCAATGGTATTTTAGATAAGGTGGTGGAGCATTTTCAGGCGGAAAAGGTTTTGGTTAAAACCGGAAGAGGTTTGATGGAATAGCTGTATTGTAGTACCGTTTGCATGCGGGGCCCTGGTACTGAAAGGCCTACCGTTTAAGTAGTCAATTAATTGTTAATAATAAATTTGAATCCTATGTTTAATCTGTTTTTATCTATGCCGCCCCAGGCGGCGGAAGCACCCAATCCTTTGATGTCCTTGCTTCCCTTTCTGGCTATAATTGTCATTTTTTACTTCTTTATGATTCGTCCCCAAATGAAGCGTCAGAAGGAGTTGAGGAAGTACCGCGAATCGCTTAAGAAGGGCGACAAGGTAATTACCACCGGGGGTATTTACGGTCGCGTTATCGAAGTTAAAGACGCTTATGTAACCGTAGAAATTGCCAAAGAAGTTGAAATTAAAATCGACAAGTCGGCCATCATTATGGACATGACCGACGCCGTGCGTAAGTAAGCTTTTTGCTTAAGCCTTTTCAATATTTAAAGCCAATGCTTACATTTGTGAGGCATTGGCTTTTTGTTGGTGCCTAAAAACCGATTAGGTGGTGAAAAAAATCTGGAAGAATAAGGCCTGGGACAGGAAGGTGGGCGACTGGTGGTTACGTTTGCGTAAAAGCAAGCAGGGCGAGTTGCTGCACAAATGGCTGAGCAATAGGGATGTTTATGTTTTCCTGGTGTTTCTGCTTATTGCCACTGCCTTTTGGTTTATGAACGCTTTGCGGGATAATTATCTGGCTGATTTTTCCTATCCCGTTCGCTTTGTTAATGTGCCGGACGACGAGATTGTTGTTGGGGGGACCGATCAGAAAGTGGCCGTAAAAGTTAGTGCCAATGGATATACCATTGTCAGGCAGCGCCTTAACCGTTCTTTCGCTCCTTTGGTTTTTGATGTTGCACAAATGCGCAGAAGCGCTGCAGGAGAGAACGGTAATGCCTGGGTGCTTACACGTAGCCAAATGAATCGGGTGCGTGAGCAATTGTTGGTGGGGATGGATCTGGTGGAGTTAAGACCGGATACCCTGGTGCTGCAAATAGACAAGATTCGTGACCGTAAGGTCCCTGTAGTACTTAAGGGCAGTATTTCCTTCGAAAAGCAGTTCTTGCAAGCGGGCGATTTGGTTTTTAATCCCGATTCGGTAATGATAAGTGGTCCTGCCTCGCTGGTTGACACCATACAGGCGGTAGCCACACGTTCGCTCAACGTGGAATTGCTTAGTGAATCTTACCAGCAAAAAGTGCAATTGGAACGTTTGCCCAATGTAAAACTCAGTCACTCTGAAGCCGAGCTCACCATTCCTGTGGAGCCCTTTTCTGAGAAGACCATAAGTCTTGCACTTCAGGTGGTGGGTTTACCGGACAGTCTCCAGTTAAAGGCCTTTCCTTCAGCGGTGGAACTGACCTTTAGGGCAGGGGTAAGTCGCTTTGAATCCATTCAGCCCAGTGATTTTCGGGCTGTGGTAGATGCTTCAGAGGTGCTGAAGAACCAGCGGCCAGGCCGCCTTCGGGTACGTATAGAACGCGTGCCGGAACAAATTCAGTCCTACGATTTTTCTCCCTTATTTGTTGAATACCTTTTGGAGCGACGGCGTCCCTGAAGGGACAGCCTTGCGATAGGGTAAATGCTTGTTTATGGCTTTTGTTGTGGGACTAACAGGAGGAATTGGTAGCGGAAAGACTACAGTGGGAAGGATTTTTTCTGCTTTGGGCGTTCCTGTTTATAACTCGGACTTGCGGGCCAGGGAGTTGACCAATAGTCATCCTCTGATTGTTGCGGGCTACAGTGCCTTGTTTGGGCAAGGTGTTTATGTAGAGGGTAGCTTGGATCGTGCCCGGGTAGCTCAGCTGGTCTTTGCCGACAAAGACCTTTTGAAGCAGGCCGAGGCTGTCGTGCACCCTGTGGTGCGCGACGATTTTTCACAGTGGCTTAAACTTTGGTCGGCTCCCTACGTTGTTAAAGAATCGGCCCTTCTTTTTGAAAACGGAGCAGCCCGGGAGATGGATGTGATTCTTACGGTGACCGCTCCGGAGGATTTGCGCATTGCCCGCGTGATGCAACGCGAAGCTTGTGATGAAGCTGCTGTTCGCCAAAGGATGGCGCATCAATGGGCGGAAGCCGATAAGGTGGCCCAAAGTACCTATGTGGTGGTGGCCGATGAGCAAAAGTTGGTGGTTCCGCAAATTTTAAAAATTCATCAGACTCTTTTGGGTTTAAGATTTAATAAGTAAATGAAAATTTTAAAAGTTCTGTTTAGTGCCGGCCTGGGCTGGTGGATGGCTGGTCCCCTCGGTGCCATCATAGGTGCCATCATAGGCAATATGATTAATGTTGAGCAGTACAGCGGCAACAGCCTTCCCGGCAGCAGTGCCCGCGATGGCTTTGTGGCTTCGCTCCTTGTTTTGATGGCTGCCGTAATGAAGGCCGATGGGAAGGTGCTGCGCTCTGAGCTTGATTTTGTAAAACAACACCTGCTCAAAATGTTGGGAGAGGAGCAGACCAAAGAAGCTCTGGGACTGTTGAAGGAAATGCTGAAGAAAGAGATTCCGCTGACCGATGTTTGTCATCAGATACGCATCAATATGGACTATCAATCGCGTATTCAGTTGCTGCATTTGCTCTACGCCCTGGGTAAGGCGGATGGCTCACTGGAAGGGGGCGAACGACAGGTCCTGCTTTCCATTTCGCAAAAGATGGGAATCAGTATGGCCGATCACCAGTCGGTACTCAATATGTTTTTTGACAATGTGGCCTCGGCCTACAAAGTACTTGAAGTCGATGCCTCGGCCAGCGATGAAGAAGTGAAAAAGGCTTATCGTAAGATGGCTGTTCGTTTTCACCCCGATAAAGTGAGTCATCTGGGCGAAGAGTTTCAATCGGCCGCCAAGGAAAAGTTTCAGAAGGTGAATGAGGCCTATGAGAAAATTAAGAAGGAGCGGGGGATGAATTAAGGTTCCACGCATTTGCTTGAGGCAGAGACTTTTCTCTTTTTAGTTTCCGCTAAAGCAATATAAGTGGTGGTGTTTTCACGGTTTATTGTATTTTTGCAGCAAAATTTTTGAATATGGTTAAGGATATTTTAGCGATTTCCGGATACTCCGGTTTGTTTAAGCTGGTTTCGCAAGCCAAAAACGGCGTAATTGTTGAGTCGTTGATTGATGGGAAGCGCATGCCGGCCTATACCAGTGCCAAGATAAGTGCGCTTGAGGATATTTCGATGTATAAGATGGACGGCGACATTTTGCTGGGTGAGGTCTTTTCCGAAATTTTTGAGAAAGACATGAATGTAGATCCCAAGTCGGATGCCAAAGCTTTAAAGGCCGCTTTTAAGGAAGTGGTGCCCGATTTTGATGAGGAGCGTGTATATGTTTCGGATATCAAGAAGGTTTTTGCCTGGTACCGCCTGCTTAAGGAGAAGGAAATAATCACTGCCGATAGCGTTAAAAGCTATAAAGAAGAGCTGGCTAAGGGCGAAGAGGAGCAGGAGGCTTAATTTTTTTTGCCTGATTGCTTGAGTGTTAAGCTAAGGTTAAATTTATTTTAGCTGATTCGTTTGGAAGCGGTTGAAATTTGGCTTTACTTTGCATCCGCTTTCAAACAGAAAGTATGCAGGCCAAACGCGGCAGGCAGGAGCAGAAGAGACAAGATTGAGAAGCAAAGGCCAGGGGGCTTGGGATACGTCAACAGCGTTTTCAAAAACTGT
>DUOK01000067.1 GCA_012838865.1 Bacteroidales bacterium | reverse complement strand
GTTGGAATGTGTATGCCACCATTGGTCTGGGGGCCAACTTTTTCCGCTCAGCCATGCGTGAGCAGGGCAGTGAGCAGCTGTTGATGGTCGACGATATTTTTGGCGGGGTGTCGGGTTATCCGACCAGTTACAGCGATTGGGCGCCCGATGATTTTTTGGTTCGTGGTTATCGTCGAAATGACTATGCCGAAACCAATCCGGACTTGGAGAAAACCAGTCGCGAATCGAGTGTGGTGGTGCCTATGGGGGTGGGCGTTCGTTACCGCATCAACAAATCATTTGACTTGGGTATGGATTTGGTTTTGCACAACATGACTACCGATGATTTGGATGTGGACATCAGTGGTGCTGCCAACGATTCGTATATGTCGGCGGCTTTTTCGTTGACTTACAAAATTGGAAGGAAGGATAAGCGGCATGCATCGTGGACCTACAAGGATTTCAACATGGCTTACGAGCGGGAGCGTTTGCGCGATCCACTGGCTCAGCGCCTGGATTCTTTGCGTCAGCATCTGGATCAACTGGCTGCTGAGGGCGACAGTGCCGTGAGCGATACCACTTACATCAACAAGGAGCAAATCATACGGCATGGCTCCTTCTCCGCAGCGGTTTTCTTCGATTTTGACAAATCAGAGGTCGATCGGCGCAGTCACCTTACTCTGGCCGGTGTGGCGCGTTACATGATGGATCACCCGGAAGCCCGTTTCCAAATTCAGGGCTATACCGATGACCGGGGCAGCGAGGACTACAATCAGCGTTTGAGTGAGCGGCGTTGTCGGGCGGTGTTGGATGTGCTGGTAAAGGATTACGGCATTGAAGCCGAACGACTCCAGATAGAGCCCAGGGGAAAGAAAGAGTTGTTGAGCGATACCCGCAAGCTGGCGCCAAGAGGCGTGCATTTGGTAAATCGCAGGGTGGACATTATAGAGCTCAGTCGTTAAACTATGTGCTGCATGAAAAGATTTTGTATATTTTTTATAGTTGTTTTTCTGGCGACAGGTCTTGCGGGCCAAAACCGAAGGACCGATACGCGGGTGATTACGGAAGATATGCGCTATTCGGTAGAGAAGCCTTTTACTACCTGGTCTCTGAGTCTGGGCTACGGATCGCTGATGATGTTCAGCGACATCAGCTCTTCCTCTTTTATTCCCGATTATCCACTGCGTTTTGCACCTACGGTCATCGTGAGCAAGCAGCTGGCACCCTCTTTGGCCATTGATATGCAGTACCTGCATGGCGAGATGTATGGCGAAAGCAGTCCCTATTATTTTAAGGGTACCCTCAACGATTTCTCGCTGAATGGGGTCTTTTACATCAACCAGCTGGGGGCTTTCCCGGGACCGGTGCGCGATCGTTGGAATTTTGTTTTTAAAATGGGTTTGGGGGCCAATTTCTTTAGGTCTAAACTGCATTACCTCAGCAACGACGCATGGGTAAGAGAAGATGCTCTAGGAATGCCCTCCACCCGCTACATGGTGGCTGGCTACGATCCTTACAATCCGGAGGAAAAGGTGGAACATCAAATGGAGCTGGTTGTGCCGGTGGGATTGGGCGTGCAATATCGCATCAACCGGCATTTTGATGTGGGACTGGAGTCGACGATGCGTTTCAGTACTGCCGATAATCTGGATAATGTGCTTACGGGGTCGACCAACGATCGCTACATGTACACCGGCGTTAACCTGACCTATAAGGTGGGCAGGAAGGATGTGCGGCACATGCGTTGGACTTACCGGGGACAGGGTTTCAATTTGTTTGGACGCAGTCGCCGCGATCCTCTGGAGGCCGAGGTGCAAATGCTGGAGGAGGCCATTCAAAAGTATGCCGACCGCGCACCGGTCCAGCGTGATTCGGTGGTGGTGAGTTACGGTTTGGTCGAAGTCTATGAGGCGGTTTCGGTCCGTAGTTTGTTTTTTGAGCCGGGTGCTCGTCTTGATTTGGGCATGGCGGAGCAGGTGTTGATGGCCGAGACTGTGGTGGATATGAAGCAGAATCAGACAGCTGCTTTGGCCCTTTATGGCTATGTAGATCCCGACGATACGGGGGATCACGAGGTATTAAGCGCCCGGCAGTGTGAACAGGTACTCGACTTTTTGGTTAATGAATTGGGGGCTGATCCCGAGCGCATCGCGGTTTTTCCGCAAGGTGCGCAGGGAACTTTTTCCGGTGCAGAGGGTAAGCGCTCTCAAGTGGTACGCAGTGCCAACCGCCGCGTAGATATGGTTTTTAAGAAATAGGAATGGGGAAACGGACACTGGAAGGCGTTTTGTTGTTTGATGGCTTTTGTGTGTTGTGCAGTGCTTTTGTGCGAAGGGTGCTGCGGCGCTTTGACGGGAAGTTGGAGGTGTTGCCCATGCAGGGGGTGCGGGGACAGGCCTTGTTGGTTCAGAGTGGCATGAATCTGCTGCCCGATGAGGTCATATTGCTCATGGGCAAGCAGGTGTTGCAGGGGGCTGATGCCGTTTTGTATCTGTTGCGTGTTGCCGGAGGAGGCTGGCCGCTTTTGGCCCGTTTGGGCAGCTGGCTGCCCAAACCCTGGGTTGCAGTGCTCTACCGAAAAGTAGCCGGGAATCGTTACGTCTGGTTCGGTAAAAGAAAGTCCTGTTTTGTGCCCGAGCGCTAGTCCTCCAAATCCAGCTTGCCTGTTTGTTCTTCCTGATATCTTTTGGACAAGAGGGCCAGAAAACTTGCAAATTGTTTCATGGCCGATAGGGTTTCGGCGCTGAGACTTTGTTTTT
Source organism: Bacteroidales bacterium (assembly GCA_012838865.1). Taxonomy (GTDB): domain Bacteria; phylum Bacteroidota; class Bacteroidia; order Bacteroidales; family Marinilabiliaceae; genus Geofilum. The sequence continues at coordinate 9,729 of DUOK01000067.1, read as the reverse complement.
GTAAGCGCAGTAAAAAGGTGTTGTACAGCGCACTCAGCATCAGTTCGATGTCGTTGGCGGGGGGTGGACTGGTTTTGGTTTCGAGCTCTTTAAGGAGGGGCTGCAGCTGCTGAAATTGAATTTGGTAGTTGACAAATTTTGGGGTTTTCAGCAGAAGGTGATGCAGGGTGTTGAGTTCATTAACTGTGTTGGTCAGCATTTGCAGATGACCGCTTTTTTCCTTTTGTTCCACCTTGAGCATGGCGCAGAGATTGTCCCACCACTGTTCCATTTCCTGCAAAATTTCACCGGATTGACCGTATTGGGGCAGCAGCTCGGTGCGAATACGTTCCATATTGCAGTCGTAGGCGCGTATCAGATCTTCTACTTGCCACATATACAGGATGTATTCGGCAATGTTCTCTTTTTTCTTTTTTTGTGCGGTCAGCATGCTGTAGTTTTAATCAAGGTCCTCAAAATCGTCGTCGGCGTCGAAAAACTGATCCAAATCACGCCGTTCTTTTTTGGTGGGTCGCCCCAGTCCCCTGGGTCGGTTCATTGCCTGGGCCATACGGGTGAGCCGAAGCAGTTCGAGCTCTTCGGCCGGGGTGACATCTTTGATAAAGTCGGGGGTTAGTTTGGCCCCCATTCGCTTGCCCGAAAGCGCAAGCACCTTATAGCGACGGGTCACGGGCGGATCCTTGATTTCTACTTCGTCGCCCACCTTTAGGGTGCGCGATGATTTTACCGGCATCCCGTCCATCAGTACCTTCCCTTTTTTGCAGGCTTCGGTGGCCAGACTGCGTGTCTTGAAAAGGCGAACGGCCCAAAGGTATTTGTCGATGCGCAAGGCTTCTGTTTCTCCCATGGTGTTCAGGTTTAGCGGTGTGGTCCTATCTTTTGTTGAAGGTGTTCATGGTTCGGGTGCAGCCCATACTTGCAAAGCTGTGGATGATTTCTGTGGCCAGCTCAAAACGTTCGGGCAGCGCCTCCTTTTCGTCCCGTTCCCATTGCCCCAATACGTAATCCACCTGCTGCCCCTTTCTGAAATTGTCGCCGATCCCAAAGCGAAGCCGGGCGTATTGGTTGTGCCCCAATACCTCGTTGATGTTTTTCAGTCCATTGTGTCCGGCGTCACTGCCCTTGGCGCGAAGGCGCAGAACACCAAAGGGGAGGGCCAAATCATCTACCACCACCAGGAGGTTTTCTATAGGAATCTTTTCTTTTTGCAACCAATAGTTGACGGCCCGGCCGCTCAAATTGACATAGGTCGATGGCTTGAGCAGGGTCAGCTGGCGTCCCTTGTGTTTGTGCTGGGCGGTCAAGCCATAGCGACCATCTTCAAAACTTATGCCGGCCTCCCCGACCAGGTGGTCCAGAACATCAAAACCTACGTTGTGTCTGGTGTGTGCATATTCCGAGCCGATGTTGCCGAGGCCCACAATCAGGTATTTCATTTCGTGAGGTGTTGTATCGCTTGCTCCTTTGGGGGAACGTAACCAGTTTTTGATTTTTTGCCACATAAGTGCTGCCCGTTTAGACGCAAAAACCCCCATATACAAATACGGGGGCTCTTGTGTTTGGTGAAGTGGATTAAGCTTTCTGCTGAGCAGCTGCACGGGCAGCACGGGTCAGCTTAACAGAAGTAACCACAGAGTTTTTAGCATTGAGGAGTTCCAGGTTGGGGTAGCTGAGTTCGCCTACCTGAATACTCTTACCCAAGCCCAGTTTGTCGATGTTTACAGTCAAGTGGTCGGGCAGGTCTTTCATCAAGCCCTTAACGCGCAGTTTGCGCTGCTCCAGGGTGAGTTTACCACCGGCCTTAACACCTTCGGCCAAACCTTCCAGTTTAACGGGGATCTCAATTACTATCGGCTTGTCTTCAGATACTTGCAGAAAGTCGATGTGAATGAGCTCGTCGCTTACCGGGTGAAACTGGGTGTCCTTAATTACCGCAGTAAAGGTTTTGCTGTCGACGTTCAGGTGAATCAAATACGCATTGGGGGTGTACAACAACTTACGAAACTCGTTGGCTTCGGCATAGAAATGTACAACTTCCTCTCCTCCGTACAATACGGCGGGTACTTTTTCGCTGGCGCGCAGCTCCTTGGTTGCGGATTTTCCCAGGTTATCCCTTTTGGCCGCTTTAACTTCAATAGTTTGCATGTTTACAAAATTAGTTTGTGCTACTCAAAATTAAGTGCTGATGTAAAAGCTTAATTTCCCATCACACGTTATGCCCTTTTGGGGCCGCAAAGATATAAATTAAATTACAAATTGTGTGCTGATCGACTGGTAATTGTATACTTTTTCGATGGTGTCGGCAAACAACTGGGCTACGCTGAGGACCTTGATTTTGGAGGACGATTTGCGCAGGGGAATGGAGTCGCTGACGTAGACTTCGGTCAGTTCCGATTGCTCAATGCGCTCGTAGGCCGGTCCCGAAAGGATGGCGTGGGTAGCAAAGGCACGCACGCTGAGGGCGCCCTGCTCCTTCATCATTTCGGCTGCCTTGGTGAGGGTCCCTGCCGTATCGATCATGTCGTCGAGAATAACTACGTTTTTGCCTTCCACGTCGCCTATGATGCGCATTTCATCTACCACGTTGGCTTTGGAGCGGTACTTGTGGCAAATAACCATTGGGGTTTCCAGGAATTTGGAATAGGTGTTGGCCCTTTTTGTGCCACCCACATCGGGGGAGGCAATCACCAGGTTGTCGAGTCCCAAAGAGCGAATGTGAGGAACAAAGATGCTGGAGGCGTACAGGTGGTCAACAGGGATGTTGAAAAAGCCCTGGATCTGATCGGCATGCAGGTCCATGGTTATGATGCGGTCGACTCCTGCGGTGCTCAGCAGATCGGCCACCAGTTTGGCCCCAATGGAAACCCTGGGCTGGTCTTTCCGATCCTGGCGGGCAAAACCAAAGTAGGGCATTACGGCCACAATTTTGTAAGCCGATGCTCTTTTGGCTGCATCAATCATCATGAGCAGCTCAAAAAGGTTGTCGGTAGGTGGAAAGGTCGATTGAATCAGGAAGACGTGGGACCCGCGGACGGTTTCTTCGTAGGCGGTGGCGAATTCGCCATCGCTGAAACGGATGACATTTACATTGCCCAGTTCACGACCAGCGCATAAGCTGATTTTTTCGGCCAGATATTGGGTGTTGGTTCCGGAAAAAACCTTAATAGGTGCTTTGGGTGGCATTAAATTTCTGTTTATCAGATTGTTGTAAAAAGTGGTTCGACTTTGCAAAGATAGCAAAAATCATGTATCCTTAAGGATTTGTTTACAAGAGATTTTGATTTTTGCTTTAAAATCAAAGGATTTAGCCCTCCCATTCCTTGTTGAGTTGTTCGATGTACAGGAGCAAATCTTCCCGTCCATCGCCCTTTTCTGCTGAGGTGATAAAACTAAGTGGCAGCTCCTCCCACTCCTTCAGCAGTTCGTTGCCGTAATGCTCCAGATTGTTTTTTAAAACCGTGGGCGTAAGCTTGTCGGCCTTGGTGAAAACCAGAGCAAAGGGGATGCCTGCCTGCCCCATGCTGCGCATAAATTCCAGATCGAGGGCCTGGGGCTGAATGCGGGCGTCAATCAATATGAATAAGCATACAAGATTTTCTCGTTTCGAAAGGTAATTGAGAATCATTTTGCTGAAAACGGCCCGTTGGGTTTTGGCCACCTTGGCGTAGCCATAACCGGGTAAATCCACCAAATACCAATGGTCGTTAACCAAAAAATGATTGATGAGTTGGGTTTTTCCCGGTGTCGAGGAGGTTTTGGCCAGCTTGCCGGAGCGGCAAAGCATATTGATGAGGGAGGATTTACCAACATTGGAGCGGCCGATGAAGGCATATTCGGGCCGGTTTGGGGGCGGACACTGGTCGGCATGCTGACTGCTGGTAACAAAACGGGCACTTTTAATCATGTGCTTTTTTTTGCAAAAGTAAGGATAGTTGCCGGTATTCAAAAGTTTGGCGCCTCGACTTGCCTTTGGTTTTTATATCTTTGTGCAAAACCGATTAAATTTTCACAGCTGTTATGACAAAAGCATTGTATCCCTTAAAGTTTGAGCCCATTTTGATGGAGCGGATCTGGGGCGGTAAAAAGCTCGAAACGGAATTAAAAAAGCCCCTTGCAGGGAAAAGTGGTATTGGTGAAAGCTGGGAGCTTTCGGGAGTGGAGGGCCATGTTTCGGTAGTAAGCAACGGCTTTTTAAAAGGCAATACCCTGGCCGAATTGCTGGAGATTTATATGGGCGATTTGGTTGGTGATGCTGTTTTTCAGCGCTTTGGTGAGGAATTTCCCTTGTTGATTAAGTTCATAGATGCCCGTGAAGATTTGTCCATTCAGGTGCATCCCGATGACGCGCTGGCGGCCCAAAGACACGATTCTTTTGGCAAGACTGAGATGTGGTATGTGTTGCAGGCTGAAGAGGGGGCCCGCTTGATCAGTGGCTTTGTCGAAACGGTAAGTCAGGCGGACTACCTGAAAGCGGTAGAGGAGAAGCGTCTGGAATCCCTGTTGGCCAGTCACCCCGTTCAGGCCGGAGAGGTCTTTTTTATTCCTGCCGGAAGGGTGCATGCCATTGGGGCAGGTATCTTGCTGGCCGAAATTCAGCAGACTTCGGATGTGACTTATCGTATTTATGATTTTGACCGACGTGATGCTCAGGGGCAGGCCCGGCAATTGCATACGCAGGAGGCCCTGGATGCGATCGACTATAAGGCTTACCCGGATTATCGTACGGCCTATGAGGTGCTGTCGAACGCGGTGAGTCCTGTGGTCAGTTGTCCCTATTTCACCACTTCGGTGTTGGCATTGGATGGCCCCCTGACCAGGGACTATTACAGTCTCGATTCATTTGTTATCCTGATTTGTACCGAGGGGGCTGCACGTTTGGTGTATGAAGGCGGTGAAGTGGCTGTCGCTAAGGGAGAAACGGTTTTGATTCCCGCAGAGTTGCGGCAATTGACCTTTCGTCCTGAGGGGCAGGTCCGCTTGTTGGAGGTTTATGTGCCCCATGGATAATGTTTTTTGTGTTTTGCCGATAAAAAAGTATTGATTTTTTACTTTTTTGTGCTATTTGGTTTAATTTTGCAACCCAAAAGATAAAAATTTAGGCTATGAAGGTTTTAAAATTTGGCGGGACTTCCGTAGGATCTGCCGACCGGATGAAGGAAGTGGCTGCTTTGGTTAACGACGGCGATCGAAAGATTGTGGTGTTGTCGGCGATGTCGGGAACCACCAATAACTTGGTAGAGATTGCCAACTACCTTTATAAGAAGAACCACGACGGGGCCAACGAGATCGTTAGCCAGATGGAAAAAAAGTACTATGAGGAAGTGGAGGCGCTGTATGCCACTGATAGATATAAAGAGCTGGGTCGGGAATTGATTCGCTTGCATTTTGATGAAATCAAGGGCTATACCAGAGACGTGTTTACGGTGTATGAAGAGAAAAGCATTCTGGCCCAGGGTGAGTTGATGTCTACCGCCATGGTTAATTACTATTTGCAGGAGCAGGGTGTGGCATCGGTCCTTTTGCCCGCCTTGGATTTTATGCGCACCAATAAGAATAGTGAACCCGATATGGCTTACATTCGGGAGAATCTGAATCCTTTATTGGAGGAGCAGCCCGAGGTGCAGATTTTTATTACCCAGGGTTACATTTGTCGCAATGCTTTTGGGGAGGTGGACAACCTGCAAAGGGGTGGCAGTGATTATTCCGCTTCGCTGATTGGCGCGGCAGTGGGTGCCGATGAAATTCAGATATGGACCGACATCGACGGGATGCACAACAACGATCCGCGTTATGTGGAGGGTACCAGGTCCATCGCCGAGCTGTCGTTCGATGAGGCGGCTGAGTTGGCTTATTTTGGCGCAAAAATTCTGCACCCAACCAGCGTGCTTCCAGCCAAGCTGGCCGATATTCCTGTACGCCTCCTGAGCACCCTTGCTCCTTCGGCCCCCGGCACCACCATTTCGGGCAAGGAAATAAAAGGCGACATCAAAGCCATTGCTGCCAAAGACGGCATAACCGCCATTCGCATCAAATCGGGGCGCATGTTGCTGGCCTATGGTTTCATGCGTAAGGTTTTTGAAATTTTTGAGAGCTATAAAACGCCCATCGATATGATTACCACCTCCGAGGTTGGGGTGTCGGTTACCATTGATAACGACCGTCATATCGACGACATTGTGGACGACCTGAAAAAGTTTGGCACGGTGGATGTAGATCGCGATCAGGTCATCATTTGTGTGGTGGGCGACCTGGTGCGCGAAAACAAGGGCTATGCCAACCGCATTTTTAATGCCTTGCGCGACATTCCCGTACGAATGATTTCCTATGGCGGATCAGAGCACAACATATCTATGCTGGTGAGTGCCGATTACAAGAAGCTGGCCCTGCGAACGCTAAGCGAGAAACTATTTTAGTCCGGCCTTGCTACTTTAACAGAACAACAATTGAAACGATAAAAACCATTAGAGCAGATGCAAAATTCCTTCCCATTACAGAAGTTGCAGAACATTAAGACCCCTTTTTATTATTACGATATGGAGTTGCTGGAGCGAACGCTCAAGCAAGTGCGTGAGCATTCACAGCAGCATGGTTTCGTGGTGCATTATGCCATAAAGTCCAACGCCAATCCCCGTGTTTTGGAGATGATCCGCAGCTTTGGTTTGGGGGTCGACTGTGTGAGCGGTTTTGAGGTGCAGCGTGCCCTGGATGCGGGCTTTGCCCCATCGGGTATTGTTTTTGCCGGTGTGGGGAAGGCCGACTGGGAAATAGAGTTGGGGCTCGACAACGACATTGCCTGCTTCAATGTGGAGTCGATTCCCGAATTGGAAATCATCAACGAACTGGCCGCTAAAAAGGGCAAGCATGCCCATGTGGCGCTGCGCATTAACCCCAATGTAAATGCCAAAACGCATCATTATATAACTACCGGACTTAAAGAGAATAAGTTTGGCATTAATCAGTGGGATCTGGATAAGGTGGTGGGGGTTCTGAAAAAGTTGCAGCACGTTTCTTTTGAGGGCATTCATTTTCATATAGGCTCACAAATCACCGACCTCAGTTCCTTTAAGGACTTGTGTGTTCGGGTTAATGAAATTCAGGAGTGGTTTATTCAGCAGCAGTTGTATCCACGTGTGATTAATGTGGGCGGTGGATTGGGCATCGATTATGAGGATCCCGATCAGCATCCGATCCCTGATTTCGAGAATTATTTTAAGGTGTTTAAGGAGGGTCTCACGCTACGCAACGATCAGGAAGTGCATTTTGAACTGGGTCGTTCAATTACCGGTCAGGCCGGGAGTCTGGTTACCCGCGTGCTTTACATCAAGGAGGGGGTCAAAACGAAGTTTGCCATTGTGGATGGTGGTATGACCGAGTTGATTCGTCCGGCCTTGTACCAGGCCTATCATAAAATTGAAAACATCAGCAGTGCGGCTCCGGAGGAGAAGTACGATGTGGTGGGACCCATTTGCGAGTCGTCCGACAGCTTTGGCAAGGCGGTTTCTTTGCCCAAAACTTCGCGTGGCGATTTGATTGTATTGCGTTCGGCAGGAGCATACGGCGAGGTGATGGCTTCGCAATACAACCTGCGTTCTCTGCCTGAAGCTGTATATTCTGACAAGTTGTAAAACAGTTTTTTGAGTATAAAAAAGGTCGCTGCCTAAGGGGAGCGACCTTTTTACATTTCAGAATTAGAATTCATAGTCCACACAGGCCCGTTCTTCCAAAATGGCGCGGATCTTTTGGGCGACCTTTTGGTGGTCGGGATGCACGACATACACCTGCAAGGCCTGCCAGTCGGCGAACTCAGTAAGCAGGGCCAGATCGTATTCCTCCTTGGGGTTGGCGTTGATGCCCGCTTCAATATGTTTGAGTTCCGGAATGTGGACTTTGAGCATTTCGAGCTCTTTTTTCAAGGACAGAAGCTGCTCTTGCCCGGCTTCTTGTCTGACTTCGGATTTGAATTTAAATAAAACAAGGTGCTTAATCATTGTGAAAATATTTGTTTATTTGAATTCAAATGTAATTCTTTTTAGCGACTTATGCTGATTATTGGAATCGCCGGCGGAACGGGTTCGGGAAAGACAACGGTGGTGCGCAAGATTGTGGAGCAGTTGCCACAGGGAGAAGTGGCCGTAATGGCACAGGATTCGTACTATAGAGACAGCGGACACCCTGCTTTACGGGCGCTGATGGATTTGCGTGTTTTTGCAGTTTATTGAACCGACCAAGCGTTATGCCGATCTGATTGTGCCTCAGGGGGGCAACAACAAGGCAGCCATTGATTTGCTGAGTCAGTTTATCATGAGAAACCTGAGTCAGCCCCATTAATTGTCACTTTTGATTTTTTGCTTTATGTTGGACCGTATTGCAGCTGAGCGAGTTTTGTTTATTGATGTGGAAACCGTGCCTGCGGAGCCTTCCTTTGAAGGCCTGGATGAGGATTTTAAGGCCTTGTGGACCAAGAAGTCGGCGGCTTTCCGAAAGGAGGAGGAAACGCCGTCCCAGGTTTATGAGCGGGCGGGTATTTACGCCGAGTTTGGGAAGATTGTGTGTATCTCGGCCGGTGTGATCACCGAACGGGAGGGGGCGCGCTGGTTTCGGGCAAAAAGCTTTTACGGCAGAGACGAGCGCCAGCTGCTGCTCGACTTTGGCCGGGTGCTGGATGGCTTTACTGCCCAGCCCGGACACTTTCTTTGTGGCCATAATGCCAAGGATTTTGATTTCCCATTTATAGCCCGTCGCATGCTTATAAATGGCATTAAACTGCCCCAGGCTCTGGATGTGGCGGGTAAAAAACCGTGGGAGCTTAATTTTTTAGATACGATGGACTTGTGGAAGTTTGGCGACTTTCGGCATTCCACTTCACTGGCCTTACTGGCTAAAATCCTCGGGGTGCCTACGCCTAAGGACGATATTGATGGCAGTCAGGTGGCCCGGGTGTATTACGAAGAGGACGATGTGGAGCGCATAGCCCGGTATTGTGAAAAGGACATTTTGGCTACTGCCCAGGTGTTTTTACGCCTGAAGGGCGAAGCTTTGCTGGATCCTGAGCGGGTGGAGCGGGCCTGATTACTTGCCTCGGATCAGATGAACTGGTCCCTGAAGCTTTTTCTTTTCGTTGGGATTGTAACCTTCTGCCTCTATTACATAGAAGTAAACTCCCGGTTCTGCCACTTGGTTGCCGATGGTGCCGTCCCAGCCGAGGGAGGGGTCGGTCGACTCGTAGACCTTGCGTCCCCAGCTGTTGAAAATGACCATGCTGAACTTCCGTACCGAGCGGTAATACACACGAAATTCGTCGTTGGCCCCGTCGTTATTGGGAGTAAAGGCATTGGGAGCCTCCACCGCCATCTCGGTGATGGTGACGACCAAATGGTTGTCGATGCTTTCGCAGCCGTGAGCCGATTGTACCCGTAAAGTGACTGTGTCTTGTCCAACGGCAGTGAAAACATGAAAAGGATCCCGTGTAACGGAGGTGCGACCGCCAAAATCCCATTCCCAGCTGCTTACAGGTCCTTCGCTTTCGTCGGTAAAGCGAAGTTCAAAGGGTGCAGAGCCCTCTGCTTCACTATGTCCTTCATGGGCTACATCGGGCTTTGTGGACTCGTAGGAGTAGTTTGCCTTTACAGCAATGGCGGTGTGTGCCAGGTCCTCGCTTTGGACCTCCAGGTTAAGGGCCGGCAGGGAGGCTTTTACGCTGTAGTGGCGGTCGATGGTAGGGGCGTCTGT
>DUOK01000066.1 GCA_012838865.1 Bacteroidales bacterium | reverse complement strand
GTCAATTACCACCAGAGGGTCACTGTCGTTTATGGTGCCCAGCCCCCTGATTTTCATCGTTACATTGTCCCCCGGTTTGCCGGCATTGATCACCTGAAGTCCTGAAGCCCTGCCTTGGAGTGCTTCTCCAATGCCGGAGACTGGTGCAGCCGTTAAATCACCCGAAGTTACGGAGGATACCGCACCCGTCAGATCACTTTTCTTCATGGTTCCATAGCCTATTACGACGACTTCTTCCATGTTGAATATGGTGCTTTCCAAAGTTATGTCCAGGCGTCCCGATGAAGGAACAGGTGCTTCCATGATTTCATAACCGATAAAGGAAAATACCAAGAGGTCGTCGGTACTTGCCATAATGGAATAGGATCCGTTGATGTCGCTTACGGTTCCAAGTGTGGTTCCCTTAACCACTACCGATACACCAGGTAACTCCTCACCGTTTGCAGCCTCCGTTATTATGCCGCTCACATTTACTTGTTGGCCGCTGGCCATGGAGGTGAAAAGTACAGATGTAAGTATAAAGGCGATTTTTAAGTAATTTTTCATTGTCTGCATTGCTCATTAATAAATAATAGTTTACTTTTTTGTAACTCGTTCCGATGAAAATGAAAGTCATAAGGATTTCTGCATCAAACCGGATGTTTTAAGTCGATTTCTTTCATAGCGGTACTGATTATGATTTAAAAACAAAGATTAACACATCAAAAATACACAGCCGGTTCACCGATAAGAATTTTTTAGAAAAAAATCAACATTGATAAATATTGTAAATGGTTGTTTAATAGTGGAATGAATCTATGTGTAAGTGCGATTAATCTATATGATATGAATGAAAAATCCATGTGTGATGGGTCGTCTATTTTGTTGTTGTTGTTATTTTTTTGATATTGCCTTTCTCTTTGTTGCTAAAAAGTGTTTGAACAAATCTTCTTTTTGATGCCACTAATGCAGACCCCCATTCATGAAAATAATTAGACGTAAGATGCCCTTTTTTGTTTCGATGGTCAGCATGGTCATGGGAATTTGGTTATTCTTTGCTTGCCACAATAGGTCATTGACTCCCAGGGAGCTATTCACCCAACTTGACCTGCTGATTAAGCAAGATGCCGAAGCTCTTGTCGAAAAGGAAAACACGATTAAGATCTTTCATCGGTCTCTGAGTAGCGCGCTGCAAGCGGGTAGGCAAGACAGCATTCTTCATGTGTCTTTAGAACTGGCACGGGTTTATGAAAATTATATTTACGACAGCGCCTTTCATTATTATCGACAGGTATTAGATCTCAGTAGGCAACAGCAACGGGATTCAATTTATAATTATTCCCGATTTCGGTTAGGACGCTTGTTGTCCTCGGTTGGCTTATACGCTGAAGCCATTGACTCCATGAGGAGGATTGATTTGTCACTCCTTGATTCTTTATATATTGTAAAGTATTACGAGCAACTCACTTATACTTATTATGACTTGGCCGATTTTCAGGATGATAATTTTTTTGCTCCCGGGAACAGAAGGATTGCTTCTGCCTATGTTGATTCTACTGTTTTAGTTGGATCCCCCAATTCGGGTGAGGTCCTGGGTGTCAAAGCATTCCGATTTCTGGCCTCACAGCAAGTAGACTCAGCCGAGATGTATTATCAGCGAATCGTTGATAGTCCTTTAACAGAACCCATGCATAAAGCTATGGCACATGCTGTTTTAGGATTTATGCACTTGAATGAAGGAAGAGACGAATCAGGGCAAAACCATCTTATTACTTCTGCGATAATTGAATATGAAATGGGCATTAAAGGCGGCATTTCACTTATTGTGCTTGCCGACCATTTATACAAAACCGGTCAAATAGGCATAGCCTATCAATATATCAAGAAGGCCCGTAGTGATGCTGAAATATTTGGGTCCCGAATGCGGCGTTTACATGCTTCCGATGTTTATGCGAAAACTGAACAAGCAGTACTGTTTTCTGAAACCCGGAAAAGACAGACGCTTACCAAGTACTTGATTGGCATCTCTTTATTAATTCTTGCGCTGACTTTTTTTTCTATTGTACTGTTCCGTCAGATTTTCAGTATGAAAAAAATTCAAACAATCATAAGACGTAACTATCTGGAGATTAAGTCGGTCAATGTTCAGTTAGAAGAATCCAATAAAATTAAAGAGCGCTATATCGGCTATTTCTTGCGGATGAATGCCAAGTATATTGAAAAACTTGTTTCCATAGTAAATACCCTCAACAAACTTATTATCAACAAGAATGCTGATAAGATGGAGGTTTTGCTTAACAGCATTAGACCAAAAGAAGAGCGCGATCATTTGCTTAAGAGTTTTGACCAGATTTTCCTCAGTATTTTCCCGAATTTTATTTCAGATGTTCGTGAATTGTTGCGACCTGAAGAAGATATTTATATAAAAAAAGGTCATTTGTTGAATAATGAGTTGCGTGTTTTTGCTTTGAACAGAATTGGTGTTATGGAGAGTGAGAGTATTGCCGAGATACTTAATATTTCTGTTAATACGGTGTATTCCTATAAAGCCAAATTTAAAAATAAGTCAGACCTTAGTAATGATGATTTTGAGGATAAGATCATGCAAATACGTTCCGGGACCGGGCAGTGAATGTTTGAATGTCTGTCGTATGTTTTGTTAATTTACCCCTGTATTTTGTAATTCCAGATGTAATAGAGTGGTAGTGTACCAGGTCCTGCTGTTTATTCACTCTTTCAGTGGTCAAAAAAGAAGCATTTTTTTTAACTCACAACCACTTCTTTCTTTTAAAGTAGAGGAGCATCAGCAGGGCCATGCTGTCGCGCAGCGACCAAACGGATTTTCGGAAGTAGAGGAGGTCGCGACGCAAACCATGGATTTCGGTCAGTAGGTCGTCCTGTTTCTGGGTCATGATTTCCTCTTCGAGGCGCTCTACCTTATCGTTGAGGGCATCCAGCGCCAAAAAGTAATGGTCTACCACATTGTCGATCAGGGCATAGGCCAGATAGTCGGTCCCCAAGGTGCGCAGACGCGTGCCGGGCACCTGCAGGCGCTTTATGATGGGGGCAAATACCGGGTCTTCGCTTTCCTGAAAGGAGAGGAGGTAGTTGGGGCCCAGCACCAGACTGACCTGCTCGGAACGAAAGTCCTCGCCGGCCTGGGTGGGGGCTGCAATCATGCGTAATACAATGAAGAGGTGCTCAGGGTAGGACTCAATTTTTGGGCGTTGACCAACACTCACGATGTCTTCCTGCATTAAGGGGTGCAACTCAAAATAATTCCAGATGTCCTTCAGTTGCGCTATGTCGTGCAGGCCCTGTATCTGAATCCAGGTCTTGCTGCTGTCGCCGAGGTAGGGGGCCGACTTTTCTATACTGCGAATGGCAATCTGGTCGCAATGTTGGTCGCTGTAATCGTGCACGGTAAGCTGTATGCTTTCCATGCGTTGCACACCGGTGTGTTCTATGGTCCCCGGTGCCTGGCCCGGTGCCTTGCGTTTCAGTTTAATCACGGGTCGCAGGCGCAACACCCCCCTGTTTTTGCTCTTTGCTTTGGACTTGTTTTTGGCCATGGCTAAAAACCCTCTGAATTTTATGCATGATAGTGAAAAAAATCGAATTCTTCTCTTAACTTTCGCCCGGATTTCAAATGTGTTTTTTATGTGGCTTTCCCTATTTTTATTGGTGGCTGGCCTGGCGCTTTTGGTAAAGGGGGGCGACTGGCTGGTAACGGGATCTTCTTCCCTGGCTCGCAAGTACGGCATTTCTGAGTTGGTGATTGGGCTTACTGTTGTTGCTTTTGGGACTTCGGCGCCGGAGCTGGTGGTTAGTGTTATGGCGGCGCTTAACGGGCATTCCGAGATTGCGCTGGGCAACGTCATTGGCAGTAATAATTTCAATCTCTTTGTGATTTTGGGCCTTACAGCGGTGGTCAAGCCCTTGCAGGTGCAGGTGGGTGTTATCCGACGAGAAATCCCGCTCTCCCTTTTTGCGGCGTTCTTGCTTTTGGTGCTGGCCAACGAGTTTTGGCGGGGAGGAGATGGCCTGATGGTGGGTAGGGCAGACGGTTTGGTGCTCCTGTTGTGTTTTGGATTTTTTCTGTACTACATTTATCGCTCCATGCAGGCACCTGGCGTGGAGGTGGAAGAGGGCGCTGCCGCCACCAAAAAGCCGTTGGTGGCTGCCTTGTTGATTGTGGGGGGATTGGCAGGTTTGATCATAGGGGGCCGCTGGGTGGTTAACTCGGCGGTGGACTTGGCCCGTATGTTTGCCGTTAGTGAGAAGGTGATTGGGTTGACCATTGTGGCTATGGGGACTTCCCTGCCCGAGTTGGTGACTTCTCTGGTGGCGCTGCGAAAGGGCAGTGCCGACATGGCCATAGGCAATGTGGTGGGCTCCAATATTTTCAATATCTTTTTTATTTTAGGGGTGGGTGCAAGCATCCAAGCCATGCCTTATACTTCTGCTTTTAACCTGGATTTGGGCCTGCTGCTGGGTGGGACTGTCTTGTTGTTGCTGGCCATGTTCACCGGTAAGCGCAGGGTGCTCGATCGTTGGGAGGGTTTGCTGTTTTTATTGCTGTATGCAGCCTACATGGTGTATGTGGGCCTACGTAATTAATATCGCCTCAACGGTTCAAAAGGGTGATGAGCTGGTCGAGCCCTGCCTTAAGTTGCTGCAGTTCCAATACCAGCAATACCAGATATTGCGGATAGGTCAGACCCAGCTTGTCGAGCATGGGCTGGTATTCCCTGATGATGAGACGGGAGGCGGCGTAAACGGGGAAGCACAGCTGATTGCTGAGAAGTAGTTGTTGGTGCGGCATGTTGTTTTTTATATCGCAAGCGATATAAAAATATTTTTTTGAACCTTAACCTAACATTAACGTTGTATTTTATGAGGTAGGTGGTTTTTGAACACGCAGCTCCCTACCTTTGTGAATGCTATTTCTAATAAGCCGGTGAAAAAACTAAAGACCATATTGGCCATTCTCTTAACACTGCTCTTTTCCGTTTCGGGAGGAGGGGTGTTCCATTATTGTGGTGGAGAGCTGGTCGGTTTTAGTCTCACAAGTGCCCACAGTGAGGTAGGCTGTGGCATGGAGGCTTGTGATTTGCCTTTTGAAGAGGACATTTCTTTTTCGTCAGATTGTTGCGACAATCATCGGGTCCTGATGGAGGTCGATGAGTATCAGCTTGCCTCAAAACCTGAATGGTCGCTTGCCGAACAAGACCTTCTGAAAACTTTTTCACCCCTACTTATCATTGGGCATCCTGTCCAGCTTTTGCCGGGCAGACACTTTTATGCCCATCCTCCGGATCTTTTGCATGAAGTCAAGCTGAGTGTGATTCAGGTTTACCTGATTTGACTTTTCCTTTGGTGTGGGGTCAACCACCGGGTTGACCCCAGAATGTCCTGTCGCTATAGTGCTGGCCTTGCTTTGGGTGGCGCTGACCAGACTTAGGGATTTTCTATGGACGCTATTGGAAACGCATTGGCATAAGTCGCCATCATTAAATCAGCATCATCATGCTTAATCATATCATCAAATTCTTTTTAGAGAATAAGCTGGTCACTTTTCTGCTGTTGGCCTTGTTCGTCGCATGGGGAATTACGACCGCTCCCTTTGCCTGGAATACGGGCGCTCTGCCGCGCGACCCCGTGCCGGTGGATGCGATTCCCGACATTGGGGAGAATCAGCAAATTGTCTTTACCTCCTGGGCCGGTCGTTCGCCGCAGGACATCGAGGACCAGATATCCTATCCTTTAACCACGGCTCTGCTGGGAATTCCCGGCG
>DUOK01000065.1 GCA_012838865.1 Bacteroidales bacterium | reverse complement strand
CCCGGATCGGCTACTGAAAAGGCATAGCCTGTCTTCAAGACCGCTGGCGCAAAGGCCATGGCCATGCGATGGTCCTTGTAAGTGGCAAGCTCTACCTGCTCAGCAGGCGCGCAGCGCTCGCCCTTCCATTCCAGATTGTCGCGGTCGTTGCTCTGCAAAACGTAACCAAACTTAGCCAGCTCCTTGATCAGCGCCTGAATGCGGTCCGTCTCCTTTATTTTAAGGGTATGCAGACCGGTAAAAGTAAAGGGAATGTCCAAAAAGGCACAAGTCACTGCAAAGGTCTGGGCCAGATCGGGCTCCTCGGTAAAATCGTGTCGGAAAGCGGCGGTCCGCTTTCCGGTATTGGTCAACTGCAGACCCTTGTTCGAGAATTTGTGCTGCACGCCCAGCGACTCAAACAAGCGGGCCACGGCAGCATCGCCCTGCCAACTGTAACGATCGAGCCCTTTCAGCACCAGGTGTGCCCCTTCGCCGGCCAGGGCCACCGCCTCAAACCAGTAAGAAGCGGCACTCCAGTCGCCCTCCACCTTAGCTGCCACCGGCTGGTACACGCCGGCCGGCACCTCAATCAGTGCATCTTTCCACTTGCACTTGATGCCAAACTGCTCCATCAACTTAATGGTGAGCTGAATGTAGGGGCGCGAAGTAATGTTCCCGGTCAATTTCAGGCGCAGGCCTTTTTCCATGTAGGGACCAATCATCAAGAGGGCGGAGATGTACTGGCTGCTCACGTCGCCGGGCAATTCCAAATCGCCGCCCACCAGGGCACTGCCAAAAATCCGCAGGGGTGGAAAACCTTCTTTCTCGATGTACTCGACCCTTCCGCCCAACTTATTGAGGGCATCCACCAAAACGTGAATGGGCCGCTGTTTCATGCGCGTACTTCCGGTCAGGGTCCACTCCCCCACCTGCTTGGCCAGGTAGGCCGTTAAAAAGCGCATGGTGGTTCCGGCCGCCCCAATGTCAAAATCGCGGCTGTTCGACGAAAACACGCGCAGCATGGCGTCGGTGTCGTCGCTGTCGGACAAGTTCTTTATAGGATGCGCGCTGTAACTGAGGGCGTTGAGAATGAGCAAACGGTTACTGATGCTCTTGCTGGTGGGCAGCTCGATACTGACCGGCAGCAGCTTTTCGGGAGCCTGAATGCTTATGGACATGAATAGGTTTTGTTTTGGATGGACTTTGTTTTGGATGAAATACTTCAAAATCAGGACTGGGGTGCCAGGTAGGCACGCAAGGCGGCAAGCACCTCGTCCCGCTCGCAATGGGTATTGATGGCAATATCGCCGATGGTACGCAGCAGCGTAAAATTCATACGGCCGGCCTGGTTTTTCTTGTCGTGCGTCATGGTTTGGTAGAGCTCATCAAAATCGGTCTCCGAGAAAGCAAAGCGACCGTAAACCTTATCTACATAGCTGCGCAATTGCTGTACCAGCTCGCCGGGAAATCCCAGTTTTTGTTGGGCCAGGTAGAGCTCGGCCACCATGCCGTAGGCTACCGCATAGCCGTGCAGCACGGGCTGCCGGCGTTTCAGGGCCAGACTCTCAAAGGCGTGCCCGATGGTATGCCCAAGATTCAGGGCCTTGCGAATGCCTTTTTCACGGGGATCGGCCGTTACCACCTCGTCTTTCAGTCGAATGGAAGCCGCCACCAGTTCCGAAAGTTCTTTGGCATCATAGTTCTCAAAATCGAAGGCCAGGGTACGCTCGAGCAGCGCCTCGTCTTTAAGGTAGGCGTGTTTAATCATTTCGGCAAAACCCGACAATAAGTTGGGCCGATCGAGGGTCTGCAGCAAAGCAGTATCTACCAGAACGTGCTTGGCCTGCATAAAAGAACCAATCTCGTTCTTATAACCCATAAAGTTGATGCCGGTCTTGCCCCCCACCGAGGCATCTACCTGAGCCAGCAGGGTGGTGGGAATGTTGAAGAAATCGATGCCCCGTTTAAAAGTCGCGGCAGCAAAGCCGCCCAAATCGCAGGGCATACCGCCGCCCAGGTTAATCAGCAAAGAATGCCGGGTGGCTCCGCCTTCGACCAGGGCCTGCCAAATCTGAATCAGACTCTCGGTGTTTTTGGCCCCATCGCCGGCCCCCACCACGATGCAACGCTCCTCTGAAATGCCCTCCAAAGCACTGATGGCCGGAAAACACAGCTTGTGCGTATGCACATCGGTCACCACAAAAATCTTCTCCTTTTGGTAGGGCGCCATCAAGGCAGCCAGATCGCCGGCCAGCTCATCGGCCATGTACACATCGGTCTCCCGGGTATTTAATGAGCGCATGTTGTTCTGTTTTTGGTGAAGCACGACAAAAATAAGCTTTTTATGGCAGAGCGCAGCCCTCTGCTGACCCCTTTGTGCTAAAAACAAGCGGCAGGGACAAAGGGTTTCGTCTTTTTTCCTTAATTTTATACAGCTTAAAAAAGTAGGACATGAACAACAAAAAAACCGCTGCCCGACACATTCGTGTTTTTGCCATCAGCTGGCTCGCTGCTATGGCCTTACTGGTGGCCTCTCTGGTGTGGCGCGACAACACCCCCCTGGCGACCCAGCTCATTCTGGCAGCTGCCGTTGTGGGCATCGCCCTAATTTTTGGCTGGGGCGGCTTTTACTATCTCGAAATCAGCAGCGACAAGGAGGCCTTTACCATCAAATACTTCAACCTTTTTCCGATGGGGCGCGAATACAAAGCCATGCGCCTGCCCTTTTCGCGCTACCGCAAGCACGAGGTCAGCACGAAGTTGGGGGGACTTTTTCACTACTTGTCGCTCTACGAAGAAACGGGTCACGGCGTGGCCCGTTACCCGGCGCTGGGACTCACAGCCCTGAGCGCTGCCGAACGAGAAGAAATAATTCGATTTTTTAAGAAAATGGAAAAATAAACCCCGCCCGTTTCCGCTTAACCCAATTTCAAAATTAAAACCTTAACCCATGTTGCATCACCAATTGGCCCTGAGTCTCATTCCGGGCATCGGGCCCAAACTGGCCCGTACCCTGCTCAGCTATCTGGGCAGCTGCGAAGCCATCTTCGACCCCAAAAGCGATTTCTCCAAAATCCCCGGTATTGGCAGCATTACTGCCCAACGCCTGCGCCAGGTGGATAAAGGCAGTTTGCTGAAGACCGCCGAACGCGAAATCGACTTCCTCACCAAAAACCAAATCAAGGCGCGCTTCTTTACCGACGAGGACTATCCCGAACGCCTCAGCTATTGCGAAGACGCCCCCTTATTAATTTTTACGGAAGGGCCTGCCGACCTGGATGCCCCTAAAATTGTGAGTATTGTAGGCACCCGCAAACCAACGGCCGACGGCATCGAGCTCTGCGAAAAACTGGTGGAAGCCCTGGCGCGAAGACACCCGGGCACGCTGATTGTAAGCGGACTGGCTTACGGTATCGACATCTGCGCCCATCGCTCGGCCCTGCAATTCGGTCTGCCTACGGCAGCCGTACTGGCCCACGGCCTCGACCGCATCTACCCGGGCATGCACCGGTCTACCGCCCGGGAAATTGCCTTCAAAGGAGCTCTTGTCACCGAATTTTTGACCGGGACCAACCCCGACCGCCCCAACTTTGTCAAACGCAACCGCATTGTTGCCGGTTTGTGCGACGCCACGGTGGTGGTGGAATCGGCCCACAAGGGCGGGGCGCTGATTACGGCGGGCATCGCTGCCAGTTACAACCGCGACGTGCTGGCCTTTCCGGGCCGGGTCAACGACCCGCTCTCGGGCGGTTGCAACCGCCTGATAAAGACCAACACCGCCGCCCTCATCGAGTCCATCGAAGATTTGGAATACGCCCTCGGCTGGGAAAGTGCCACCAACAACGAGCTGCCCACGCAGGGCTCCCTTTTTAAAGCGCCCGACACGCCACAAGAGAAACTGGTACTCGATCTGCTGCAAAACGAAAAAGAAATGAATCTGAACCTCATCAGCATGAACAGCGGCATCCCCATTCCCAAACTGGCCGCCACCCTGCTCGACCTCGAATTTAAAGGGCTGGTTAAGAGTCGCCCCGGCGGCATCTTCCGTTTGCTGTAGCGCCTCAGCGCAAGGCCTGGTACAAAATTTCTACGGGATGCAGCGCCTCGCGTTGGGTGCCGTCTTTAATTTGGTGGCGACAGGAATGACCGGGTGCTGCCAGCAGGGTGGTCTCAGGAGTGGCACGTACAGCAGGGAAAAGGCGCAACTCCCCAATTTTCATAGAAAGGTGGTAGTGGCGATCCTCGTAGCCAAAGGAGCCGGCCATGCCGCAGCAACCGGCCTGAATTTCGCTGGCCTTGTAATTCTCCGGAAAGGAGAGCACCGCGGTCAGAATGCCCGGCTTCATAAGGGCCTTTTGGTGGCAATGGGCCTGAATCCGAATTTCTCTTTCGTCCCTGGTAAAGGCTTCCCGATCGATGTTTCCGGCCAGCATTTCGCGATGCAAAAACTCCTCGATGGTATAGGCATACCGCCCCATTTCCAGAGCCTGATCGCGCAAAGCAGGCGGCAACAAGTCGGGATACTCATCCCTGAAAGTCAACAAAGCCGCCGGCTCCAGTCCCACCAGCGGCAAATCACTTTGCACCCGCCCCTTCAACTTCATCATATTGTGGCGGGCAATAACGGCTGCCTGACGGACAAAGCCTTTGCTGAGCTGACTGCGCCCGCTTTCCTTCAAGGGGGCCAGCACCACGCCATAGCCCAACTTTTGGAGCAATAAAACAGCCTTAATGCCGATGTCGCTGTCGTAAAAATTGGTAAACTCATCGGCCAGCAACATCACCCGTCCCCTGGGATACTCGTCGATGAGTCCCCCCCTGCGGTGCATCCAATGGTCGAGCCGCTCGGCACTGTAGGCGGGGAGACTGCGTTCGGGACTGATGCCGGCCAAACGCTGCAAACGCTGACGCACCCAGGGCCGGTTTAAAAAAGGATTGATGAGTCGCCGAAAGGGAAAAACCACCCGGTTGACCAGGGGCAGGTTGGCCATCAGCCGATCGCCAAAGGCTACGCCCTCTTTGTCGTTGATCATTTGCATGAACTCGGCCTTCAGTCGCGCCATATCCACCCCCGAAGGACACTCCGATTTACAGGCCTTGCAACTGAGGCAGAGGTCGAGCACCTCCCGCAAATCGTCAAGCGAAAGTGCAGCATCGTGGTTTTGACCTTGCAAAAAGGCACGGAGCACATTGGCGCGACCGCGTGTCGAGTGCTTCTCTTCACGGGTGCCGCGGTAGCTGGGACACATGGTTCCGCCCATCAAATCGCCACGTATGCAATCGCCCGAACCATTGCAACGTTCCACAGCCGGGAGCAGGCCCCCCTCTCCGCTCCAATTAAAGACCGGCTTTTTGATTTTTTGAAGCAGGGTGTGTTGATAACGAAAGCCACTGTCCATCGGTGGCGTATCGGTAATTTTTCCTGGATTGAATAGGCCAAGCGGGTCAAAGACCTGCTTTACGCGCTGCATCAGGGCATAGTTTTCGGCCCCCACCATAAGGGGAATGAATTCGCCGCGAAGGCGGCCATCGCCGTGCTCGCCACTGAGTGAGCCCTTGTATTTTTTCACCAGGCGCGCAGTATCCAGGGCTATCTGTCGAAACAAACGCACATCTTCGCTTTGGCGAAGATTCAAAACGGGACGAATGTGCAGCTCACCCGAGCCTGCGTGGCCGTGGTACACGCAGGATTTGCCGTAAGCTGTCAGCAGGGCATCGAGTTCGGCCACGTAGGCCGGCAGATCCTCCACCCGTACCGCGGTATCTTCAATCAGCGACACGGGTTTGGCGTCGCCCTTCATGTTGCCCAAAACACCCAGACCGGCTTTGCGCAAGGCCCAAACCCGGGCGATGTCATCTCCGGCCACCTGGGGATAAGTGTAGCCCATACCGCGCTGCCGCAAATCGCTTTCCAGGACCTGCGCCTGAGCGCGGACGGCCTCCTCGCTGTCGCCCGCCCACTCGATCAAAAGCAGGGCGGCGGGATCGCCTTCCACAAAAAAGCGGTTCTGCCGCTGGGTGGCATTGTCGAGGGTCAAATCCAGTACGTTTTTATCCATCAGCTCCACGGCCACCGCCTGGTGCTCCCGAACCACTACCACGTTGGCCTCCAGGGCTTCCTGAAGGCTTGCAAAATGTACGCAGGAGAGCAATTTCACGGGAGGCGGCAGGGGCAGCAGGGCTACTTTTATGGCGGTGATAAAGAGCAGGGTTCCTTCGGAGCCGGCGATGAGGGTGGCCAGGTTAAAGAGCGCCCCCTCTTCCTTAAAGGGCAGGGTGTCGAGCAGCGCATCAAGGGCGTAACCCGAATTGCGCCGGCGGATATCGGGATGCGGAAATTCCTTACGCAAGCGCTTCCGCAATTGACGATCGGTATAAATCTCCCGAAGATGACGGTAAATTTCTCCTTCCAAATCTTCCTGACGACACTTTTTATCGAACTCCCATTTCTGGAGGGGACGAAAAACCACTTCATCGCCATTGGCCAGGCAGCCTTTGACTTCGAGCAGGTGATCGCGGGTGCTGCCGTAAACCATCGAATGGGCCCCGCAACTGTTGTTGGCCACCATCCCGCCCAAAGTGCAGCGGTTCGAGGTAGAGGTCTCCGGCGCAAAAAACAGTCCGTATGCGCCCGCCGCCCGGTTCAAATCGTCGAGCACCACGCCGGGCTCCACTTCGGCCCAGCCTTCGGCCGCATTGATTTCGAGGATGTTGTTCATGTGCACCGAAACATCGGCCACTATGCCCTTACCCACTACCTGTCCCGCCAAGGAGGTACCCGCCCCCCTTGGTATCAGGGGCAGTTGGTGCCGGGCAGCGGCCTTTACCAGCATGTTGACATCGGTGGCGTCGCGGGGGAGCACAAGGGCCCGCGGAATCTCTTTATAAACCGAGGCGTCGGTAGCGTAAAGGGTACGCGAAACGGTGTCGGTAAGCACTTCTCCTTTCAAAAGACCAGCGAGTTCCCCAAGGGGGTTCGGATCATCCATGAGATCAGAAAGACTTTGGTTTGAGGTGCTAAAATAGCAATTAAAATGTAAATTTGCAGCGGTTTCTCAATTTGCAGCGCAAACGCCTGTTGCAGAAAACAGCTTTTAAATGAAGATTTTACTATCCTTTTTGCTCGCGGTGCTGGCCTTTAACCTGAACGCGCAAAAACCGGCTGTCCGCATTGTGTCCCTGGCGCCTTCGCTGACCAAGAGCATTTATTATATGGGCGCGGCCGGGCAACTGGTGGGGCGCACTTCGTATTGCTTCATTGCCGATGCCGACGACAAGGAAGTGGTGGCTTCGGCGGTCAGCGTAAATATTGAAAAAGTACTGACGCTGAAGCCCGACCTGGTGCTGGCTACCGGCATTACCAATCCGGAGACGATTGCCCTGCTGCAACGGGCGGGCATTCGCACCAAGGTGTTTCAGACGCCACGCAATTTTGAAGAAATATGCCTGCATTTTCAGGAGCTGGGGCGACTCACCGGACGTGAGGCAGCAGCCGATTCCATAGTGGCCCATACCCGGGAGGAGGTCGAGCGAATTCGGGCTTCTTACGAAGGGCAGGCAGCCAAAACCTTTTTCTTTCAAATTGGGGCCAACCCATTGTTTACCGTGCTCGACCATACTTTTATGAACGACTACATCAGCTTTTCGGGGGGCATAAATGTGGCGGGGGGATTAAAAGCAGGAACGCTCAGTCGTGAGTGGGTACTGATGAAAAACCCCGAGGTAATTGTTATCGTAAATATGGGCCTGGTAGGCGAAGAAGAAAAAGCCATCTGGGAAAGTTATCCTCAGCTGCGTGCGGTTAAAAACGATCTGGTATTTTTTGTGGAATCGGACATGGCCAGTACGCCCAACCCTCCGGATTTTCTAAAGACTTTACAAAGCATGCAGAAAATTTTGCAGGCCCGTTAATCCTAAAAAAACGCCTGCATTTCAAAAGTCCTACAAGCACGCCTTACCATCTAAAAACAGTTGCCTGAGCATGAAAAACAAATACCTGTCCTGGACGCTTTTCACCCTGCTGCTGCTCCTCCTTTTTGTAGGGGCGGCGCTGCTTTCGCTGACTACCGGCGAGGCGGCGATAGGACTGGGTGATTTGTTGCCCGTTTGGCAGGATGGGGAGCAAATGGAGCATTTCATACTTACCCGGATTCGTTTGCCCCGCATCGTTCTGGCTATGGCTGTGGGCGGCTCCCTGAGTCTGTCGGGCGCCATCTTGCAAGGCATCTTCCGCAACCCGCTGGTGGAACCCTATACGCTGGGGATTTCAGGGGGCGCGGCCCTGGGCGTAGCCCTCATTATTGTTACGGGCCTACACCTGAGTGTGGGGGCCTTTATGTTGCCGCTGTCGGGTTTCAGCGGAGCGGCCATTGTCATTGTATTGGTGGGACTGCTGGGCTTTTTACGGGGTGGGACGGATGTGAACAAAATGCTGCTCATCGGGGTGATGATCAGCTTTGTGGCTTCCTCGGCCATGATGTTTTTGATGGCGGTAACCACTTCGGAAAACATCCACGGCATTGTGTTTTGGATCATGGGCTCGCTCGACGAGCCCAACCCCTTGCTGATAAAGATTACCTTATACACGGCACTCAGCGGCTTGTTGCTGAGCTACCTTTTTGCACGCCCCCTGAACGCCCTGCTGCTGGGTCAGGAAAAGGCGGCCTACCTGGGCATCAACAGCAAGACCACCATTCGCCTCTTGTTTTTGCTCGCCTCGCTGCTCACGGGCATTTGTGTGGCGGTGGCCGGAGTCATTGGCTTTGTGGGCTTGGTAATTCCGCATCTGATTCGCCTGCTGGCGGGCTCGGATTACCGCTTTTTACTGGTGGGCTCTTTTTTGGGCGGAGGCATTTTTCTGGTACTGAGCGATGTGGTGGCCCGCACCCTCATCGCCCCCAACGAGCTGCCCATCGGGGTGATTACCGGCATCGCCGGGGGCATCCTCTTCATCATTGTACTCAACAAAAACCGAAACCGTCGTCGACATGCCCAGTAATTACCTGCAAATAAAAGATTTGAGCTGCGGTTACGGGAGCGACTTTAATCTGCGGCCGATAACGGTGGGACTGCGACGTGGGGCGCTGGCGGGCATTATTGGGCCCAACGGCTCGGGCAAAACTACGCTGTTCAAGGGCATTTCGGGACAGTTGCCGCTGAAAAGCGGAAGCGTCTGGCTCAACAACTGCAATTTGCAAAGTCTCAAGCTGCGCCAAAAGGCCCAGCGCATAGCGGTGGTTTCACAATTTGTGGATGCGGCCGAAATCAGTGTGGAAGATTATGTGCTGCTGGGACGCCTGCCCTACCGGGCGCCCTTCCAGTTTTTTGAGCCCCAACCAGACGTGCTCCTGGCGCGCAAGTATATGCGACTGACGGGCATTTGGAAGCATCGCAAGAAATACCTCTCCCAGCTGAGTGGCGGCGAGCAGCAGCTCGCAGCCATTGCCCAGGCCCTCACGCAGGAGCCGGAGCTCCTGCTGCTCGACGAGCCCACTTCGCACCTCGACATTACCCACCAGGTACAGGTGCTCAACCTCATCCAGCGCCTCAATAAGGAACTGAAACTGACGGTATTGATGATCATTCACGACCTGAATCTGGCCGCGGAATACTGCGATTTCCTCCTGATGATGAAGCAGGGCGACATCCACAGCTGCGGCACGCCGCAGGAGGTGCTGACTTACGACAGAATTGAGCAGGTTTACAATACCGTGGTGGTCACGCAGACCAACCCCCTTTCCGGGAAACCGGCAGTCTTTCTGGTCTCCGAAAACATCCTCAACGACATCAAAGCACGCTACGGCAAAATCAAGCGCTAATGAGCGTGGTCGTGCTCCTCGTCGTCGCCGTGGTGGTGATCGTGATGTGCCTCCACAGCTTCTTCATAGGTCTGGTGGGTGGTTCCGTAGGCGTGCTCGGCAGGACCGTAGAGGGTGTACAACTTTAGGTCGCCCGACCCGATGTTCTCTACCCGGTGCCAGTAACCGGCGGGTATCAAAATGGCCCAATCATCCTCCACTTCCTTCCGAAAATCCAGGTTTTCGGCTGTTTTACCCATCTCCACGAGGGCTTCCCCTTCCTCAATACGTATAAACTGGTCGTGCCCGCCATGCAGCTCCAGGTCGATGGTCTCCCCGGGCTTCAGTGTCATAAACACCAGCTGCATGTTTTGTCCGGTCCAGTTGGCCGACCGGTAAGCCGCATTGGCCAGGGTGGCGGCTTCAATATCAAAGGCCCAGGGGGTTTCGCCCTTATCCACAGAAAAATCAACATCCGAAACTTTGGAACTTGCTTCCTGCTCCCCTGCTGCATCAGAAGAGCCACCTTGACAAGCACTAAGGGCCAGCAAAGCAAAAGCAGAAAACAAAACTAAAAACGACTTTCTCATAATAATCCTCATTAAAATTAGCAACACTTAAACCCTAAGATACAAAAAATTAAATACATACCTTTGAAACGAATCAAATGCATGCAACACGATGATGAAAAAAAGTCAATTTGAAATCACCCAAATGGACTGTCCCTCAGAGGAAAACCTCATCCGTATGAAGCTGGGAGAGGTACCGGACATTCGCCACCTCGATTTTGACCTGAGTGCCCGCCGGCTTACCGTGCATCATGAAGGTCCCGAAGCCACCCTGGAAGCGGCCCTGGAGAGTCTGCAACTCGGCAGTCGTCGCTTATCGACCGAGCACAGTCGGCAGACTGCATTCTCAGAAAACCGCCACCAAAAAAGATTGTTGTGGACCGTATTGCTCATCAATTTCGGCTTTTTTGTAATCGAAATAAGCACCGGCTTGCTTTCCAGGTCGATGGGCCTGGTAGCCGACAGTCTGGATATGCTGGCCGATGCCTTTGTGTATGGGATCAGCATTTATGCCGTTGGCGGCCCGCTCCTGCGGAAGAAAAAAGTAGCCCGGCTGGCCGGCTACTTCCAGTTGCTGCTCGCCACCCTGGGTTTTCTGGAAGTCCTTCGCCGCTTTTTGGGGACGGAAAAACTGCCTGATTTCAACACCATGATTGTAGTCTCTGTCCTGGCTCTTTTGGCCAACGGCTATTGCCTTTACCTCCTGCAAAAATCGAAAAACAAGGACGAAGCACATATGAAGGCCAGCCTTATCTTCACCTCCAACGATGTTATCATCAACCTGGGCGTGATTGCCGCTGCCCTCCTGGTACTCTGGACCCGGTCGGCCCTTCCGGACCTGATCATAGGCAGCATCGTTTTTTTGTTGGTGGTACAGGGTGCACGAAGAATCTTGAAATTAGGCAAATGAACCAGGACTGGGGTTTACTACGCAGATTATTTTCCGTAAATTGGGACCAACTAAATGTTCTCCCATGCCTACCCGTACATCCCTAAGTCTCCTTATCGCACTGCTGACCGGTTTCACGGCCCTCAGCGCGCAAACCTTGGACAAAGAAAAACTGGAACGTTATTTTGCTGTTTTGGATTCCAGCGAGCGCTTCCTGGGCAGTGTGGCCCTGGCGCAGCATGGTCAGCTCTGCTATACCCGCTCGGTGGGCTTTGCCCAGCTCGAGCCACTGCAAAAGGCAGACGAAAATACACGTTACCGAATTGGCTCCATCAGCAAAACCTTTACCGCCGTTCTTGTCATGAAGGCCATTGAAGCAGGTAAGCTGAATCTGGACACCCCGCTTTCAACTTTCTTCCCGGAAATAAAAAACGCCGCAAACATCAGCATCCGTCACCTGCTCAGTCACCGCAGCGGCATAGCCAACTTCACCGACAATCCCGCCTACCTTGCGTGGCACACCCAAAACCGGACCCGAAGCGAAATGCTGCAGCACATCTCCACCCTGGAAAGCATTTTTGAACCCGGCAGTCGGTCGGCCTACAGCAACTCCAATTACGTGCTGCTTACCCTCATCCTGGAAGCGCTTTTTCAACAGAACTATAGGGACTTGCTGGAACAGCACATTACGGGGCCGGTGGGACTAACCAACACGTTTTTTGACCCTGAGGCCCCGGCCGACAGCATGGGCTCCCGCTCCTACCTCTTCACTGCCAAATGGGAAGAAAGTCCCACCACCCACCTATCCATCCCGCTGGGGGCAGGCGGAATCATCTCTACGCCGACCGATTTGCTACGCTTTGCCGAGGCCCTCTTTAGCGCAAAACTGGTGCAAAAGGAAAGTCTGGATGCCATGTGCACACTCCGGGACCAGCTGGGGCTGGGCCTGGTTGGCCTTCCCTTTTACGACCAACGGGGCTTTGGGCATACCGGAGGCATAGATGGCTGGTCCTCCGTTTTTGGCTATTTCCCGGACACGAAGACCGCCTTTGCCCTTTGCGCCAATGGCAGTCGCATCAACAACAACGATGTTTCCATTGCCCTGTTGAGCGCCGCCAACGGCAAGCATTTCGACCTTCCGACTTTCAGCATCTACACAATAAATGAAGCGGATCTGGACCTTTATCCAGGCAGTTATGCCTCTGCACAAATCCCCTTGAAAATTACCATTAAACGAGAGGGGCAAAGGCTCACCGCCCAGGCTACGGGACAGCCCTCCTTTCCGCTGGAGGCTACTGCCCTACATATTTTTAAATTTGAACAGGCCGGTATTGAGATGGAATTTGACCCCGAAAACAAACGCCTGCTTTTAAAACAGGCCGGTGCCGAATTCCTGTTTGAAAGGGAATAAATCCTGTTAACAAATCTCCAACTCGTTGTAAAAACCATTCAATCTCATCAATAATGAAGAATCTTACACTCACCCTTGCGCTTCTGTTTAGCAGCCTGTTTTTGATCAATGCACAATCCATCAGAATCATCCAAAAAGAAACCCAGGAAAAATACCCAATTAGAGGGGCCGTTCCTGAAAAAATTATTGAGACCATTACAGAATTTAAGAAAAACGGAACAAGCACCACCAAAAAAGAAACCATCGAATTTTCGGTAAAAGGAGATACCATCACCCAAACAAGTTTTGACGGAAAGAACAGAGATCTTAGGCAAATCAGTGTTTACAACCCCAACAACCTTAAGACCTACTTAAAAATCACAAAGGGAAGTGGAAAACATGAAGAAACAATCCAAATCAACTATCACTACGACGACAACACTTTAACTGAAATCCATCGCCTGGAAAAATTAAAAGAATTAGATCAACCGACCAACACCTATGGGATAATAACCACCGATTCCTTAGGATTGCCCATAAGATCCGATATGTACAACCATGCAGGGAGGCGCTACCTCTACCAGATAGTGACGCCCGACTACCCCAGCAATCGATTAATCTTTGAGGTGTATGACTCTTTGGACAACCGGGTTCGAAAGGAGACTCACTTCATTCAAGCGCCTGTTGAATACAATGAACAGGGGGACCCGGTTTTCTATCCCGATGACCCAACCGTAGGCAACCGTCGCTTTTTCAGGGCCAGATACAGATACGACAAACAGGGAAACTGGACCTTTAAGCAAGAATGGCTGATTCGAAAAAAGGATGATGTTGTGGTGGAGGAACGCTTGGTTAAAACCACCAAAAGAAAGATACATTACCGCAAGGAATAAGCCGGAAAAACGCACTGCAAGCATCTTCAACCCCGGCCGGGATAGGGCACATAGTCACTTTCCCCGGGAGGCAGCGTAAAACGCTGATTAATCCAGTCTTCCCTGGCCTCAGCGAGCCGCTCCTTGCTGGAAGACACCAGGTTCCAATCGATGTAGCGCGCCTCAGGGAAAGCTTCACCACCGAAGACATAAACCGTTGAACCTGCCTCCATTTCAAAGCTACATAACTTACTGT
>DUOK01000064.1 GCA_012838865.1 Bacteroidales bacterium | reverse complement strand
GGAGACCTGCACCAGGGTGTAGTTGGGGTCACCGTTGGTAAGGTAGGACCACACAAAAACCATCGCGGTACAGGGGGCTGCACCGAGAATAATGGCGCCGGCGATGTACTCACCGGCCATTTCGGGGGTGATCCAGGCCTGGTAGAGTTTGGAAAAGAAGAGCCAGGCAAAAAAGGCCATGGTGAAGGGTTTGATGAGCCAGTTGACTACGAGGGTGAGGACAACACCTTTGGGGCGTTTCCCAATCTTCTTGATGCTTGAAAAATCAATCTGGAGCATCATGGGGTAAATCATGAGCCAGATGAGGATGGCTACCGGAATGTTGACCCTGGCAATTTCCAGATTGCTGATAAAGGCCATGGAATCGCCGGCCAGGTGACCAATGGCTATGCCGCCGAGGATGCCGAGGGCGACCCAGATGGTGAGATATTTCTCGAAGAATCCGATTTGTCTTTTTTCTGTTGTCATCTTATTCTGATTTTGCTTAAAGCTGGGGTTCAACTTCTTCTTTGTAGAATTTGTAGAAGGTGGCTTTGATCTCGTCGCGCACGCGGATGAATTCGCTCCAGATGAATTCTTCGGTACCGGTGGCGTGAGAAGGGTCGTCGAAGCCCATGTGCAGGCGGGTTTTGACTTTGCCCAAAAAGGTGGGACAGGCCTCGTTGGCGCCTCCACATACGGTGATTACGTAATCCCACTCGTCGTTGAGATACTTGGATACCGAATCGGAGGTATGTCCGCTGATGTCGATGCCGATTTCTGCCATGGCCTTAACGGCTTTGGCGTTGAGTTTGCCGCTGGCCTCGGTACCGGCTGAGGCTACCGTCAGGTTTTTGTTGAAGTATTGCATAAAGCCGTGGGCCATTTGACTGCGACAGCTGTTTCCGGTGCAAAGAATAAGAATTTTCATAAACTGAGGTTTTGAAATTTATTTGTGTTCTAATTGCTTTATTTACATTGAATCTGGTTCTGCAGCAGTTGCTTAAAAAAAGGAGCGACTGCTTTTATCCAAAGCATTTTATTGTTTCGAGATTAAGGCAATAGTTGCTGTGCTTTTCGTTGATTTTATGTTGTTTTTAAAAGAAAGCTCCGAAAAGTAAACCCGAAAGCGTGGCCATAACTACTACCAGGCCAACATATACCAGGGTTTTTGGGGTGCCGATGACGCCTCTTATTACCAGCATGTTGGGCAGGGAGAGGGAGGGACCTGCCAATAGGAGGGCCAGGGCGGGCCCCTTGCCCATTCCGGCAGCCAGCAGGCCTTGCAAGATGGGCACTTCGGTAAGGGTGGCAAAGTACATAAAGGCCCCTAAAACGGAGGCAAAGAGGTTGGATGTCCACGAATTGCCGCCGACCAGACTGGCCACCCATTCGTTGGGAATGATGCCGGCCAGGGCGGTGTCGTCGTGGGTAGAGCCCAATAGAAAGCCTGCCGCGACTACCCCAATGGCCAACAGGGGCATGATTTGCTTGGTGAAGTCCCAGGCCGACAGGGTCCATTCGCGGTTCTCCGGGTTCTGTTTGTCGACCAGCGTTACCATACTGAGGGCGGCAATACCTACTACCATGGGCACCAGGGGAGAGGCGCTGAGGAAGGCCGCAGCGGCGGTAGCCGCAGCGCCCAGCAACACATGCTGCCACTTGAGTTTCAGAATGTAAATGAGGGAGAATACGAGCAGAAGGGCAAAGAAGCTGGTGATGGTCCATTTATTGGCCCACAGCCAATAAAAGCCTCCACTGGTAACTCCTTCGCCGGGCTGGCCCCAGTTGGCGAAGACCAAAATAAGAACGAGGGTAAAAAAGTGGAAGGCGGTCTGCCACATGGGCCTCTCCTCGGGCACATCCGGAAAGTTCAATTGGGCTTCGCGTTTGGCACGTTCTTCTTTGCGGTAAATAAGCGACATTACAGAGCCAATGACGATGGAAAATACGACGGCACCAACGACTCGTGCAATGCCCATCTCTATGCCTAAAATACGGGCGGTAAGGATGATGGCCAGGATGTTGATGGCGGGTCCGCTGTACAAAAAGGCGATGGCGGGTCCCAGACCGGCTCCGCGTTTGTGAATGCTGGAGAACAGGGGCAGAATGGTGCAGCTGCATACGGCCAGGATGGTGCCCGAAACGGCAGCCACGGTATAGGCGAGCCATTTTTTTGCTTTGGCGCCAAAGTATTTCATAACGGCGCCCTGGCTGACAAAGACGGCGATGACGCCGGCTATGAAGAAGGCGGGCAGCAGGCAAAGGATCACATGCTCGCGGGCGTACCACTTACTCAAGTCGAGGGTCGCCGTTACCGCTTCCTGAAAACGGGCACTGTCCAGAGGCAGAAAAAAGGCAAAGAGGAAAATGGCGATGATCCAAGCCAATATTTTGAGTTCATTTTTGATTTCCATTGGCGGTGCTGTTTTCTGCTCAGGCCTGAGCTTTACGCAGCAGGTCCTTCAGTGCTTCATAGCCTGGGAGTCCACCCTTGTGCACAACTTCTCCGTTGACCACCAGGGCAGGCGTTTTCATCACATTGTACTGCATGATTTCCATAATGTCTTCGACCTTGCTGATCTGGGCATCCAGGTTCAGTTCTTCTACCGCATCGCGGGTTATCTTTTCTAAGGTTTTGCACTTGGGGCAGCCGGGGCCCAATACTTTAATATCCATAGTTGTCCTATTAAATGATTTTTGTCGGTCCAGTTACTGTTCGTTGTTCGTAAAACTACGAACAAAAGTAAAAAAATTTTAGAGGCTCCAAAAATCTTTGAAAAGATTTTTGGCTTCTTCCCAGTTTTTTTTGTTGATGCAGTATTTGATGCGGGGTGCTTCGGTTTCTCCCTGAATGAGTCCGCTCTCCTTGAGTTCTTTAAGGTGCTGCGACAGGGTGGACTTGGCTATGGGCAGGTCCTGCGACAAATCGCCACTGTAGCAACAGCTCTGGCTCGATAGGAGGGAGAGGATGTAGAGTCGAATGGGATGACTCAGGGCCTTGGCATAGCGGGCCGTTTGGTTTTGTTGGGGACTGGGAATGGGGTTAAAGGCGTTTTTGTTGGTGTTTTTGGTCATTTTAGTGTTGTATTCTGGTTGTTGTCAAAAGTAAGTATTTTTTTCAAATGGCTTTTTTATAGTTTTGGTTGTACATACTGAAACAAATGGTTGTTATTATATGGCTATGAGAAAGCAGGACGTATCATTTTCGAGAAGGTTATTTGTAAGGATGTTGGTCCTTATGGTTTTGATGAGCACGACCACTGTCGCTCAAAACTATCCGCACCGCAGTGATGTGCTTTGGGTAACCACCCCCGATCACAACGATTGGCGGTATGCCTGTGGAGAAGTGGCGCGTGTGGATGTTGCGCTTTATTACTATGGGATGCTGAAGGAGGGCGCAAAGGTGCATTATGAGGTGGGACCCGAGTTGTTTCCGGCGCGTGAAAAGGGGGTGCTGGAGTTGAAAGATGGCCGGGCTGTGTTGGAGTTGGGAACCCTTGATGAGCCGGGCTTTTTGGATTGTCGCCTGTGGGTTGAACTCGATGGAGAACGCTTTCGTCACCATGTGAAGGTGGGTTTTGATCCGCATTTGTTACAGCCCTACACACAACTGCCCGATGATTTCACTGCTTTTTGGGAAGCCGGCAAAGAAAAAGCTGCGGCCTGTCCCCCCAAAGTTGAAAAAAAATACGTACCTGCTTACTCGAACGAGCTGGTGGATTGTTATTTGGTGAAACTGCAGGTGTTTGAAAAGGGACAATTTATGTATGGCTATTTGACGATGCCCAAGGCGGAAGGGAAGTACCCGGTGGTGATAGCACCACCGGGCGCCGGCGTAAAACCGATGGATCCCCTCAAGGATATTTTCTATGCCGAACAGGGCTTCATTCGGTTCGATATGGAGATTCACGGCATTCGTCCCGATATGGACCGAGCCGCCTATGAGGAGGTGAGTCGCGCCTTTGCACGGGGAGGCAACAGTTATTTGGTTAACGGGCTCGACGACCGCGATAATTATTATATGAAGAAGGTTTACCTGGGTTTAATGGGTGCGGTCGATTTCCTGACCACCTTACCCAACTGGGACGGGAAAAACCTGATGGCACAGGGAGGCAGTCAGGGTGGCGCCCTGGCCTTGGTGCTGACGGCGTTGGATAAGCGAATTACTGCATGTGCGGCCAACCATCCGGCTTTGGCCGATATGGCCGGTTATAAGGCGGGGAGAGCCGGTGGCTATCCACACTTTTTTACCCGTTTTGAGGGGATGGATACGCCGGAAAAGTTGGAAACGATGGCTTATTACGATGTGGTGAATTTTGCCCGTTTTATTGAGGTGCCCGTCTTTATGACCTGGGGCTACAACGATGATGTTTGTCCCCCCACCACCAGCTACATCACTTATAATGTGTTGACTGCCCCAAAGGAGGCTTTGATTACGCCGGTTAATGAGCACTGGATTTCGACGGTCACCAGGCAGCGCATCCTTGATTGGCTGCGGGGTCAATTGCGTTAAGGTCTCTTATAAAGTATAAAAAACATTTAAAACGTTTGGTGGGTAACAGCAGATGTTGTATGTTTGTATCGGGTTAGGGTTAAGGTTAGAAAGGGATCACGTTGCTTCGGTAGCGGGTCCCTTTCTTATTATGTAGAAGTGGGGCCTTTTTTTGGGGCCCCACTTCTGCATAATAAGCCCAGGACTGAAGTCCTGGGTTATGATTGGGAGTAAGTGGTCAGGCGCTTTGCGCCTGTTTATGTAAGTGGACTGAAGTCCACGCGGCGGCTGTGCCGCCTTTATGATTGGGAGGAAGTTGTCAGGCGCTATGCGCCTGTTTTTGTAAGCGGACTGAAGTCCACGCGGCGCTGCGGGCAGAAAGAAAATCTTGTATCTTTGTGGGGTGTGTGAACCGGCGGAGGGGTTGGCTTGTTTGAGAATTGAACCTAATGCTTATTTTATGAAGAAGGGTAATGACCTGCAGGATATGGCTGCTTTGAAGCAGCAAGTGGAGTCGGAGGGCTTACAGAAAATTGGTAAGGATCTGGGCTCTTTGAGTCAGTATTTCAGAGAGATGCTGAAGGACTTGAAGGAGGACTCCGTGGCCAGGGTTTTGTCGGCCATCAACGACGATGAGGAGGTAATATCTAAGAGTAAAATTTCGGAGGACAAGCTGGTGCAGGCCTTAAGTGTGCTGTTTCAGCTGATGAATTTGGTGGAGGAGAATGCTGCTGTGCAGTTTCGCCGAAAAGTGGAGAACCGTTTGGGCGCCGCTAAAATTCGCGGTTCCTGGGCCGAGACTTTTAAGAAGTGGGAGAAGCGGGGACTGACTCAGGAGCAGATTGCAGCCATTTTGCCCGACATTCATATCAATCCCGTACTAACCGCACACCCTACTGAGGCTAAGCGGATTACTATTTTGGAATTGCACCGCGAGCTCTATCTTTTGTTGGTGAAGAAGGAGAATGCCGTATGGTCGGAGACCGAACGAAAGGTGATTAACGAGCAGATACGTGCTTTGCTGGAACGCTGGTGGCGCACGGGAGAGGTATATCTTGAGAAGCCCGATGTGGCTTCGGAGCGCAGCAGTGTGATGCACTATTTTAAGAAGGTGTTTCCTGAGGCACTGAAGTTGAGCGACGAGCGTCTGCGTTTTGCCTGGCGGGCGCATGGCTTTGATCGCCAGGTTTTGCGTGACCCCAACAACTACCCGAAGGTGACTTTCGGGAGCTGGGTAGGGGGCGACCGGGACGGGCACCCTTATGTTACGGCAGATGTAACGCGGCAAACCCTGATGGAGTTGCGCATGGGGGCCCTGGACTTACTGGAGGGTCAACTGACCAATCTGGTTACGCAGATGAGCTTTTCGGAAGGGCGCAACGATGTGCCGGCCGAGCTGATGAAGCGCATTCAGCAAATGGCCGCTCAGTTGGGAAAGCAGGGGAAAAAGGCCCTGGAGCGCAACTTGCACGAGCCCTGGCGGCAGTACCTCAATTTATGTCTGGTAAAATTAAGCAATACCCGGAAGGAAAGAGAGCGGGGCAAGGGTTCGCTGTACGCCAACTCTGAGGAGTTGGCAGCCGATCTGTTGTTTTTGCGAAAAACCCTTTTAAAAATAGGCGCCGATCGTATTGTGGATGGTTTCCTGTTTCCCGTAGAGCGCCAGGTGAAGGCCTTTGGCTTTTATTTGGCCAAGCTGGACATCCGCCAAAACAGTGCTTTTCACGATAAAGCCATAGAGCAGATGCTCGCCTTTGCATCTGCCGGAGATACCGATTTTTCGAAGTGGGACGAAGAAAAGCGCATTGCCTTCCTGACCAAAGAATTGGAAAGTCGACGTCCCTTTGTCATCTCCGGAGTTTCGGTTGGTCCCGAAGCCGATCAGGTGCTGGCTTGCTATCTCGAATTGCGTGATCACATTAAAAAATACGGCACCGAGGGCCTGGGCGCCCTGATTGTGAGCATGACCCGTGGGGTCAGCGACCTGCTTGTGGTTCAGTTGTTTTTGCGCGAGGTTGGTCTCCAGGAAGCAGGACTGCAGATCGTGCCCTTGTTCGAGACCATCGACGACTTGCATGCTTCACCTGAAATCATGGAGCGTTACCTGTCGCACCCCTCGGTGAAGCTCGTGAAACAAGCCAATGGTACCATTCAGGAGGTGATGCTGGGTTACAGCGACAGCAACAAGGACGGCGGCATCGTAGCCAGTCGCTGGAACATTTATAAGGCAGAGCGCTCCCTTACGGAAGTCGCCAATCGCCACGGCATTAAGTTGCGCTTTTTTCATGGAATTGGTGGAACGATCAGTCGCGGAGGCGGTAAGTACCACCGCTTTTTGGACAGCATGCCCCTGGGCTCTTTTTCCGGCGAAATCAAACTGACCGTTCAGGGCGAAACCATAGCTCAGCAATTTGCCAACCTGGTAAACGCCACCTACAACCTCGAAATGTTGTTGGCGGGGGCTTCCTTGCAGACCGGCTTCTACAAGTATCCGGTGGAGCCGCGTGAGTATCCCGTGGAGGCACTGGATTTACTCAACCAACTTTCGCTGAAGCACTACCAGGATTTGATTCAGCACCCCGATTTTATCCGCTTTTACAGCGAATGTACCCCCATTGACGTGCTCGAGCAGAGTAAAATTGGTTCCAGACCGTCGCGACGGACCGGCAAGCGGACCCTCAACGACCTGCGTGCCATTCCCTGGGTATTCAGCTGGAACCAGTCGCGCTTTAACCTTACTGCCTGGTACGGGGTGGGACACGCCCTCAATACCTTGCAAAGAGAACATCCCCAAGAATTTGAAGCCTTGCGCAGTTATGCCCAGTCGTGGCCCTTTTTGCGCTATACCCTCATTCATATAGAGACCAACCTTCTGAATGCCGATACGCGTTTGATGCAGGAGTATGCTTCGTTGGTAAGCGACGATAAGGTGCGCAATACCTTTATGGAGCGCATTTTGGAGGAGCACCGCGAGAGTCTGCAGCACATAGCCTCGCTGTTGGGCGACCAGAGGGAAAGCCGAAGGGTGAGCCTGCTGGCCAACATTGACCGGCGCAAGCGGCCTCTGTTTACCCTGCACCACCTGCAAGTAAACAAGTTGCGCGAGTGGCGTAAGTTGAAGGATGAAGATCCCCAGAAGGCAGACGCCTTGCTGCAAAAGCTTTTGGTGATTACCACAGCCATATCGGGCGGCGTGAAGAGTACCGGCTGATACCGGTACTCCCTGTAGCGCCTTGTCGAAAGGACAGCAGGACTTCAGAAAACGAGCGTTGTTCTATTTAAAGGCTTGATTTTGCTATGCGTAAGGGGTGTTACAAAAAAATAAATGGTTATGAGTAAGCGTTTTAAAAAGCGCAGGGTTCGCTTCCTTAGTCTTTCGGTAGTACTGGGACTGTTGCTTTTGCTGGTGATGCAGGGACTCTTGTTTATGGAGTTTCGTAAAATGCTGGAGCTGCCAGATCTGGTTCGAAAAATCATCAACAATGTTTCCCTTGTACTCGCCATTTGGCTGGGCACCAGCTTGTTGCTGCGCCTGACCATAAGCCGGGTTTTCAATTGGTTTGAGGAGGCAGAGGAGCGCATATTTTACACCAAAATATACAGTTGGACGGTGTATACTGTTGGGGCGCTTGTGCTTTTGCACCACTCCGGCGTATCCTTGGGCAATCTTACCCTTTTTGTGGGTTTGCTGGCTACCGGTCTGGCCTTCGCCATTCGCGAAGTCCTGCTCTCCTTTTTTGGCTGGATGATTGTACTCCGAAAAAAGCCCTTCCGCATAGGCGACTACATACGCATAGGCGAAGAGGAGGGAAAAGTGTTGCATATCGGGACCTTTTATGTGCACCTCGACAAAACAGAGAATATTAGGGACGATTACACGCGGGTACCCAATCGCTTTTTTCTCGAAAAAAGCATTAGTGTTTTGGGGAAGTCCAGACTTCACGACCAGCTTCGGGTACAACTGAGTGCGCTCCCTACTCAGCATAGGGAGGTTGTTAGGGAACTGACTGAGGCCATTTCGGTGTTGTTCAAACAAGAGGAGAAAGAACATCTTTTGGTCTATACCGATGTGCAACAGGATAAGCTTTTTTTAATTGTGGAGTTTCTGGTTGCATTTGAGCAGCGCAAGGAGCTGAGGTCAGCTCTACTGGAGCTCATTCTTGAAAGATTCAAAGATTTCATCATTTATCCAAAGTAGAACTTTGGATAAAAACCAAAAAAAGAGGTTGCCCGGCAAGCCCGGACAACCTCTTTTACATGGGGTTGAAACCTGTTTATTTGGCACCAACAAATGGGGTTTCGGTATCGGTCCAGCCTGTTGCGGCCTTAACCTTTTCAGGAATGGCTGTTGCCGCCTGGTGTCCTTCAAAATCGGAGGATACCGCTTCGTTTTTAATTAAGAGTGGTCCCTGGTAGTTTTCGAACAGCATGCTGCCGGCTTCGAAGTAATGGAAAACAGAGGTGAATTCAGATGGTTGCATGTAAGCTCTTTGACAGTTTTCAGCATCTGTAGCCGGTGCCCAGAGCAGGATGGGCGACTCATCACCTTCCAACTGCTTAACATATACGTTGTTGTCCATTGCTCTGAGGGCGGGACTGGTCAAACGATCGCACATGTCGGCCGGTTGACCAACATCTACCATGGGTCCATCACCCTCAAGCGTTTTTACCATCAGGTTGTTGATAAAGGTGTGGTTGTCACGAGCATCAACAGCAGGGCCGGTTAAGATGTGCCAGCCAAAATGGTCTTCGCCATCTCCACGTCGATCGCGTCTGAATCCTACACGACTGTTGATAAAGGTATTGTTGTAAATTTCAGCATCGTCGCTGTTTAGGATCAAGATGCCCTGGTTGTTGTTTACAAAGGTATTACCTGCGACCAAAACCCCGCTGGATATTTCAAAGAAAAATCCGTTGTTGTGCGACCCATCCTCAGTGGGTGAACCCACATTCTCAATGCGGTTGTTTACAAAAACCCCATCTTCGTTGCCCACATCGTACCATAAGCCGTTTGAATTCGGATGGTTGGTGATGAGGTTCTCACGGGCAATCACGCGATGACTTTGGTTGAAAATCTTAACAGCGGCCGGATAGAAACCGGTC
>DUOK01000063.1 GCA_012838865.1 Bacteroidales bacterium | reverse complement strand
CTTCGGGATAATCGGGCTGTCGGCCCAGGTAACCGTCGAAAAAATGCCAAACCACTTCTGCGCCAAGCAGGGCTTCGTTGGCCTGTCCCTCCGGAAGGGCAAACAACGCACTTACCGATAAACGCGGACTCATTCCTGCATACCAAAACATTCGACAGGCATCTTGGGGCTCCAGCCCATTTGGGGCGACGGTTCCGGGGAACAGAGGCTGTCCTTTGACAACACCCATATCCACACCCAAAAAATCGCTTCCACGCAAGACCACTTCCACTTCATCGAAACCCTTGCCTCTCAAATCTCCCAGACGCAGCAGATGGGCATACTCCTGGGTAAGGAAGGATTCTTGCCAGGGACTCACCAAGTAACGTTGCCAGCCTAAAATGCTCAGCTCGCCGAGCAATTTTGCTTCTTCCTGCAACAGGTAACTCAGCCATCCCTGGGGCGACAAATCGGGTGCTCCGGGCTCCAAGTCGAAGCGATGATCAGCTACGGCCAGATTAACTCGCGGCTGCATTTGAGCATCGGCCATCCCTTTCAAAACAGCCGGGGTGTAATCCTGACTGCCGCCCAGCAGCAAAACGACTTGTCCCCGCTTCCGAAACCAACTCAGGGCATCCCTAAGGGCCCGGTAACGGTCGTTGAGACTGCGCCCTTTCAGATTTCCGGCATCGCCCAGCCAAGCTGTCTGCTCAAAGCCCCTTAGGGCATACAAATGATAACGCAGCAGATCGGCCTGCTGATCCAGCCCCAAAACCACAACCTTAATGCCTTCCAACCCAAACCAGTCGCTTTCTCCCTTAAAAAAAGCCACTTGCTGACCAAGCGCTTCTCCGGGAGCGAAACCCGAAAGTTTCGCGACCTGTCCCTTAAAGGGTTCAAAGTAATGTTGCAGCTCCACAAGCCTTTAGTCTTTCTTCTTTGCCTTAACTGTTTTCTTAGCCTTAACCGTTGTTGAGGCCTTGGTACTTGTCTTTTTGCCGGCTGCGGCCTTTTTAGGGGCTGCTTTCTTTGTTGCTGCCTTTTTGGGGGTCGCTTTTTTAGGGGCCGCCTCCACCAGCTTCATGCAATCTTCATAACTCAGTGCTGTGGCTTCGGTATCCTTGGGAATCTTGTAGTTGCCCTTTTGGTAACTGATGTAAGGTCCCCAGCGACCGTTCAAAATCTGCAGCTCCGGCTCTTCTTCAAACGTCTTTACAATTTTTTTATTGTCTCGCTCCCGCTTTTCTTCGATCAGCTCAATGGCCCGGGCCAAATCAATTTCCAGGGGATCGTCCAGGTCCTTTTTCAGAGAGGCGAACTTGCCGTCGTGCCGCACATAGGGCCCGAAACGCCCCACGCCCACAACGACTTTCTTATCTTCATACAAACCCAAATCGCGGGGCAACTCAAACAACTTAAGGGCCTCCTCCAGGGTGATGGTCTCCAAATGCTGCTCACGGGTAAGCGAAGCAAAGGTGGGCTTATCTGCTTCGTCGTCGCCCTCGCCCAACTGGGCCATGGGACCATAACGACCGATGCGCACCAAGACCGGCTTGCCGGTCTTGGGATCGGTGCCCAACCTGCGCTCACCGGTGTTGCGCTCCGATTTTTCAAGGGTTTCTTCCACCTGTTGGTGAAAGGGCTTGTAAAATCCGGCGATGGCCTGGTTCCACACCAACTCACCGGCCGCAATATTGTCGAATTCCTTTTCTACCTCAGCGGTAAAGTCGTAGCTGAAAATATTGGGGAAGTATTTCAAAAGAAAATCGTTGACCACCATGCCGATGTCGGTCGGGAATAGCTTGGAACGCTCGGCGCCGGTATTCTCCGTGCGGGTTTCGCTCTTCACCTTTCCGTCGCTGAGCAACAAAGCCCGGTACTTTCGCGGCGTTCCGGGTCGGTCCTCCTTCACCACATAGCCCCTTTGTTGAATGGTGCTGATGGTGGGGGCAAAGGTGGAGGGACGACCAATACCCAGCTCTTCGAGCTTGCGTACCAGACTGGCTTCGGAGTAACGGGCGGGCTTCTGCGTCCAGCGCTCACGTGCCTCCAAAAGATCGAGGGCCAGGGCATCGCCCTTTTTCATGGCGGGCAAAAAGCCGGGGACTTCCTCCTCTTCCTTTTCCTGGTCGGTCGATTCAATATACACTTTCAAAAAACCGTCGAACTGTATGACTTCTCCGCTGGCCTGAAAGTAGTAGGGCGAACCGCTTACACCGATGTTGACGTTGGTCTTTTCGATTTGGGCATCGCTCATTTGCGAGGCGATGGTACGCTTATATATAAGGTCGTACAGTTTTTGTTCGGTCGCTGAGCCCGACACCGAGGGCTGATCGAGGTAGGTGGGACGAATGGCCTCGTGGGCCTCCTGCGCCCCCTTGCTCTTGGTCTTGTACTTACGCACCTTTACATATTCG
Source organism: Bacteroidales bacterium (assembly GCA_012838865.1). Classification (GTDB taxonomy): domain Bacteria; phylum Bacteroidota; class Bacteroidia; order Bacteroidales; family Marinilabiliaceae; genus Geofilum. The sequence goes on along the minus strand of DUOK01000063.1, from coordinate 17,527 downwards.
GCACCCATTTCGGAGGTAATCTGGTCCACGGCCATGCGCACGGCAGTATCGGCCAGATTCACCGAGTCGGTACGCATGTAGGTGATTTTACCCGCCTCGTACAGGCGCTGGGCCACCGACATGGTTTGTCCCACCGAAAAGCCCAGCTTACGCGAGGCTTCCTGCTGCAGGGTGGAAGTGGTAAAGGGGGCTGCGGGACTCTTGGTCAGGGGTTTGCGGGTGACCTGGTCCACAATAAAGTCGGCCGAAGCGCAGGCTGCCAAAAAGGCCGAGGCTTCGGCCTCGGTCTTGAAGCGCTGATTGAGTTCGGCCCGGACTTCCTGAACCTTGCCGTCGTCCTGCTTCACCATAAAGCGGGCGGTAACGCGAAAGGCCGATTCGGCTTCAAAACCAAAAATTTCCCGTTCGCGTTCGACCAACAAACGAACGGCGACCGATTGCACCCGGCCTGCCGATAGGGAAGGCTTTACCTTCTTCCACAAGACCGGCGACAACTCAAAACCCACCAGCCGGTCGAGCACCCTGCGGGCCTGCTGGGCATCAACCAAATGCTTGTCGATGCTCCGGGGCTTGGCAATGGCATTTAAAATAGCGGGCTTGGTGATTTCGTGAAACACAATGCGCCGTGTTTTGGCCGGGTCCAGCTCCAGAACCTCAGCCAGGTGCCAGGCTATGGCCTCTCCCTCGCGGTCTTCATCGGAAGCGAGCCAGACGAGGTCCGACTCCTTCACCAGCTTTTTCAATTCCCTGACCACCTCCTTCTTATCGGGCGATACGATGTACTGCGGCTCAAAGTTCTTGTCCACATCCACCCCGAAGTCCTTCTTGGCCAGGTCGCGTATGTGTCCAAAACTCGATTTTACCACAAAGTTTTTTCCCAGAAATTTTTCGATGGTTTTCGCCTTGGCAGGCGACTCTACGATCACCAGGTTTTTTTCGTTCTCCTTCTGTTTTTCCGCCATGTGCTCTGCTCTCTGTTTTTGGTCCGGATGAGAAAGCATCCGGCCGGCAAATTTATAAAATAATGTGCAACAGAATCAAATGTTTAAGAACAACTTGATTTTTAAGCCCTAAAAATCGGCTATAATTTTCTAATTTTACGCCGCTGTCGACTTGCAGGCAGTCAACCACTTTTGTGTACATAAGACTTAAGTAAAATGGGAAAAACGACTTTGTCAAAAAAAATAACCATCTGGCTTTACGCCTTGTTTGCGGCGGGAATTTTTCTTTTCCTGCTGATCTTCTTCCTCATTTCGCGAGGCGCCCTGGGTTTTATGCCCAGTTTTGAAGAGCTGGAAAACCCCCACAGCAACCTGGCTACCGAAATCTACTCGGCCGACGGCGCGCTGCTCGGCAGCTTTTTTCAGGAAAACCGGAGCCGGGTGGAATACGATGAAATCTCTCCAAATGTTATAAAGGCACTGGTGTCGACCGAAGACATTCGCTTTTACGACCATTCGGGCATCGACGCCCGCGGCTTAGGCCGCGTGCTGGTGCGCACCGTCTTGCTGCAGGAAGAGAGCTCGGGAGGAGGTTCCACCATCACCCAGCAGTTGGCCAAACTCTTGTTTCACGAGCCGGCCCGCAACATGGGCGAGCGGGTATTGCAAAAACTCAAGGAGTGGGTCATTGCCGTAAAACTGGAGCGCAGTTACACCAAGGAAGAGATTTTGACCATGTACCTGAATAAGGCGCCCTTTATTTACGACGCCTACGGCATTAAATCGGCAGCCGCCACTTTTTTCAGCACCTATTCCGATTCGCTGAAGGTGGAAGAAGCCGCCGTTTTGGTGGGCATGCTCAAAAACCCCTCGCTTTTTAATCCGGTACGGCGACCCGAACTGACCGAGGGGCGCCGCAATGTGGTGCTGCACCAAATGATGCGGGCCCAACACCTCAGCAGAGCCGAGTACGATTCGCTGAAACAGCTGCCCATGGAACTGGACTTTAAGCGCTCGGACCATATTGGGGGACTGGCGCCCTACTTTAGGGAGTATTTGCGAACGACCTTGACCGCCAGTATGCCCGAGCGGGCCAACTATCCCTCCTGGCAGGAGCAGAAATTCAGGGAGGACAGTCTCGAGTGGCTCAACAATCCCCTCTTTGGCTGGGTCAACAAAAATCTGAAGGCCGACGGTACGCGTTACGACATTTACCGTGACGGACTAAAAATTTATACCACCATCGACTCCCGGCTTCAAAACTATGCCGAACGGGCCGTAGAGGAACATCTGGGCAAGGATTTGCAGCCGAAATTCTCCAATGAGAAGCGCGGACGGGCCCGTGCTCCCTACACCCGTCACCTCAGCCAGGAGCAATACGAGCAAATCATCAACCGGGCCATGCAGCAAACCGACCGCTACCGCGAAATGCGGCGTCAGAAGGTGTCGGACGACAGCATACGCAAGGTGTTCAACACCCCGGTGGAGATGAAGGTCTTTGCCTACGGGGGCGACCGCGACACGGTGATGACGCCGATGGATTCCATTCACTACTACAAGACTTTTTTGAGGGCCAGTCTCTTTTCTATGGATCCGCATACGGGTTTTGTGAAGGCCTATGTGGGGGGACCCGGTTACCGGCATTTTAAGTACGACATGGCGACCACGGGCAAGCGGCAGGTGGGATCGACCATCAAACCTTTTGTATATACCCTGGCCATGCAGGAGGGTTTAACGCCCTGCGATTTGGTGCCGAATGTACCGCAGACCTTTTATTTGCCTACCGGGCAGACCTGGACGCCGCGTAATGTGGGGACCAAGCGGGCGGGAGAAATGGTATCGCTCAAATGGGGACTGGCCCAGTCGAACAACAACATCACCGCCTGGATCATGAAGCAGTACAATCCTCAGGCCGTGGTCAACATCATTCGCAGTCTGGGTGTCAAAAGTCCCATGGATCCCGTTCCGGCCCTGGCGCTGGGGACGCCCGATCTGGGACTGAATGAAATTACGGCGGCCTATGCCACTTATGCCAATAAGGGGGTACATGCCGAACCGCTGTTTGTGACTCAGATCAAGGACCGCTACGGCAACGAAATCGCCTCCTTTTCGGCCCGCAAACAGGAATCGATCGACGAGCGCAGTGCTTATCTGATGCTGAATCTGCTGCAAGGGGTGGTGAATACCGGAAGCGGCATACGTCTGCGCCTGAAATACAACCTTCGGGGAAGTATTGGGGGAAAGACCGGGACCACCCAAAACAATTCGGACGGCTGGTTCATTGGGGTTACACCGGATTTGGTGACCGGCGTCTGGGTGGGTGGTGAGGACCGCGACATCCACTTCGACAACCTCTATCTGGGTCAGGGTGCCAATATGGCGCTGCCCATCTGGGCTTTGTATATGACCGGAGCCTATGAAAACGAGGATTTGCCTTATGCTCTGGAGACGCCTTTTGAGGCTCCGGCCAATTTTCGTTTGAACCTGGACTGTCCCGATGAGTACATTCCCACTTCGGAAGAAGAGGTGGAAATGGAATCGACCGGCACCCGACGCGGGAGCGACGAGTTCTTTTAGGCCGACGCTGCCAAGGTCGTTACACATAACAAAAAGCCCTCTTCTGCAAGAGGGCTTTTTGTTTCCTGGCGCTAAAAAACATCTGCTTGTGGTCGCCTCAGCCAAAAAGCTGTCGGAAGGCCTCCTCGAGCTTGCCGGCCTGCACCACCCTGATGTCGAATTTCTTGAAGTCGATGCCCTTGTTGTAGCGGGGCACCACTATGGTTTTAAAGCCCAGCTTGGCCGCTTCGGCGATGCGCTGCTCAATGCGGGTAACGGGCCGTATTTCACCGGAGAGACCCACCTCACCGGTGACACATATTTCTCGCGATACGGGCAAATCGGTATTCGAGGAGAGTACGGCACTGACCACGGCCAGGTCGATGGCCGGATCGGTGACTTTGAGGCCCCCGGCAATGTTTAAGAAAACGTCTTTGGCGGCGAGTTTGAAGCCCGCGCGCTTTTCGAGTACGGCGAGCAGCATGTTCAGGCGCCGAAGATCGAAGCCGGTGGAGGAGCGCTGGGGCGTACCGTAGGCGGCGGTGCTGGCCAGGGCCTGCACCTCTATTAAAAAGGGCCTAACCCCTTCCAGAGCGGCCGAAATGGCAATGCCGCTCATTTCCTCATCCTGGTGCGCCAGCAGCATTTCACTGGGGTTGGAGACTTCGCGCAAGCCCTCGCTGAGCATTTCAAAAATGCCGATTTCGGAGGTGGAGCCGAAGCGGTTTTTCACCGAACGCAGAATGCGGTACATATAATGCCGGTCGCCCTCAAACTGGAGGACTACATCGACCATGTGTTCGAGGACTTTGGGGCCGGCCAGACTGCCTTCCTTATTGATGTGTCCGATGAGTAAAACCGGCAGGTTTTGCTCCTTGGCCAGTCGGAGAATCACCGCGGTACTCTCTCTGATTTGGGCCACACTGCCGGGGGCCGACTCTACGCCTTCCCGCTCGAGGGTCTGTACCGAATCAACGATGACCAGATCGGGCCTGACCTGGGCAATGTGGTTGACGATGCGTTCGAGGGAGGTTTCGCTGACAATGAGACAGTGTTCGCCGGCACCGGGCAGCAGGCGGTTGGCCCTAAGTTTCAACTGTTGGGGACTCTCCTCTCCGGAGACGTAAAGTATTTTGCGGTCCTTGAGCTTCAGGGCCATTTGTAGGACCAGGGTCGATTTGCCGATGCCGGGTTCTCCGCCCAGAAGAACGAGGGCACCGGGCACCATGCCCCCGCCCAATACGCGGTTCAGCTCTTCGATGCCGGTATCCATGCGCGGCAGCTGATCCACGTCGACTTCGGTGACGGGCACCGGCTTTTGTCGCGGGGCGTCAGAGGCACCGGTGAGCACCGGACCCTTATTGCGGGTCTGCACCACCACCTCTTCTACGTAGGTGTTCCATTCTCCGCACGAATGGCACTTCCCAATCCACTTGGGGGATTCGGAACCGCAGTTTTGACAAACAAATACGGATTTGGTTTTGGCAGCCATAAAATAAAGCCGGCCCCGCCGGGGCCGGTATCCATTGGTTTTACCTGTTATGCAGTCCTGCGCCTTGGGCGGTACGACTTCAGATCAGCTTATTGGTGGCGGTGTCGGGGAAGATGAAGGTGGGCTTAAAACTCCGGGCTTCCTCTACTTCCATTATGGCATAGGTGATGATGATGATCACGTCGCCTACCGCTACCTTACGGGCAGCGGCCCCATTGAGACAGATCACGCCGGAACCACGTTCCCCCTTGATCACATAGGTCTCTATCCGCTCACCGTTGTTGTTGTTGACCACCTGCACCTTCTCGTTCTCGAGAATGTTGGCCGCCTCCATCAATTCCTCATCGATGGTAATGCTGCCCACATAGTTCAGGTTGGCCTCCGTTACCGTTACGTTGTGTAACTTCGATTTCACAACATGAATGTTCATGACATGCTATTTTTGTAAATCACATTATCAATCAGCCTGACTTCTCCGGCAAAAACCGCGATGCATCCCACCACGTAGGAACTCTCCTCCCAGGAACCGACTGCCTGCAGACTGTTCCCGTCCACAATTTCAAAATACTCCACTTCCAGCTCCGGCACAGCATTAATGGCATCCACCACCTGCTGCTTCGTCTCAGCTACAGAATGTGTCGCTGCAAAATTACAAGATTCGGACAAGGTTAGCGCTATTTGGGGAGCGTTTTTTCGCTGAAGCGTGCTCAAAAGCATGTTCCGCGAGCTCATAGCCAGTCCGTCGGCCTCCCTTACAATGGGACAGGGCACAATCTCCACCGGGTAATTCAACTGCCGCACCATAGCGCGTACCACCGCCAATTGTTGAAAATCCTTTTCCCCAAAAAAAGCCTTGTGCGGCGCCACCAAATCAAAAAGGCGACTCACCACCTGGGCCACGCCGTTGAAATGCCCGGGCCGGAACTTCCCTTCCATCACCTTATCCAAATCCCCGAAATCAAAGACCCTTTGGTCGGGTTCGGGGTATACCTCTTTAACAGACGGCACAAAAAGAAGTTCACAGGCCGTGCCTTCGAGCAGGGCCGCATCTTTTTGCAAATCACGCGGATAACGCTCCAGATCGCTGGCGTTATTGAATTGGTTGGGGTTGACAAAAATACTCATCACCACCACATCGCTGTGGTCTGCGGCTTCTTTAACCAGCGACAGGTGCCCCTCGTGCAAGGCGCCCATGGTGGGCACAAAGCCGATGATCTTTCCTGCTTTTCTGAGCGCTGCAAGGCGCGCCTTAAGCTCTGATGCTGCCCTAATTATCTCCATAGGATACTGTAAACAAAAAACGCGGCTAAATAAACGAATAAAAACCAAACACAGAAAATTATGCCTTTAAAAAACATAAAAGGATGTTGCTGCAAGAGGGCAGAACGGTAACTGGCTTTGTTTTAGAAGCATATTTTTTGTAATTTTGCAGGGCGCCTTCTTGTATGACGCGACCTTATTTATCAAATTTTCAAAATAAAATGGAAAACACCAAAGTCCTTTTCATCTCCCAGGAGATCACTCCCTATCTGCCCGAAAATGAATTGTCTGTAATGGCCCGAAACCTGCCCCAGGGCATTCAGGAGAGGGGAAAAGAAATCCGGACCTTTATGCCGCGCTTTGGCTCCATTAACGAACGACGCAACCAATTGCACGAAGTCATCCGCCTGTCGGGGATGAATCTCATCATCGACGACACCGATCACCCCCTCATCATCAAAGTCGCCTCCATCCCTTCGGCACGTATGCAGGTCTACTTTATCGACAACGAAGATTATTTTCAACGGAAATGCACCACTATTGATGAGGATGGCACTGAATTTGCTGACAACGACGAGCGCGCGCTCTTTTTTGCAAGAGGCGTTTTGGAAACGACCAAAAAGCTGCGCTGGGCACCCGATGTGGTTCATTGTCAGGGCTGGTTTACGGCCTTGGCTCCCTTGTTGATAAAAAAGACCATGAACGACGATCCCTTCTTTGCTAAGGCCAAGGTGGTTTACTCGCTCTACAACGACGCATTTGAGCAGACCCTCAATAAGGATTTGCGCCTTAAGCTGAAGGAGATGGGCATAGCCGACAAGGATTTAAAGGGCCTGGAAACGCCGGATTATGTGGCCTTATCGAAAGTGGCCATCGCTTTGTCGGACGGCATCATTCAATCAAGTGCCGAGGTTCATCCCGAAGTTGTGGCCTTTGCCCGCGAAAGCGGCAAGCCCTTCCTCGAATTTCAGAAAGAAGAAGAGTACATCGATGCCTACAACGCGTTTTACGATTCATTGTAAGCACATTTAACCGAAATTATTGTATGCCAAACACCACCTTTAGGTTGCTGAAATGGTCTGCTGCGGGCATGATCTCCGCAGTTTTTATGTGGGCCTGCGACAACGATCCGGCCTCCATCGGCCTCGACACCCTGCCCGCCACCGATGTTCTCAATGCCAACAGTGTAAGTACAAACTTTTACGGAGTACAAACCCAGCCCGAACGCGTTGCCAGCGATCACATGGCGGTGAACCAGCCCCGTCTGCCCCTGGGGGAACTCAACGATCCGCTGGCCGGCTACACCAGGGCCGACTTTGTTACCCAAATCAATTTGGGCGAGAAGACGCCGGTTTTTCGCTATGACGCCCTCACCGACACCGTTGACGACGCAAAATTTTCTCCCGTGTCGCTGGAATTGAACCTGGTTTATCGCTATGAGGACTGGCTGGGCGATCCCAATGCCGTGCAAACGATTCAGGTATATGAAGTAACGGAACATCTGCCAAAAATCACTTCGCTGAACCGTTACCACAGCGACTTTGAGCTGGAAGGAAAAATTGCGGCCGAACCGCTCGGCGAAATCGACTTTAGTCCCCGCAAAGGCTTGACCGAAGAAGAATGGCAAAAGAAAAACTACCTCGATACCATCAGCATTAACCTGGGCGAGGAGCTGCTGGAGCGTATTTTTAATTTGCCCGAAGAAAAGCTTCAAACCCGGGAAGCCTTTCAGAACGAGCTGAAGGGATTGTACGTTACGGTTAAACCGGAGCTCTCTGCTGAAAAAACAGGGGCGCTGGTTCGCTTTGATTTGAATCTACTCACTTCCAATATGACCCTCCATTTTCAGAAGGTCTTGCGTGAAATCACCAACGATGGTGAGGAAGGGGACACGCTGCAGATTGAGCCCAAAAGCTACCTCTTTCCCATCAACAAGGAAGTGGTGTATTTCAGCCGCTACGAACATCAGCCGCTGAACGGGTTTTTTCTGGATGACCCGGAGGTGACGCACCTTTTGGTGCAGGGTATGGGCGGACCGATGACGCGACTGGATTTGGCACCCCTGATCAGTCAATGGACCGACTCTCTGGCTCAGCAGGGCGACCTGCGCTACGGCATCAGTGGGGTCGACCTGGTACTCCGACCCGATACGACACCCATTGCCGACCTGCATTTCCCCTACTCCCAGACACTGAACATTGCCCGGCTGAACGAAAGAGGGAATCCTGTTTTTCCGATAGCCACACGGACAGAAGAGGGGGATACCCTGGCCATATTCAACAACCAAAGCGCCGACTACGATGCGGAGACCAACAGTTTCACCTTCCGAATGAATCAACATTTCTTCGAAACGGCAGCAAAAGGCAATGCGGAAGTCCCCCCCTTGTACCTGGTCCTTCCGAATATGCAATTCAATTTTAACCGCCTGCGGTTGTACAACCGGCACCCCGATTTCGGTCCTGTGCTCAAGGTGAAGTACGTCAGTTATCCCTCCAACGAAACACAGCAATAAGCCCATGCGCCTAGTCATTCAGAGCGACTACGAAAAAATGTCGATATGGACAGCGAACTACATCGCTGCGGCCATCAATCGTATTACCAAAGAAAGAACCTGCGTACTGGGGCTGCCCACCGGTTCCTCTCCACTGGGGACTTACCGGGAACTCATCCGCCTTCATCAGGAAGGGAAGGTGTCCTTTAAAAAAGTCGTCACTTTCAATATGGACGAGTACATCGGGATTCCTCAGGAGCATCCCGAAAGCTACTACAGTTTTATGTGGAACAACTTCTTTTCGCACATCGACATCCCGCGTGAGCAGGTCCATATCCTAAACGGAAATGCGGCCGATTTAAAGGCCGAGTGTGCGGCCTACGAAGCAAAGATTAAGAGCTGTGGGGGCATCGACCTCTTTTTGGGCGGCATTGGTCCCGACGGGCACATTGCCTTTAACGAACCGGGCTCCTCCCTTTCGTCACGCACCCGGGTCGAAAACCTTACCTACGACACCATTCTGGCCAACAGCCGCTTTTTCGACAACGACATGGCTTTGGTACCCAAAAAAGCACTCACGGTTGGCGTAGCTACCGTGCTCGATGCCAGGGAAGTGGTGATTGTAGTAAGCGGACACAGCAAGGCTCGTGCCTTGCGTCATGCCGTGGAAGAAGGGGTCAACCACATGTGGACCATCAGCGCCCTTCAGTTGCACCCCAACGGAATGATTGTGTGTGATGAGGCCGCCTGCCACGAATTAAAGGTGGGGACCTACAAGCACTTTAAGGACATAGAGCAGGAGAATCTCCTGTAGTATGAAAAAGAATTTCGGGACCGGCTTTTTTTCGGTCTGCCGAAGGATTGGTTTGTCCACCATCAAAAAAGCTGCCCTCAGGGGCAGCTTTTTTTGATGTGAAACGGGCGCTGTTAAAGCACTATTTCAGGGCCATAAGGCGACTGATGTACTTGCCCAGAATATCGAATTCGAGATTGACCAGGGTACCCGGCTGAATCTGGTGAAAGTTGGTAAACTCGTAGGTATAGGGAATGATGGCCACGGAAAAGCGGTCGTCGCGACTGTTGACGACGGTGAGACTGACGCCGTTGACACAGACCGAGCCCTTTTCGACGGTCATATAGCCCTGAGCAGCCTTTTCCTTGTCGATGTCGTAGCGGAAGGTATAGTACCAGCTGCCGTCGGCCTCCTTCACCTCCAGGCATTCGGCCGTTTGGTCCACATGCCCCTGCACAATGTGTCCGTCGAGCCGACCGTTCATAATCATGCTGCGCTCCAGGTTCACCTTGTCGCCGACCTTGAGGCGACCGAGATTGGACTTCTCCAGGGTTTCCTGAATGGCGGTAACGGTGTACACCTCGCCTTCCTTGCGCACTACGGTGAGACAAACGCCGTTGTGTGCCACGCTCTGATCGATCTTCAGCTCAGGGGCGAATGAACATTTCAGACTGAGGTGCAAATTGCCCTTATCCTTTTCCAATGCAACTACGGTTGCAGCTTCTTCAACTATTCCTGAAAACATATACAAACATTTTACTTTTAAAGTGCTAATTTAGCAACATTTTACCGGTTTTAATCAATTTATTCGTCACGAAACATGGTATTGGTAACAGGAGGAACGGGACTGGTGGGTTCGCATATTTTACTCCACCTTACCCAAAAAGGACTAAGGGTCAGGGGCATTTATCGTCAGGCCGAACGCATTGCCGAAGTGGAACGCCTGTTTCGCTTTTACACCCCGGAGGCAGCCGAATTGCTCGGCCGCATTGAGTGGGTGGAGGCGGACTTGTCGGACTATTTTGCCCTGGAGGAGGCGCTGCAGGGGGTGCGCCAGGTGTACCACGCTGCCGCTAAAGTCTCCTTCAATCCCGGCGAGTCGGACCGCATGCTGAAGGTCAACAGCGAAGGTACGGCCAACCTGATGAATGCCTGCCTCCACTGCGGCGTGGGAAAGGTGTGCTACGTCAGCTCCATCGCTTCGCTGGGCAAGGCCCTCGATGGCGGGGTCATTGATGAGCAGGTGGAGTGGCAGGCCGACGACCACCGTTCGGCCTATTCCTACAGTAAGTTTCGTGCCGAAATGGAAGTGTGGCGCGCCTCCAAAGAAGGCATTCCCATAGTCATCGTCAACCCCTCGGTAATCATCGGTCCCGTTAACTGGCTCCGCAGCAGCGGTCGCCTCTTTTACTCGGTACGCAAAGGCCTGCCGGTCTACACCGGCGGTGTCACCGGCTTTGTGGATGTACGCGATGTAGCCGCTGCGGTGGTGCTGCTGATGGAAAGCCAGTCGGTCAACGAGCGCTTTATTTTAAATGGGGAGAACCTGAGCTACCGCGACTTCTTTACTATGGTGGCCCAGGCGCTGGGACGCAGACCGCCCTTCCTGAAGGTGGGGCGACTGATGACAGAATTGGGCTGGCGCGTTAATCTCTTGTTTTGTTACCTGGCCGGTAAGGCACCGGCCATTACCAAGGATACTGCCCGAACGGCTCAAACGGTTTCGCGCTACTCGGCCGACAAGTTCAGCCGCCAATTCAATTATCGTTTTACGCCACTTAAGGAGGCTATTGAAAACACCGCACGCTGGTTCAAAGCGGAAGAGCAATGAGTAAAAAAACGGGCTCCGGAAACACAAAGGGCGCTGCGCGTCGAAAATCCGGGCAGCGGCAGACAAACACCGCCTGGAAACGCCGCTTGCTGATTTGGGGATTTCGGGCGGGGGGACTGGCACTCTCTGCGCTGCTGGTCTTTATTTTACTGGTCTACGCCGGTCTCTTCGGGCGCATTCCGGCTACGGTGGAGCTGGGGGGACTGCGGAACCATAATGCCTCGGTGGTGTATGCGGCCGATGGCAGTATGATTGGGAAGTACTTTATCCAAAACCGGCTGAATGCCGACAATGAGCAAATCAGTATTCACGTTAAGAATGCCCTCATTGCCACCGAGGACAGTCGCTTTTTTGAGCACCGGGGCCTCGACTTCATCAGTCTGGGCCGCGTCTTTGTCAAGACCATCCTGCTGCGCGATACACGGCAGGGGGGCGGCAGCACCATCAGCCAGCAGTTGGCCAAGAACCTCTACCCCCGCCGACGCATCGGCTGGCTGTCCTTCCCCGTCAACAAAACGCGCGAAGTATTTATCGCGGCGCGCCTCGAGAAGGTCTTCAGCAAGGACGACATCCTGGGCCTTTACCTCAACACCGTGCCTTTTGGGGAGGACATTTACGGCATTGAGGTGGCCGCCAACCGCTTCTTCAGCAAGTCCTCTGCCCAACTGAATCCCGCCGAAGCCGCTACCCTGGTAGGCATGCTCGCCGCCAATACCGCCTACAGTCCCCGCCTCCACCCCGAACGGGCCCTGGGACGCCGCAATGTAGTGCTCGACCGCATGGCCCATCAGGGCTTTTTGTCGACCGAGGATTGCGAACGCTATAAAAACCGGCCCCTGCAGACCAACTACAGCCGCATCGACCACAGCCACGGTCCCGCCCCCTGGTTTTTGGAGGAGGTACGCCAGCAAAGCATCCAGCTTCTGAAGGAAGGCGGGCACGGTAAGTACCGCTTGGAGACCGACGGACTGAAAATTACGACGACCCTGGATGCCCGGCTCCAAAGCTTTGCCGTATCGGCCGTGCGCCAGCACATGTCGGCCCTGCAAAGAAGCTTCAACGAACACTGGGGCAAGGAAGAGCCCTGGTCGCAGCAGCCCGAAATGCTGGCTGAGGCCATCCGCAAGAGTCCCCGCTACCGCCTGCTCAGTGAACAGGGACTGGAGCACGCAGCCATTATGGAAAAAATGCAGAAGGTTCAGACCCTGCTGGTCTATACCCCCGAAGGCGAGAAAAGGATGGAGTGTTCGCCCATCGACTCCATTCGCCACAGTCTCCGTACCCTGCATACCGGTTTTGTAGCTATGGATGCCACCAGCGGCCACGTACTGGCCTGGGTAGGCGGTGTTGATTTCCGCTTTTATCAGTACGACCATGTAAAGGCCCGGCGGCAGACGGGCTCGACCTTTAAGCCCCTGGTGTACGCCACTGCGCTGCAACAGGGCTATTCGCCCTGCGAAATGTTGTCGAATGCCTCCAGAACCTATGTCGACTACGACAACTGGACGCCCACCAATGCGGACGGCATGCACGAAGGCTGGTATTCGCTGAAGGGGGGACTGGTCCACTCGGTGAACACGGTGACAGCTGAGCTCATTGATCGCACCGGCATTCCCGCGGTGGTTTCCACGGCCCGCAAGATGGGCATTGAAAGCAGTCTCCCCAACGTGCCCTCCCTGGCGCTGGGCAGCGCCAGCGTCAGTCTCCTCGAGATGGTGAGTGCCTACACCGCCTTCCCCAACTACGGCAGGGCACGCAAACCGGTGATGGTGCTGCGCATTGAAGATGCCGATGGGAAGGTGCTGTATGCGGCAGAACCCCAAAGAGCCCGCGAGGAGGCCTTCAACGAAGAAACGGCCCGCTTCATGGTGGAGCTCTTGCGCCAGGCGGCCCAAAGAGGAACGGGCAGGGACCTCTACAGCCGCTACCGTCTGCAGGGCGATTACGGAGGAAAGACCGGCACCACGCAGAACAATGCCGACGGCTGGTTCATCGGCTTTGGTCCCCGCATCGTAGCCGGTGCCTGGGTGGGTGCCGAAAATCCGGGTATCCGCTTTCGCAGTACCGCTCTGGGTCAGGGCGCCCGTACGGCCCTCCCCATCTTTGCCCGGGTTATGCAACAGGCCGAACAACAGGCGGCTTACAGCTACCTGCGCAGCGAACGCTTCTATCCACTGCCCGAACACCTGCAACTGGCCATCGACTGTGAAGATTATCTGGAAGATTACCGGCCCGATGAGGGACCGGGCTTTTTCGAAAGGCTGTTTGGTCCCTCCGACCAGCACAGGCCCCAGGCGGCTCCCGGCGACAGTCTGGACGACCGCGGCTTATTGCGCAGGGTAAGGAAAATCTTCCGAAGGGATTAAAGACCACGAATTGCACGAGTCCACGAATTGCACGAGTCCACGAATTGCACGAATTGCACGAATTACACAAATTGAAAAGAAAATTCGCGTAATTCGTGAAATTCGTGGATCCCTACAGACTCCAGTAATTAAGCGAAAATCCTGCATTCCGGTAAATGCCTTTGACATCCACAAAAAGTCCCTTCTCTGCCAGCAAACCGGTAAAATACGACTCCGGCAGTCCCACATAATCGCCATGGTTCACCGCCACCACCACCGCCTGATAGCGACCGCGTGGAGCCTCCACCAGACCATAGCCGTACTCTTCCTGCAGTTCGTCGGAGGAGGCATGGGGGTCCACCACCTCCACCTGAACGCTGAAGGATTGCAGCTCGTGGACCAAATCGGCCACCTTGGAGTTGCGAATGTCGCTCACATTCTCCTTAAACGTGGCACCCATGATCAGCACGCGGGAACCGTTGATGGGGTGACCGGCAGAAATCAGGCGTTTGACCACCTCATTGGCTATGTAGGGCGCCATGCCGTCGTTGATGACGCGACCGCCGGTTATGATGCGCGAATGAATGCCCAGCTCGCTGGCCTTGTAGGTCAGGTAATAGGGATCCACCCCAATACAGTGACCGCCTACCAGTCCCGGAAAGAATTTCAAAAAGTTCCACTTGGTACCTGCCGCCTCCAGCACCTCATAGGTGTTGATGTCGAGCCGGTTAAAAATAAGCGATAATTCGTTCATCAGGGCGATGTTGACATCGCGCTGGGTATTTTCGATGATCTTGGCCGCCTCGGCCACCTTGATGGAACTGGCCTTGTGGATGCCGGCTTTGATGATGGCGCCGTAAACCTCAGAAATGAGCTCCAGTGCTTCGGCATCGCTGCCCGAGACAATCTTCAATATTTTTGTGAGGGTATGCTCCTTGTCGCCGGGATTGATGCGCTCGGGCGAATAGCCCACCTTAAAATCGACATTGAACTTCAATCCCGATTCCGCCTCCAGAATGGGCACACAATCGTCCTCGGTACAACCGGGATACACCGTCGATTCAAAAACCACACAATCGCCCTTCTTCAGGATTTTCCCCACTGTTTTGGAGGCGCTCAAAAGGGGATGCAAATCGGGCAGATTGTGCCGGTTGATGGGCGTAGGTACGGCCACCACATGAAAGGTGGCGGCCCGCAAATCATCGGGCTTACTGGTAAACTGGATGTCGCAGTCCGCAAAGTCGGCGGCTTCGAGTTCCTTGCTCGGGTCCTCCTGTCGCTGCATCTGCGCCACCCGCTCTTCCTTGATGTCGAAACCCACCACCTGAAAATGACGGGCCAGTTCCAGGGCAATGGGCAGTCCCACATAACCCAGTCCGATAACGGATATTTTGCTTTCCTTATTCAGGAGCTCTTGAAATTTTGGATGTGCCATAAAAAATTTCGTTCAAAATTGTCTTCTAATCCTTAGGTATTTCAATCACGTGCCGTGGCGGTGCCGGGACCGCGAACAGCGTAGATGCGTTCAATAATATCGACTACTTTCATGCCCTCCAGGGCATTGGTGGCGACCTCAGTGGCGCCACGAAGTGTATCTACGACATTTTGAATAACGGCGCCGTGGTTGGAGGCGGAACCTTTGTAGGCCCCATAATCGTTGGGCGGATTGGCGGCCTCGAGTTCGGGCATCGTATAATCTTTAATGTGGCAAACACTGACCTCATCCATGTACTGACCGGCTATTTTCACTGTACCCTTTTCGCCCAGAATGGTGATGCTGCTTTCCAGATTGCGGTCCCACACCGCCGTACTGTAAGTCATCGTGCCCATGCCGCCATTCACAAAGTCGAAACTGATGCTGCCGGCATCCTCAAAGACGGTGGAATGTTGGTGGGCGAAATTTCCGAAATTTCCACGTATGTTACAAATGTCGCCAAAGAGCCAGTACATGATGTCCATGAAATGCGAAAACTGCGTAAAAAGTACGCCCCCGTCCAAATCGGCAGTCCCGTGCCAGCCGCCCGGCCGATAATAACGGTCGTCGCGGTTCCAAAAACAATTCATTTGCACCAGATAGACCCGGCCCAGGCGCCCTTCCTGGAGGACTTGCCGCAGCCACTTGACGGTGGGCGAATAACGGTTTTGCATCACGGCAAAGACCTGTCGCGACACCTGCAGGGCCTTAAATATTACCGCCTCGGCATCCTGCTTGCGCAGCGCCATGGGTTTTTCTACCACCACGTGGCGCCGGGCTTCCAGGGCTTCGAGGGTTTGGGCCGCATGCAGTCCGTTGGGGGTACAAATGTTGATGACTTCGGCCTCCACATCGGAAGCCAGGAGGGCCGTGAGGGACGAAAACCAGGGCAGCTCATTCTGTGTCCAGCCGCAGGCTTCGGGCGAACGGACATCGCAGAGGGCGACCAGTTCGGCGTCGCTGCGTTCCTGAATCATGGCGGCATGCCGCTTACCGATGTGGCCCAATCCCACCACCGCAAATCTTACTTTATCTACACCCATCCTCATTCAGTTTTTCGACTTTCCCTTTTACATAACGATACAGACTGCCCGATTCGGGACAGCGGGCCGTTCCGTCGGGCTGAAAACGCAGATGGTGACCACATTCGCTCATCCAACCGGCATGCCGGGCAGGATTACCCACCACCAGGGAATAGGGGGCCACACTGCGGGTGACGACAGCCCCTGCACCGACAAAGGCATAACGACCAATTTCAATGCCGCAAATAATGGTGGCGTTGGCTCCGATGGTGGCACCACGGCAGACTTTGGTCTGCCGGTACTCATGTTTGCGGGGAACGGCGCTGCGGGGATTGAACACATTGGTGAAAACAGCCGAGGGCCCCACAAAAACATCGTCCTCACACACTACGCCCTCGTAGAGCGAAACGTTGTTCTGTACTTTTACGTTGTTGCCCAGCACCACGCCGGAGGCCACCATAACGTTCTGACCGAGACTGCAATCGCGTCCAATGCGACAGCCGGATATCAGGTGGCAAAAGTGCCAGATGCGCGAACCGGCGCCAATTTCACAATCTTCATCGACTATGGCCGACTCGTGGATGAGTGCTTTTTTGTGTATCATAAGCTTGGATTTAAGGCACATTCTTCGGCACAACGGCGCACGATACGGGCTATGTAGGCGGCTTCGCCCGGAAGCATCTCGGTGTGCATGGGCAGGGACAGGACTTCACGACTGGCAGCCTCTGCATTGGGCAATTCCACCTGGCCCGCCAAAGGCGCGAAAGCCGGCTGCTGATGCAGGGCCAGGGGATAGTAAACGCGGGAAGGTATCCCCGCTGCCGCTAAGCGCTCCTGCAGGGCCGCCCTTTGTCCCCTTGCTACACGAAGGGTGTATTGGTTGTAGCTGTGCATGGCGCCGGACTGCTCAAGGGGCAGGGTCAAAAGGGGGCAATGACCCAGCTCCTGCTGATAAACTGCGGCAACGGCGCGTCGCCGCGCAATAAAATCATTCAAGTGGGGCAATTTGACCCGCAATATGGCGGCCTGCAGGGTATCTAAGCGCGAATTGATGCCGATGCGGGTATGCAGATACTGTTGCTCGGAGCCGTGGGTGGCCAGACTGCGAATGCGCTGCGCCAGGTGGGCCTGGCGGGTATAGCAGGCCCCGCCGTCGCCAAAACCACCGAGATTTTTAGATGGGAAAAAAGAGGTACAGCCTATGTGACCGATGGTTCCCAAAGCCTGCTCCCTGCCCCTGAAACGACAAGTTGCGCCCAAAGCCTGGGCCACATCTTCCACGACCCAGAGCTGATGTGCCTCGGCCAGATCCATTAAGGCCT
>DUOK01000062.1 GCA_012838865.1 Bacteroidales bacterium | reverse complement strand
GGGCAGTCCCTTTTTTAGTGAGTAAGGAGCTTGGTTGGCTACTTAACCAAAGCCTTGCTGGTTTTATTGTCAATTTGAACTATGTAAAGTCCCCCGGGCAGAGCAATACTCAGGTCGCCACTTACTGCGTTTTGCTCAAACACCTTGGTGCCGGTGAGATTGTAAACAGTAATGCTGTTGTTTTGCAGTCCCGCCACTTGTAAACCCCCTGCTTTTGAAAAGACGCTTACGCCAAAATTTGTTTGTGGTACATTGGGCAGAGAGGTGGTTGTTCCAACCAGACTTACATCGTCGGCATACCAAATGGTGGTCACTTCGTCTTGCGTGCCTCTGCAATTACTGCCTCCATTCCTCCCCAGCCAATGGCGTGCTCGGTGTCGCCCAATTGCTTGTCCTCAAAATCGTTGGTTGATTTGGGTCCGCTGGTTTCGGGATAGCTTACGGTGATGTCGTCGAAGTAAATGACGCCTGCCGTTTTGGGCTGAAAAGCCAGTTGCTTGTATTCTGCCCAATTGACATCTCCCGCCAGGTTGAATTCGATGCGGGTCCAGGTGTTTTGCGCCACTGCTTTGAAGGTCTCCGTCTCGATTTTCTCTTCTCCGGCGCCGCCATTTTCGAGGTAAATTTTAATCTCATTTTCGGCATCGGTGGAGTATACCAATACCGAAATCTTGGCCGACTCTTTGGTCAGGAAGCCGTCTCCCATCCATTTGGCGATGGAGCCCCATGGATCATCCGGTGTCAGTTTTAGCACCATGTCCGAGGTGTTGGGTGCAGTGGCATCCGGATTGGCGACAACATCTACCGAAGCTTCTGTTTGCCAGGAGGACCAATTGTCTTTTTCGCCATCTTCAAAATCATTCAGTTTGATGTTCTGTGCTGTTACGGTGGCTGCTGCAAAAAAAACAGCTGCACAGGCTGCGTAAAATTTTTTCATAAAATAATAATTTGGTTGTTAAAAAATGTGAATAAAATTCGTTTACCTTTAGGACAAATACAAGTATTTTTTCAACAAAAACCAATATTATTTTATTCTTGTGAAGCATTCTTTCTACCATCAGGAACCCACCACCAGATGACTGCTGTTCCCAACATTGCGGATCCGGCAGCCACCCACCTTAATATGGGCTGGGCTAGGAGGAGCATGGACA
Source organism: Bacteroidales bacterium (assembly GCA_012838865.1). Taxonomy (GTDB): domain Bacteria; phylum Bacteroidota; class Bacteroidia; order Bacteroidales; family Marinilabiliaceae; genus Geofilum. Next base: position 6,575 of record DUOK01000062.1, on the reverse strand, counting down.
GGCCAATCATCACCCAAGTGAGGAGTATGGCATAAATTTTTTCTTGTTTGAGCATGCCTTTGTGCTGGTGATAGCGTTTGATACGGGCACCCAGGTACCTGTGGTTCAGCAGCCAGTTGTGTAGGCGGGCAGACCCTTTAAGAAATAGGGCGGCGCTGAGCAACAAGAAGGGCGTGGTGGGCAGTCCCGGCAGCACAATTCCTGTTACGCCAAGCGCCAAAGAAAGGGATCCCAAGAGTATGTAAAGGGTTTTGCGCATATTAATTTGCTTGCTTTTGCTGGGTGCTAAATTACCCTTTTGGCGGGATCGGTTTTTTTATAAAGATGTAATAATATGTAAAAATGATAAAAAAGTATTAGCTCGCTGAGTCAAGTAAGCTTAATTTTACATCACCTATAAAGTGTATTTGTTACACTAACAAAAATTGAATGTGAAGTTCTTCTATAGGTTGTCGGGGCAAAGAAGGGGGTGTTTTTAATGATTGGCGGCATTTATAGAATACTATAAAATTTGGATCGAATTGTATTAGATAGAGTGTAAACTACACCCTATGTTTGTAACATAAATTAACAATTTTTGATTAGCCCAATGTGAAACCAATTTTCAATTAAACTATTAACTATGACAAAAAATCTGCGTTTGTTGTCTTTAATGATGCTCCTGTTTGGCCATTTACTGGCTTTTGGGCAGACAAAGACAGTCACAGGTACGGTGACTGACGACAGCAGTTCACCCCTTCCCGGAGTTACCGTTGTGGTAGAAGGTACCGCCATTGGTGTGGTTACCGATATCGACGGCAATTACAACATTAGTATCCCACAGGAGGCTGAAACGCTGGTGTTCAGTTTTATCGGTTTTGAAAACCAGATTATTGAGGTGGGCGGTCGTTCTGTAATCAATGTAATGATGCAGACTTCCGACTTGCGGCTGGATGAGGTGGTGGTTGTTGGTTATGGAACCATGAAGAGGAGCGACCTTTCGGGTGCTTCTGTTTCTGTAGGTGAGGACAAAATTAAAGGTTCGGTAATTACCAACATCGACCAGGCCCTGCAGGGGCGTGCAGCCGGTGTAACTTCTATGGCTACTTCCGGTGCCCCCGGTGGTTCGGTATCCATTAGGGTACGTGGACAAAGTACCATCAATGCCAATGCCGAGCCGCTTTATGTGGTCGATGGCGTTATTTTGCAAGGCAGCAGCGCCAGCGGTGCTTCTTTGGGTCTGGGTGATCGACTGGGTAATGGTTCCGTTTCTTCGGTCTCTCCCATTTCCTCTTTGAACCCTGCCGATATCGAATCGATGGAAATTCTTAAGGACGCCTCTGCAACCGCTATTTATGGTGCGCAGGGTGCCAACGGCGTGGTATTGATTACCACCAAAAAAGGCCGCAGCGGTGAAGCCAAGTTTTCCTACGACGGGATGTACGGTATGCAGCGCCAGGCCACCCGTTTGGAAATGATGAATTTGCGCGAATTTGCTGAGTACAGCAATACCGTGGCGATGGACTTCAGTACAAGAGATGAGCGTGCTGAGTTTCAGGATCCTTCTCTCTTGGGTATTGGAACCAACTGGCAGGAGGCTATTTTTCAGTTTGCACCCATGCAGCAACATCAGGTCTCTGCCCGTGGAGGTACCGAGGCGGTTCGCTATTTTGTTTCGGGCTCCTACATGGACCAGGACGGAACCATCGTTGGTTCTGAGTTTAAGCGTTATTCTTTCCGGGCCAACTTTGATGCCGACTTGAAGCCCTGGATGAAGCTGGGTGTCAATACGGCTTATTCAATGACCGACGAGAAACTGGGTCTGGCTGAAGGAACCGAGGGCATCATTACCTTTTCTCTTTTGACCCCTCCGGATATTCCTATTTATGACCTTGAAGGAAATTATGCCAGTGAGGTGAGGGAAGGTTACAGTCGCATCAACCCCATCGCCAAGGCGCATGATGAAGACCTCTTGCTGGAGCGTTCTAAACTAAATGGCAATATTTATTTGGACCTTACACCCATTGAGCAACTCACCTGGCACACTGAACTGGGTTTTGATATCGGAGGCACACGTGGGGAGGTCTTTCTGCCGGAAGTTGCCTATGGCAACTGGTCCAGAGACATCAACGAGAGTTCCATCCAGAGGAACAACAGCAGTTTTATGCAGTTTAAAAACTATCTGACCTATGCAGATTCCTACAATCAGCACTCCTACTCCGTAATGGTGGGTCAGGAGGCCTGGGAATCAAAATGGGAGAATCAACGTGTGATTGGTATTGGTTTGCCCGGCAACGAGGTGCGTAATCCGGTATTGGCCAGCGAGAATAAAATCAGCTCTGGTTTTGGCAGTTCTGCCATGGCTTCCTTTTTTGGTCGTTTAACCTACAATTTTGACAGTCGTTACGGCCTTACCTATACCTTCCGTCGGGATGGTTCTTCCAACTTTGGTCCCAAGAACAGGTGGGCTAATTTTCATGCCTTTGCCGGTTCCTGGCGATTTACCGAGGAGGACTTTTTTCAGGGGCTGGACCATATCGTAAGTAATGGTAAGTTGCGTTTTGGCTGGGGACAGACCGGTAACTCCAACATTGGCGGCTATGCCTGGGGCGCTGCCATCAGTCGCATGCCTTCGGGCCTGGGTATGGGTTACCGCCAAAGCAACATTGCCAACCCCTATATCAAATGGGAAACCCAGGAGCAGTTGAACCTGGGCGTAGATGTGGGTTTGTGGCGCGATCGCATTAATCTGGTCGTGGATGTGTACGACAAAACATCTAAGGATATGCTGATGGATTTGCAGTTGCCCTCTTATATGGGAACCCGGGGCAACCAGTCCTCTGCACTTGCACCACCCAAAGGAAACTATGGTACCATCAACAACAAGGGGATAGAGATTTCTTTGAATACCCGAAACATGGTGGGTGCCTTTGAATGGGATACCGACATTCAATGGTCGGCCAATAAGAACACCCTGGAGGCTTTGGATGGAACGGCCAATGCCTTTATAGAAGGCTATGGCCAGTGGAGCGACGTGGTTACCGTAACCAATGTAGGTGAATCCTTGTACAACTTTTATGGCTATAAGGTGGTGGGTGTTTACAAAGACCTCGCAGATCTGCAGAGTTCGCCGAAGTCGGCCAAGTATCCTGAGGACGGCCAAACTTTTGACCGCTACAATACGGTTTGGGTGGGCGACTTGAAGTTTGCTGATTTAAGTGGTCCGGATGGTAAACCTGACGGAGTGATTGATGAGTACGATCGCACCAACATTGGTTCGCCCATGCCCAAATTTACTTTTGGGGTAACCAATACCTTCCGTTACAAAAACTTTGATTTGGCTTTGTTTCTGAATGGATCCTACGGCAATAAGATTTTTAATTATACGGCCATGCAACTTTCCAATATGAAGAGTGTATGGGACAATCAGCTGGCGGTGGTTAACGATCGTGCGCAGCTGGTGCCTGTGGATGATCAAATTGCTTATCCCGGTCTGGCCATTGACGGAGTCACTGAGGTGTATGCCTGGAATGAAGACATCAGCAACATTCGGGTGGCCAATCCAGGTACAAAGGTGCCCCGGGCTATTGCCAACGACCCCAACGACAACGACCGCATCAGCGATCGTTACGTGGAGGACGGTTCTTATTTAAGGATCAAGAACATTACGCTTGGTTATACCTTGCCCGGGCACTTGACCCGACGCTACCAGGTAGATAATGTTCGGATCTATGTAAACCTGCAAAACCTGTACACCTTTACCGAGTATTCGGGCTACGACCCGGAGGTGGGCGTAAGCACCTTGAGTAACAATGTGTATGGCCTCGATAACGGTCGTTATCCGGCACCCCAGGTTTACACTGTGGGCTTGAATTTGTCTTTCTAAACAAAAAAACACAAACAGATGAATAACAGAATATTAAAATATCTGGCATTGTCTCTGGGGGTACTGGTAGGCTTGAGTTCTTGCGAGGACTTTCTCGAGCGCCCTACGGAAGACAATTACAATGTGGATAATTTTTACCAGACTGATGAGCAGTGCTTTCAGGCGGTAAATCCCATCTACAATTCGCCCTGGTACGACTTTCAGCGTGGCTTTTTCAAAGTTGGAGAGGTCCTGGCAGGCAACTATTACTGGGGTGGGTCGCCCTATATGACCTTCACCATTAATTCGAGCGACGAAGATCTGGTAAATATGTCGGCCTCTTTGTGGTCGGTGAATGCTTATTGCAATGGCATTTTGGAAAACATTGATCTTAAGTCGGGCCCCGAAGTAAGCGAAACGACCAAAAAAACCGTTAAGGGTGAAGCCCTTGTTTGGAAGGCGATGGCCTATTTCTACCTGGTTCGTATTTTTGGAGAGGTGCCCATTGTGCACAATAATTCTGCGGAAATTGCCGCTGGCAATTACAACGAAAAGTACAAGGCCACGATTCCCAATATTTACGATTACATCCTCATGACCCTCGATAAGGCCATTGAGTGGTTGCCCGAAAAGAATGCGCCCGGTCGCATTGACCGTTATTCGGCCTATGCCTTAATGTCGAAGGTTTATCTGACCAAGAGTGGTTACGGCATGGACGGCAGTCGCAACCAGGACGACCTGGATAAGGCAGCGGCTTATGCTTTGAAGGTGATTGATGAAAGTGGTCGGGAATTGGTTCCCGTGTTTTCAGACATCTTCCGCTTGCAAAACAACTTTTCTTCAGAAAGCCTTCTGGCCTGGCATTGGCGTGGCGATCGGGATCCCTGGACCCAGCAAAACACCTTGCAGTCCGATTTGGCCTTAACCGGATTCTCCGAGTTTGGCGACACTTGGGGCGGTTATGCCGGTCCCTCCGTTGACCTCCAGAATGCCTTTGGTGAAGACGCTCTGAGTCTGGACCGGGTGAATCGGGATACCCGACGTAAGGCCACCATGATGATGTATGGCGATAAGTACGAGTACTTCTGGGCCGATAAGGGTGGTTTCGACTGGGCCGATTACAACTTAAATGTTTTGGAGGAAGTGCAGAGCGGAACCGGAGCCAACCAGGTGAAGCACCTGGTCGGCAACAACAACGACCACGTACTTGGTCTGGGCTATGGTATGGCCAATATGGCAACCGGATTGAGTACGCATTTGATTCGACTGTCTGATGTTTATTTGATTTATGCCGAAGCTGTTTTGGGCAATCAAGGTTCCAGCAGCGATGCCAAAGCCCTGGAAGTATTCAACCGCGTACGGGCGCGTGCTTTTGGCAAGAGCTATGAGGAGTTTATGGAGACCACTGATTATGTGAACAGTCTGACCTTTGATGTGATTTGGAAGGAGCGTCGTTTGGAATTGGCCACAGAGGGCGATCGTTGGTACGATTATGTGCGTCTGCACTACTTCAACCCCAATAAGGCCATCAATGAGCTGCGCGATCAGAAGCGAGGTACTTACAACGGATTGAAGGCCTTTTATGAGACGGGAACATTGGATCCTTCGACCACCTATTACAACGAGGTGCCCAAGCCCAATATCAACGATTCTCACTTTAAGCTGCCCTTCCCCGATACGGACCTGACAATGAACAAGCATTTGTTGGAAGAGGCCGTTGAAGTGGACATCTCTCAATTCAGTTATTAATGGGTCGTGTTGTTAATGTTTAAAATGATTTTTATGAAGCGATATAATAGCAATCATCTGGGTCGTTTGCTGCTGATTGTGGCGGTGGCTCTAATGGGAACTGCCTTTCATTCGTGCGAGGAATACCCTGATGCCTATGAGAGCACAGGTGGGGTCCCCGAGGTAGTGTATGTTCGTCTGCCGGCTCCTGAATCTGCGGATTCACTGATCACAGCCGCCTTTATGGAGAATACGGTTGTTCTGGTTGGAAAAAACCTGACCAGCATTAAGGAGATTTATTTCAACGATCAGAAAGCCATTCTGAACAACAGTTTTATTACTGCCAATACTTTGTTTGTCAATGTGCCCAAAACCATTCCGGAAGTGGTGACCAACAAAATCTATATGGTGACCACCGGAAAGGATACCGTTGATTTTGATTTCTCGGTTTTAGTGCCTGCTCCTGCAGTGAATAGTATTTCTAACGAATACGCCCATGACGGACAGGAAGTGGTGCTGAGGGGGGATTATTTCATTGATGACCCCAACAGTCCCTTATCGATTACCATGGCTGGGAACTTGCCGGTGCCTGCCGAGAATATTCTCAGTGTGGAGAAAAATGCCGTACGTTTTATTGTGCCTGAAGGCGCCGAGAAAGGCTACATTAATGTAAGCACCATTTATGGAACCAGTCGCTCCAAGTTTCAGTTTCGTGACGATCGGGGGATGATTCTCGATTGGGACAATCTGAATGCCGACGGTGGCTGGCGTGCCGGTAATTTGCGTACGGATGATCCTGTGGAAGGCATATCGGGTAAGTATGTTTATTTCTCAGGTGCTATCCCTGGTGACCTGAGCGATTGGAACGAGGATGGTTTTTCCTTTAATTTGTGGGGTTCTGCCAATGGGCGACCCGAAGGAGACTTGTTCGACATCGACCCATCTACCGCTCTGCTGAAGTTTGAGGTGAAAGTGCTTGACGGCTGGTCGTCCAATGCCCTGC
>DUOK01000061.1 GCA_012838865.1 Bacteroidales bacterium | reverse complement strand
AGCGGCCGCAGGAGAGCATGCAGGCCATGCAGGAGTTGTTGGAGCGGATGGAATTGGCCGATGAGGTGGGCCTCGACTTTTTTGGAATGGGCGAGCACCATCGGGAGGAGTATATGGACTCGGCCCATGCCGTAATTCTGGCGGCAGCCGCCGCCAGAACGCGACAGATTAAGCTTGGAAGTGCGGTTACCGTACTCAGTGCCAACGATCCGGTAAGGGTTTTTCAGGAATTTGCCACCCTCGATTTGGTTTCCAAAGGGCGGGCCGAAATGGTCGTGGGCCGCGGCTCCTTCATCGATGCCTTTCCCTTGTTTGGCTACAGTCTGGACGACTACAATGAGCTCTTTACCGAGAAGCTGAATCTGCTTTTAAAAATACGGGACGAAAATCCCATCAGTTGGTCGGGTCGTTTTCGCCCGGCTTTGAAGGAGCAGCCCATTTATCCGCGGCCCATACAAAAGCACTTGCCCATTTGGTTGGGCGTAGGCGGTACGCCTGCTTCTTTCAAACGGGCAGGAGAACTGGGTCTGCCCCTGGCCGTGGCCGTTATTGGTGGCGAAACCCACCGTTTTCGTCCCCTGGTGGATATGTACCGCGAAGCGGGTCTGCGTGCCGGCCACCGGGAAGAGGACCTTAAGGTGAGTCTCCACTCCCTGGGCTACCTGGGAGAAGACACCCAGGCGGCGCTCGACACCTTTTACCCGGGCTATGCCGAGGCTTTTACTAAAATTGGCAAGGAAAGGGGATGGGGACCGGTAACCCGGTATCAGTTCGATTCGCAAACGGGTCCCCTGGGAGCCTTTTTGGTTGGGAACCCCCGGGATGTGGCCGAGAAAATTCTGCGTCACAGCGAAGCGCTGGGTGGCATTTCGCGGGTGACCTTTCAAATGGACAGTGCGGGACTGACCCACGAGCAGCTGAAGGCCTCTATTCGTTTAATGGGGCGTGAGTTGAAGCCCTTGTTGGCTTAGCGGGGGACTAATCGTTGGTGATGCGACTGCCGATCCAGCCCGGAACCCGTTGGTGGAGGTCGAAATGCTCATTGCCCAGGTTAACGGCCACCAATTGGCCCTCTTCGTCGAACACCCGTTCGTATTCCAGGTTCAAGGGATTAACACTTCTCAATAAGAGCGCAGCGCGGTCGGTGAGTCGGTTGGCTGAAAGCGGAGGCGGTGAAATGGGTGGACTTTGATGCTGGGTTTGGGCCAGCAAATGGTGGTTTTTGATGTAGGTGGGCAACATGCGTCGCAAACCCTCTTCATAGGTATCGGGCAGCTCTGTCTCCGGTATTTGTATTTGTGTAGGTCCGCTTAACAGGGGCAGGAGCTCGCGTTGTTGCTGTCGCCCGGGCTCTTTTTCTGCCACATCTTGCAGGGCCAGATAAGGGGTCGGGTCGACGGTTGTTTGGGTAGGGCGTGTTCTGTCTTCCTTTTCAGGAAGCTGCTCTCCACCTTTTTGCTGCTTGTTGCTCCGGGTGTCGGCATCGACATCTACATCGGTGTCTACATCGGTAGTAGGTGAGGCCGTGGTCGGGTCGGGTACTGTTGCCTCGGTGGTGGGACTGTTTTGTTGCACCAGCAAGGGGCCTTCTGTTTGCCTGCCAACTTCAGGCATCCAACGGAAGATGAGCACTACGAGCACCACCGCGGCGGCAGCGGACTGCCAAAGTGGTCGGCCCCACAGCAAACGGCGATGAAGGCGCGATTTGTACGGGAACGCCTCCTTGCCCGACTGCAGTCTGGCCAATTGGTAGTACTGCCAGTCGCTGGCAGTGGCGGGCTCATTCAAGGGGAGACTTTCCACGGGGGCATCGCCTTCGAGTGCTGCCACCAATTGGTAGTCGTGCAGCGAAAGTTCCGAAAAGGGCTCGGGGGCTTTCTTCAGTTTTTCCCACGATGGTGCAGCAGGCAGTTCTTCAGCTTCGAGCAGCACATTCTGCAAGCCTTCCATCTCCTCCTTCAATTGCGGGTGCTGCTGCAGAAAAGCATGCAGCTCCGCCTCGCGGGCCACCGGCAGGCGACCTTCGATGTAATCGAGCAGCCACTCTTCGTAAGTGGCGGTGCTCAGGGGCGGTAGCGTGTGCTTTTCGTTTTTCATACAACCAATTCGGGTTGACCAATATACTTTTTCAGGAAGACTCTGGCGCGGTAGATGTACACCTTCACCTGACTCTGCGAGAGCCCCGTAATCTGTTCAATTTCTTCGTAGCTGTAGCCCTCGTAATCGCGCAGCAGAATCACCATTTTCTGGTCGGCCGGCAGGCGCTCCAGAGCCGCATGCAGTATCTCATTCAAATCGCTGTATTGCTCCCCGCTGCAGCCCTCGTCGGGCAGTCCGCGCTCCGGCCGCGTCATACGCTGCTCCCGCTTGAGGGCATCTATCATCACATGGTAGGCGGTGGTAAAGAGGTAGCTCTTAGCCTTGTCGTCCTGCACCCCCTCGCGGTAGCGCCACATTTTTTCATAGGCATCCTGCACAATATCTGCCGCCTTGTCTTCATCGCGAACGTTTTTGAGGACAAAGCGGTAGAGTCGGTCGGCATGCTCTTCTACGCAGCGGTTGTAGACTTCGGGACTCATGTACAGGTGCTTTTTATGAGGTACGACTGTCGGGGTAGTGGTAAAGTTACAACAGTCCGCAAAAAAACACAGTTTTTTTGCGGACTGTTGTGACGTGTTAAGGGTCCCAGGACTAAAGTCCCGGTCATCTCCTACTTGGACGGCCCCACGCCGCAGGGGCACGGGTGCCCCAAGGCCTTACAAATCCAATTGGTTGGGGAAGTCGATGTTGTAATGCAAACCGCGGCTTTCGCGACGGAGTTGGGCCATTTTGATGATGAGGTAGCCCACCTGTATGGTGTTGCGCAGTTCGCAGAGTTCTTCCGAAACCACGGAGCGTTGAAACAGGTTTTCGGTTTCGTGGTAGAGGATTTCGAGGCGGTCGAGGGCGCGCTTCAAGCGCAGGTTGGAGCGCACGATGCCTACGTAGTAGCTCATAATTTGCTCCAGCTCTTTGCGGCTCTGGGTAATGAGTACCATCTCTTCGGGCATGGAGGTGCCTTCATCGTTCCATTCGGGCACACGGTGGCACCAGTCGAGCTGCTTTATCAGGGGTACGGCGTCCTTGGCGGCGGCATCGGCATACACAACGGCCTCGAGCAGTGAGTTGGAGGCCAGGCGGTTGGCGCCATGGAGACCGGTGGAGCTGCATTCGCCGGCGGCGTACAAACGGCCGATGGTGGTGCGGGCGTGGTGGTCTACTTTAATGCCGCCACAGGAATAGTGGGCAGCGGGGACTACGGGAATCTGGTCTTTGGTGATGTCGATGCCCAGAGAAAGGCATTTCTGGTAAATAGTGGGGAAGTGCTGGCGCGTTTCTTCGGGGTCTTTGTGGGTCACGTCGAGGTAAACATACTCATCGCCGGTGGTTTTGAGTTCGTTGTCGATGGCCCGTGCCACAATGTCGCGGGGCGCCAGGTTTTCGCGCTCGTCGTACTTGTGCATGAATTTTTGTCCGTCCTTGCGCCGCAGAATGCCGCCGTAGCCGCGCATGGCTTCGGTAATGAGGAAGGAGGGGCGTTCGGCGGGGTTGTACAGGGAGGTGGGGTGAAACTGGATGAACTCCATATTTTCGACCTGTCCCTTGGCGCGGTAAACCATGGCAATGCCGTCGCCGGTGGCAAAGGCGGGATTGGTGGTGGTTTGGTAGGCGCCGCCTACGCCGCCGGAGGCCATAAGGGTGACTTTCGCCAGGATGGTTTCCACGGCGTTGGTCTGCCGGTTAAGCACATAGGCCCCATAGCATTCGATGTCCTTGCGCCAGCGGGTCACCTTTTCGCCCAAGTGGTGCTGGGTAATTATTTCCACGGCAAAGTGGTCCTCGAGCAGGGTAATGTCGGGGTTGTTTTTAACGGCCTCGGTGAGGGCCCGTTGTATCTCAAATCCGGTATTGTCTTTGTGGTGCAGTATGCGGTGCTCGGAGTGGCCGCCCTCGCGGTGCAGGTCAAATTTGCCGTCCTGCGTCTTGTCGAAGCGCGTACCCCAGTCCATCAGCTGCTTGATTTGCTCAGGCGCTTCGGTCACCACCATACGCACCGTATCGGGGTTACAGAGTCCCGCTCCGGCCACCAGGGTGTCTTGCACGTGTTTCTCAAAATCGTCGGGCTGGTAGGTTACCGACGAGATGCCGCCCTGGGCATATACGGTGGTGGTGTTGTCGAGCTTATGTTTGTTGATGACACAAACGCTGCCGTGTTGGGCCACTTTAAGGGCAAAACTGAGTCCCGCAATGCCGCTGCCGATGATCAGGAAATCGTATTTCTTGCGGGCCGAGATGTCTTTTGTTCGCATGATACCGCTAACTTTGTTGAACAAAGGTAGCAAAGTTCGTCTTATCCCGGCTGCCGTTAAGAAAGTTTACTTATGTACAGATGCTTGATTTTTATGGGGCTGCTTTTTGGTTTGCAGCCGCTGAAGGCGCAATACGCGGCAGTTAAGCCGCAAGCTATACACGAAGGGACTTCGGCCACTTTGCCGCAGGTGGCGGCTGTGGCGGGCGGTTTAACCCTGGCGGCTTTTCTGGTGGATGAGCCGCTGCGTGACTTTATGCAGCGCAATCAGAGTGGTTTTGGCGATGGATTCAGTCGCATCACCGATGTGGCGGGCGAAAAAACGGTGGTGGTACCGGCGCTGCTGGCCACCTACGGCACCGCGCGCTGGCTGGTGCAGGATGAGGAGCTGCAGGGGGTGGCTTTGCAGGCGATGCAGGCGGTGGTGACTACAGCCTTGGCCACGGAGGGCTTGAAGCACTTGGCGGGACGGGGCCGTCCCTTTCGGGAAGAGGGGGCCTTTGTGTTTGCACCTTTTCCGGGCAGCGACGATTCTTTTAAATCCTTGCCTTCGGGGCACGCTTCTTTGGCTTTTGCTGTTTTTACGCCTTTTGCCGAAGCCTACAGTCGCTGGCTGTATGTGGTGCCGGTGGCGGTAGCCGCCGGCAGGGTGTACGACGATAAGCACTGGACTTCGGATGTGCTGCTGGGTGGTGCGCTGGGTTTTGTGTCGGCCTGGGTCTTTGTGCACCAGCCCAATGTAAGCATCATTCCCGGTGGTTTGCGCCTTTATTTTTAAGCACTTTGTCAAGTTTTTTGCGTTTTTTCCCGTATTTTTGCCCTTCGTTTAGTCAAAAATCAGATAAGCTAAAGTTGTTATGGAAAGAGTTGTGAGTGGTATCCGGCCAACGGGTAACCTGCATTTGGGCAATTATTTTGGTGCGGTTAAAAACTTTTTGAAGATGCAGGAGCAGTACAATTGCTACTTCTTTATTGCCGACTACCATTCGCTGACGACCCATCCTACGCCTGCTGATTTGCACGGCAACGTGCGGCAGGTACTGGCCGAATACCTGGCGGCCGGCTTGGACCCGGAAAAATCGACCATTTATATTCAGAGTGATTTGCCTGAGGTGGCCGAACTTACGCTTTTGATGAATATGAATGCCTATGTGGGGGAGTTGGAGCGAACCACCTCGTTTAAGGAAAAGGTGCGCAAGCATCCCGACAATGTGAATGCGGGCTTGCTGACCTATCCGGTGCTGATGGCGGCCGACATCATTATTCACCATGCAGCCAAGGTGCCGGTGGGTAAGGACCAGGAGCAAAATCTGGAAATGACACGAAAGTTTGCGGCACGTTTCAACCGCATGTACGATAAGGAGTACTTCCCCATTCCCGAGCCTTTTAATTTTGGCGAGGCGCTGGTGAAGATTCCGGGACTGGATGGTTCGGGTAAGATGGGCAAGAGTGAGGGCAATGGTTTGTACCTGGTGGATGAGCCTGCGGCGATTCGCAAAAAAGTGATGCGGGCGGTGACCGATGCCGGTCCCACCCAGCCCAATTCTCCTGTTTCTGAACCGGTCAATAATTTGTTTACGCTGATGTCGGTGGTCTCCGAGCCCGACACCCTGGCGCATTTTAAGGCCGCTTACAGCGATTGCTCCATTCGTTATGGCGACTTAAAGAAGCAGTTGGCCGAGGACATCATTCGCTTTACCGATCCCATTCGGGAAAAAATTAAAAGCATCTCCTCCGATGAGGCCTACCTGCGTAAGGTGGTGGCTATGGGTAAGGAAAAAGCCCATGAGAGTGCTGCAAAGACTGTACGCGAGGTGCGCGAAATCATCGGATTCCGCTCCTTTTAGTGCTTTGGGCCTTCGTTCAGTGGAAGGCGCTGCTCCACCAGGGGCAGGATGATGCGTACCAGGGTTCCGTGGTCAAAGGGATTGATTTCCTTTTTGTCGATGAGCTCCAGTCCGACCTTTCCGCCTGAGTCGTTGCGTATAACATCCAGTCTCTCGCGGGTTATTTTCAGGGCCATGGATTCGTGGGCCCTGGCTTTTTCGCTCTTTTGTTGCATGGAGGTATGGATGCCCATGCCGTTGTCTTCTACTTCGATCACCAACTGATGGCCTATCCGCTTAAAGCGGATGTTTATCCGTCCCTTGTCGTGCAAATCCCGAATGCCGTGCTCAACGGCATTTTCTACAAAGGGCTGCGTAATCATCGGGGGAACCAAAACGGCATCCTGAGCCAGAACGGGGTCAATGTCAATTTGGTACATGAAGGGTTCCATAAAACGCAATTGCTGTAATTCGAGGTAGTAGCCGAGGATCTCCTTTTCGTTGGCCAGGGAAATGTAGTCGTAGTGCGAGAGTTTGAGCACCTGGCGCATGAGTTTGGCAAAGTCGGTCAAAAACTTGGTCGATTTTTCAATGTCGTGTTCCAATACGTACACCTGAATGGCACTGAGCGCGTTGAAAATGAAGTGGGGATTCATTTGTGAGCGCAGCAATTTGTGCTGGTTTTTCAGATTGTTGTATTTGCTGCGCAGGCGGTGCTGAACCACCAGCAAAACAGCTACGATAACGAGGACAGCCAGGGTGATGATGAAGACGATGAGAATGAGTCGCTGACGACTCATTACGCTTTGTTGCTCAAGGGCTTCCTGATTTAATTGTTCTATTTTATCGCGTTGGGCTTCGGCATCCAGCATGGCCTCCATGGTGGTCAGGTGGTACATGTTTTTTTCGTTGAGGATGCTGTCTTTGTATTGGGTCGCTATTTTGTAAAACTCCAGGGAGGTCTCAAAACGCTTTGTTTTTTCGCAGAGGGTCGACAGCAGGCGAGCCGATTCTTCAGCCTGGAAGCGGCTGCCTATCTGGCGCGCAATGGCATAGGAATTTTCCAGATTTTCCTGGGCTTCCTTGTATTTGCCCATCAGCAGATTGACTTCGCCCACTTTGCCCAGACTGATGGAGATTTGCATCTGGTCGCCCAGGCGGTTGTTGATTTGCAGAGAGCGTTGCAAATAGTCGTGGGCCAGGTCGAGCTCGTCCATCGCAATGTAGGCGGCGCCCATACTGTTGAAGCAGATCGACTGGCCGACACGACTGCCAATTTCGGTGTTGTAAGCCAGGGAGCGTTCGAAATAGAGCAGGGCATTTTCGGCTTGGTCCAGTTTGAGCAGACACTCGCCAATATTGTGGTTGTTGATGGCCAGTCCCAGGGTGTTGCCCATGATTTTAGACAATTCGAGCGAACGTAAAAAGTATTCGATGGCGGTATGGTAGCGACCCAGGTTGTGGTTTACGTTGCCTATGCTGTTGATCGAAACACTGATGTTAAAGGTGTCTTTGATGGCTTCGGCCAGTCTGAGGGCTTTAAAGTGCATGTCCAGCGCCATGGCATTGTCGTCGGTCCGCCGATACACCACCCCTATCTGGTTGTAGATATCGGCCAAATAGGGTTGGTGATCGATGCTCTGGGCCAGTTTGAGGGCCCGGTGGTGGTATTTGAGGGCTTCTCCGTAAAGGGAACGGTTGCGGTAGCGCTTTCCTATGGTGTTGTAAATTTCTATTTCCTGGTAAATGAGGTTGCGTCGTCGGGCAATGTCCAGGGCTTCTTCTAAAAAGGCATCAAAAGGTTCGGCTTTGCTTCCTGTTT
>DUOK01000060.1 GCA_012838865.1 Bacteroidales bacterium | reverse complement strand
CGCCGTTGATTACATCGGTGGGTGGACCCGGGATGGTGGGGTCGTCGTAGGGGTTGCACTGGTTCCAGTTGCGCAGAGTGACTTCAAAGTAATCGCCCACGGCATAGTAGTCGGGGATGTAAATCTGCATGCTTTCGTTCATGGGCGGTACGGGTCCTTCTACCGGCTGGGGCGTTTTTTCTACGGGGCTGCGGAAGGGGAAGCTGCGATTGCTGCCGTCCACGGTAGCGTCGAGGATGGTGGTGCCTCCGGTGCCGTACACCCACTGTATCCAGCGACTGTTGGTGTTTTTACGGTCTTCTTCAATGGGGGGCACGCAATTCCACTGACTGGCGTCGGTGAAGGTCACGGTGCCGTCGTTGCCCAGACAAATGGGGAAGACTTCCGGGGTGATGGACATTACCCCGCCGTTTTCGTCGTCGGTATCCCAAACGGTGACTTGTTGGGTTTGGATGGAGCTGGTGCACATTGGGGCCGGTATAGCTCAGGCCCCCATAGGTTATTTCCCAACTGGCTGCGACCGGGGCGCAGGGCTTGTCCTGCACCATGTCGTTGCCCTTGGAGAAGTATTCGCAGTTTTGTGCGCTCAGTTGTACCGCCCAAAAAGCGACTGTTAAAACGATCCATGCCTTTTTCATAGCTCATTGCTTTGTGTGCAAAGGTCGACCAGCTTGTTACAGTGGGGGTGCTGCGGTTTAGTTTTGAGCGGGGTGCAGTGCGCGCCGGGGCAGGCGGAGTATCCGAAAGGATTAGGAAACTTTAAGTTCCTCTATTTTTGGGAGGATGTCAATGCCTGCTTTTGTTTTATTGAAAAGAGGTGCTGAGGGTGCGGCGGTAGAGTAAGGTGAGCAGGAGGCTGCGTCCGCCCATGAACAGCAGCATAGAGAGCCATAGGGCGTGGTTGCCGAGAAGGGGAGTAAGCAGGTAAAAAGGTAGGAAAAAAAGCAGCAGGGCAGCTGTTACTACAGAGTTGCGCATGGCCTTTGAGCCGGTTATGCCGATGTAAATGCCGTCCCAAATGAAGGAGCCAAAACTGATCAGCGGAATAAGTACCACCCACAGGAGGTAGGGGCGACCGGCCTGCCAGACTTCGGCCTGGTTGGTGAAAATTTTCAGGAGGCCTTCTCCGGCCAGGGCATAAAGGGCAGTGAAGACGAAGGCGAAACCCAGTCCCCACTTTAAAAGCAGGCGTGTGGTGTGTTGCAGTTTTTGGCGCTGTCGGGCGCCAAAATATTTGCCCACCAGAGCTTCTCCCGCGTAGGCAAAGCCATCCAGAAAATAGGAAAACAGCATGAGGTATTGCAGTAGGGCACTGTTGATGGCCAGAGTCAGATCGCCCAGTCCCGCCGAGCGCGAGGTGAAAAAAGTGAAGATGATGATGATGAAGAGGGTCCGTACAAATATGTCGCCGCTGACGTCGGCAAAGTGGCGCATTTTGCTTAAAAGCGGGGCGCTTTTAAGGGTGAAGTGGGGCAGAATCCAGCGGTATTTTCTGAGAAAGAGGACGGTGGCCAGCAGCAGGCCGCTGTATTGTCCGCAGACCGAGCCCAGGGCCACGCCCCGAATTTGCATGTCGAGGTACTCCACAAAAATAAAGCTGCTGAGGATGTTCACTACGTTGACAGTGATGGCAATGGCCATGGGGTAGAGGGCGTTTTGCATTCCCAAAAACCAGCCGTAAATTACCATGAGGAGGATGGCGGCCGGTGCGGCCCAAATGCGGACAAAGAAGTACTCCCTGGCCAGGGCCTTGACTTCGGCACTGCCCTCGAGCAACCAAAAACTGAATTGTGCCAGGGGGCCCTGCAACAAAACCAACAAGAGGGCGCCGATCAGTGCCACCAACAAACCCCGCTCCAGCACCAGCGCCATTTCGCTGCGGTCGTTGCGCCCGTAGGTCTGGGCCGCTACCCCGCTGATGCTCATGCGCAAAAAGGCGAAGCCCCAGTACACAAAGTTGAAAATGGCCCCGCCCAGCGCCACGGCGCCCATAAAGTGCACCGAGCTTTGGTGCCCCATCAGGTACATATCTACCATGCCCAGCATGGGCACGGTGAGGTTGGTCAGGATGTTGGGGACGGCGAGTCGGAGGATGGTTTTGTTCACTTTTTTGGGTGCAAAAGTAATCAAATTTCCGGAGGGGACTTGAACCTTTTGCTTCTTGAGCTGTTTGTTATTTAGAAAAGGTCGCAATAAGGATCTTTCTTTGTACCTTGTTAAAGTTGAACTTAAAAAATAAGAGAAATGGCTTTTGAATTACCTAAACTGGATTATGCGTACAACGCATTAGAACCCAATGTTGATGCAGCAACCATGGAAATCCACCATACCAAACACCACGCTGCTTATACCAATAATTTGAATGCGGCTTTGGAAGGCTCAGCAGATGCCTCCAAGTCGATCGAAGCGCTGATGGCCGATGTGTCTAAGCGCAGTGTTGCAGTACGCAACAATGGCGGTGGTTTTTACAACCACTCTTTGTTTTGGAAAGTAATAGGACCCAATGGCGGCGGCAAGCCTTCCGGAGATTTGCTTCAGGCGATAGAGAAAAATTTTGGTTCATTCGATGCCTTTAAGGAGGAGTTTTCGAAGGCTGCTGCTACCCGTTTTGGTTCAGGCTGGGCCTGGCTGGTAAAGACGGCCGATGGCAAGTTGGTGGTAAGTTCTACCCCCAATCAGGACAATCCTCTGATGGATGTGGCCGAGGTAAAAGGCACGCCCATTTTGGGTCTTGATGTTTGGGAGCATGCTTATTACCTGAAGTACCAGAACCGTCGTCCCGATTACATTCAGGCTTTCTGGAACGTTGTAAACTGGGATGAGGTGGCTGCCCGCTTCAAAGCCTAAGACATTAAAATATGGTTTTATGTGGAAGAAAAGGTGTTCTCGATGAGGGGCACCTTTTTTTGGGTCTTTTTTTGTCCCCGGGTCCGGGGCGTTTTTCTACGATGAGGAGCGGGGGGCGGACTTGTTGGAAGCTCCGGATAGCAAAGGCCGATTCGTCTTTGCACCTTGAGATTGCTTTGGATTTTCCCGACTAAAAGCAGTTTTTGCCTTATATTTGTTTTTCTTTTGGCTTTTAAAGCACAGTATTTATGGATTTTTCTTTGAATAAGGGCAAGGGCTATGCCAAAATAGAGTCGTACGACGATGAAACAACCAGCCAGTTGGCCAAGGTATATGAGCGCTCCCTGCGTTTGCTGGGAGAGGACCCGACCCGGGAAGGGCTGGAGAAAACCCCCTTGCGGGTGGCCAAAGCCATGCAGTTTTTAACCCAGGGCTACAATATGAAGCCCGAGGAAATCATTCGCTCGGCGATGTTTCGTGAGGACTACCAGCAAATGGTGGTGGTTAAGGACATAGAGCTTTATTCGATGTGTGAGCACCATATGCTGCCCTTTTTTGGTAAGGCCCATGTGGCTTACATTCCCCGTCACCACATTACCGGTCTCAGTAAAATAGCCCGCGTGGTAGAGGCCTTTGCCCGGCGCTTGCAGGTGCAGGAGCGGCTGACTACGCAGATCAAGGACTGTATTCAAAATACGCTGAATCCCCTGGGGGTAGCGGTGGTTATTGAGGCCCAGCACATGTGTATGCAAATGCGCGGGGTGCAAAAGCAACATTCGGTGACCACTACTTCAGATTTCACCGGCGCATTTTTAAAGAATATCGCCACGCGCGAGGAGTTCTTCAACATCATTGGATCTCGCTTGCATTAATTGCTCCTACAGTTGTACCTTACCAGTTAAATTTCCAAGTATGAAAAGATTTTTTGTGATTGCCATTTTGCTGAGTGCTGTGGCCTTGATGCAGGCCCAGGGGAAATTTCAGCTGGGCGTAAAAACCGGCTTCAACTCCACCAGCTTCAATACTGAGGCGGGTTACGATTTTGCAAGTGCTAAAGACGATTTTAAGACGGGCTACCTGGTGGGGGCCTGGACGCGCATTCACCTGCTGGGCGATTTGTCGCTGCAGCCTGAGCTCTATTATTCT
>DUOK01000005.1 GCA_012838865.1 Bacteroidales bacterium | reverse complement strand
TAGAGCAGCTTGTAAAAACGGGTCGCATGCATAACAAGAGTTTTCAGCGCAAGAGGTGGGGGTACAGCGGCGAGCCGGTGGTGACCAAGTGTCGATTGGTGGTGAAATGCCTGTGATTGCCAAAATATGTTAAAGGTGGAGATTAATGAAGCTTTTTTTCTGTAATTATCTAATTTTGCAAATATGTAAAAGGATAAATAACTGGATTAAACAATATAAGAACAACTCTCAAACCTGAATCATGAAGTATTTAATTATCGGAGGAGTGGCGGGAGGAGCCACCACAGCAGCTCGTTTGCGTCGGCTCGATGAGCAGGCAGAAATCATTATGTTTGAGCGGGGGGAGTACATCTCCTACGCCAATTGTGGTTTGCCTTATTACATTGGCGGCACCATAAAGGACAGGGACAATTTGTTTGTGCAAACGCCCGAGACTTTCGGGAAGCGTTTCAATATGGAGGTGCGCAACCTTTCGGAAGTCACCGCCATTGACCGTGCAGCCAAGACGGTTGAGGTGAAAAACCTGCGCACGGGTGAGCTGTATACTGAGCAGTACGACAAGCTGGTACTGAGTCCCGGTGCAGAGCCGGTAAAACCCCCGCTGCCCGGCATCAACTCAGAGGGCATCTTTACCCTGCGCAATGTGCCCGATACCGATAAGATAAAGGCTTATATTGAGAAGCACCGTCCCCGTCACGCCGTAGTGGTAGGTGCCGGCTTTATTGGTTTGGAAATGGCCGAAAACCTGCACGAGGCCGGTGTTAACGTGACCATAGTAGAAATGGCCGAACAGGTGATGACCCCGCTCGACTATTCCATGGCCGCTTTGGTGCACCAGCATTTGAAGACCAAAAATGTAGAGTTCTATTTGAATACGGCCGTGTCGTCTTTTGCCCAGAAGGAGGGTGGCCTGGAGGTAAAACTGAACTCTTCCAAAACCATCGATACCGATATGGTGGTATTGTCCATTGGTGTGCGTCCCGACAGCAGTCTGGCCCGTGCGGCGGGACTGGAGCTGGGGCAGACCGGGGGCATTGTGGTGAATGAGTATTTGCAGACTTCGGATCCGGATATTTATGCCGTGGGCGATGCCATTGAGTTCACCAATCCCATTACCCAGACCAAGATGATCACCTATCTGGCCGGTCCCGCCAACAAGCAGGGGCGTATTTTGGCCGACAATCTGGTGCGCGGCAACAAGCGGGTGTACAAGGGTTCGGTGAATACGGCCATAGCCAAGGTGTTTGATTTAACGGTCGCCTCCACCGGAGTCCCCGGGAAAATGCTCGGTAAACTCAATATTCCCCACATTGATTCCATTACCCACGCGTCCTCGCACGCCGGTTATTATCCCGGAGCGCTGCCCATGACCGTGAAAATTTCTTTCGAGCCGGAGACGGGTCGTTTGTTGGGTGCCCAGATTGTGGGTTACGATGGGGTGGACAAGCGGATCGATTTGTTTTCGGTGGCCATTCAAAATGGTGCTACGGTGTACGATCTGGCAGAGATTGAGCACGCCTATGCACCGCCCTTTGCCTCGGCCAAGGACCCGGTTAATATTGCCGGTATGGTGGCCCAGAACATTCTGGAGGATGTTACCAAAATGATCACCTGGCGCGAGGTGCTGGCCGATTCCACCGGAGAGTTGTTTTTGCTCGACATCCGTACCCCCGATGAATTTGCTCTGGGATCCATTGAGGGCGCAGTAAATATTCCCCTCGACGAGTTGCGGGAGCACCTCGACGAGCTGCCGCGCGACAAAAAGGTGGTGCCTTTCTGCGGGGTGGGACTTCGTGCCCATGTGGCCTGTCGCATCCTGAGTCAACAGGGATTTGAGGAGGTGTACAACCTTTCGGGCGGTTTGAAGACTTTCGATACCGCCAGTCAAAAACAAAGCAATGAGGATATTTTTGCCAACGATTATATTGGACACGACGACCACTTTTATCAGGGACAGAAAAAAGAGGCTGTCGTCCCCCAAATTGAAGTCGGTCAGCTTAAAGTCGTCGATGCCTGTGGTCTTCAGTGTCCTGGTCCCGTACTCAAGCTGAAGCAGTCGATGGACGAAATGGCGGTTGGCGAAACGCTGAAAATCACGGCATCCGATGCCGGCTTCTATAAAGATGTACAGGCCTGGGCCAATGTGACCGGCAACGAGGTGCTTGAGCTCAGCCAGGACGGCGGCGAAATCTCCGCCCTGCTGCGCAAGGGGCGCCCGAAAGTCGCCACCGCCGCATCCAAAGCGGCCGGTGCCAATGGCGCCACCCTGGTTTGCTTCTCCGACGATCTCGACAAAGCCCTGGCCACTTTTGTGATTGCCAACGGCGCTGCCGCTTCGGGCAAAAAGGTGACCATCTTCTTTACCTTCTGGGGACTCAATGTCATTAAGCGGGAGCAGAAGCCGGTGGTTAAGAAAGACCTGTTCGGAAAAATGTTTGGCATGATGATGCCCCAATCGAGCCGCAAACTCGGCCTTTCAAAAATGAATATGGCCGGCATGGGCAGTAAAATGATGCGCATGGTAATGAAAAACAAGCATGTAGATACCCTGGAGAGCATGATCCAGTCGGCCATGGATGCCGGTGTGGAATTTGTTGCCTGCCAGATGTCGATGGATGTAATGGGTGTTAAAGCCGATGAGCTGATCGACGGCGTTCAAATCGGCGGCGTAGCTTCCTACCTGGAGCGC
>DUOK01000059.1 GCA_012838865.1 Bacteroidales bacterium | reverse complement strand
TTCATGGTCAGCTGAATGCGCTTACGCGCCACATCCACCTCCAAGACTTTTACCTCCACATGCTGATGCAGCGCCACCACTTCGTTGGGGTCGCTCACAAACTTATTGGCCAGCTGTGAAATGTGCACCAGTCCGTCCTGCTTCACCCCCACATCTACAAAGGCACCAAAATTGGTGATGTTGGTCACGATACCCGGCAGCCGCATCCCCGGCTTCAGGTCCTCGATGCTGCGCACGTCGGCCGAAAACTCAAAGACTTTGATTACGCTCCGGGGATCGCGCCCGGGCTTTTCCAATTCGGCCTTGATGTCGTTGAGGGTGGGCAGTCCCACCTTGGCGCTGACATACTTCTTCAAATCGAGCTGCTTGCGCAACTCAGCACTTTGCAGCAGATCGCTCACACTACAGTTCAAGTCGCCCGCCATTTGCTCCACCAGGGGGTAGGACTCGGGGTGTACGGCCGAATTGTCGAGCGGATGCTTGCCGTCCCTGATTCGTAGGAAACCGGCACATTGCTCAAAGGCTTTGGCGCCCAGACGCGGCACCTTATTCAGTTCCTTGCGCGAAGCAAAGGGACCGTTGGCACTGCGGTACTCCACAATATTCTTAGCCAACTGTGGCCCCAGTCCCGATACATAGGTCAACAAATGCTGACTGGCGGTATTCAGCTCAACCCCCACCTTGTTCACGCAGGATTCCACCTCCTGATCGAGGGCCTTCTTGAGCTTGTTTTGGTCCACATCGTGCTGGTACTGGCCCACCCCTATGGATTTGGGATCGATTTTCACAAGCTCGGCCAGAGGGTCCATCAAACGACGACCAATGGAAACGGCCCCGCGTACGGTTACATCGTAATCGGGAAACTCTTCACGGGCGGTTTTGCTGGCGCTGTAGACCGAGGCGCCGTCCTCACTGACTACAAAAACCTGCAATTCGCGATTGAAACGCATGTTGCGGATGAAGGCTTCGGTCTCGCGGGAGGCGGTGCCGTTGCCTATGGCAATGGCCTCTATTTTGTACTGCTCCACCAGGGAGTCTATTTTCTTATAGGCCGAACGGGTATCGTTCTGCGGAGGGTGCGGATAGATTGTTTCGTTGTGCAAGAGCGCGCCCTGGGCATCGAGACAAACCACTTTGCAACCGGTACGGAACCCGGGGTCGATGGCCAGCACCCGTTTTTGTCCCAAGGGCGACGACAACAGCAGCTGTCGCAGATTGGTGGCAAATACCTGGATGGCCTGTTCTTCGGCTTTCTCACGTGCCAGGGCGCCGACCTCGTTCTCAATGGAGGGCGCCAGAAGGCGCTTGTAAGCGTCTTCCACCGCCAGCTGCACCTGCTCGCTGGATGCGCCGCGTCCCTTTACGAAGGTGCGACTGAGGCGTTCTACCACCGGCTCTGCTTCGGGGGCCACGCTGATTTTCAGGAAGCCTTCTTTTTCGGCACGTCGCATCGCCAGCAGGCGGTGCGAGGGACAGCGCTTCAGGGGTTCCGAAAAGTCGAAATAGTCGCGGTACTTGGCGGCTTCTTCTTCCTTTCCCTTTACCACCCGGGAACTGATGACGGCGGCATGCTGAAACTCGCGACGTACCACCTCTCTGGCCTTCAGGTCTTCGTTGATGCGTTCGGCCAGGATGTCGCGTGCGCCCTGCAGCGCCGCCTCCACATCGGGCACCTCATCACTCAAAAAGGCCGTTGCCCGGGTCTCTACATCGCGCTCGTGCTGCTGCCACAGCACTTCGGCCAGCGGTTCCAGTCCCAGCTCCCTTGCCTTCACCGCCCGCGTTTTGCGCTTGGGCTTATAGGGCAGGTAAAGGTCCTCCAGCTCCGTGGCATTCCACGTGGCCTCTATGCGTGCCTTTAAGTCGTCGCTAAGCAGGTCTTGTTCGGCAATGGACTTGAGGATGCTTTCGCGACGTTTCTGTATTTCCTGCAATTTTTCGTAGCGCTCTTTAAGGGTGCCGATTTGCACCTCATCCAGACTGCCCGTGAGTTCTTTTCGGTAGCGACTGATGAAGGGAATGGTGGCGCCCTCGTCGAGCAGGGCCAGGGTGGCAGCGACCTGCTTGGCCGAAATGCCGGTTTCTTGTGCTAAAAGCTGAACGTACATAATGCTGTTATGATTTGTTTAAGCGACAAAAAGCCCGGTGGTTGTTCCGGGCTGTCCTGTTGCTCTTTTCGATTTACTTTAAGCCTTGGGGGCTTGGGAGCGGGAACCGCCTTTATAAGAGCCGCCTTTGCGACCACCGCCGCCTTTGCTGCCTCCTCCTTTGCGACCGCCTCCGCCACCTTTGCCAAAGCGACGTTTGCCGCGAATTTCCGGGTTATATTCGGGTCCGGGTTCAAAACCGTCGGGCAGGGGCGATTTGAATACGGTGGTTTCAATCAGTTTTTCGATGTGACCAAACTTATCCATCTCCTGGTCGCTGATGAAGGTCAGTGCCACGCCGGTGCTCTTGGCACGGGCGGTACGCCCCACCCGGTGCACGTAGTCTTCCGCGTCGTTGGGCACATCGTAGTTGATCACCAGGTCGATGCCGTCCACGTCGATGCCCCGGGCAATGATGTCGGTGGCTACCAAAATCTGCGTGTGTCGGTTGCGGAAGCTGAGCATCACCTCTTCCCGCTCCCGCTGTTCCAAATCGGAGTGAATGGCCTCCACCGGGAAACCGGCCTGTTTGAGCGAACGATAAATCTCCTTCACCTTTATTTTGGTGGACGAGAAAATCACCACGCTGGTCAGGTCCTTCCCCTCGAGCAACTTCTTCAACAGGGCCACCTTTTGGTTGTCGTACACCACATAAGCCGCTTGCAGTATGCCCTCGGCGGGTTTGGACATGGCAATACTTATTTCTTCGGGTTGCTGCAACAATTTGCGCGAGAGTTCGCGGATCTTGGGGGGCATGGTGGCCGAAAAAAGGAGGGTCTGCCGATTCTCGGGCAAATCCTGCACAATTTGCATAATGTCGTCGTGAAAACCCATGTCGAGCATGCGATCGGCTTCATCCAGAATCAGGTATTTCAGACTGGTGAACTTAAAATAGTCCATCGACAAATGCTGCAACAGTCGCCCCGGAGTGGCTACCACCACATTGGCCCCGCTGATGAGCGCCTGCTTTTGCTGGTCCCACAAGCCCGCATCGTTGCCCCCATACACGGCGATGGAGGTCAGGGGTAAAAAGTAGGCGAAGCCCTGCAATTGCTGGTCAATTTGTATGGCCAGCTCACGGGTGGGTACCAACACCAGGGTGGTGGTTTGCTCTTCCTGCTTTTGAACCAGGCGATTGAGCACGGGCAGCAGGTAGGCTGCGGTTTTACCGGTTCCGGTCTGCGCACAGGCAATCAGGTCTTTTCCCTTCATAATAACGGGAATCGTCTCTATCTGAACGGGGGTGGCCTCTTCAAAGCGCATGGCATCGAGTCCCTCCAGGACTTCTGCCTCAAAACCAAATTCGTTAAACTTCAAAATCTTATGGTATTAAATCAACTTCTTTTTGGTGCATTACTGCAAAACTATTCCATTTTGTTTACTCAGGAAAAACTTCCCTTCGTTTTTTGGGCGGAAAACCCTATTCGACATACAGTACCAATCCCTTGAGGTACTCGCCTTCGGGATGATAAATGCTTACGGGATGATCGGCGGGCTGCTCGAGCTGATGCAGGATGCGCACCTTGCGACCGCTGCGGGCGGCGGCAGAAAAAATCATGGTGCGAAAGGCGTCGCGCGATACCACCTGCGAGCAGGAAAAGGTAAAGAGGATGCCCCCGGGTGCGATTTGCTCAATGGCTTTGGCATTGAGCCTTTTGTAACCTTGCAAGGCGTTTTTGAGCACTTTCATGTGTTTGGCAAAGGCGGGTGGGTCGAGCACGATCAAATCGTACTGCTCACGGGCCTGCTCCATAAACTTAAAGGCATCCACGGCAAAGGCCTCGTGACGCTCATCGCCCGGAAAGTTCAAAGCCACATTCTCGTTGGTCAGCACAATGGCCCGTTCGGAACTGTCGACCGAATGCACTTTGCGGGCGCCACCCCGTAGGGCGTAAAACGAAAAGCCGCCGGTATAGCAAAAGGTATTGAGCACGGTGCGACCCGCGCTGTACTTTTCGAGCAGGGCACGGTTCTCGCGCTGATCTACAAAAAAACCGGTCTTTTGCCCTTTTTCCCAGTCGACTTTGAATTGCAGACCGTTTTCTTGGGCCACATGGGTGGTGCTGCGTCCGTACAAATAACCGTTCTCGGCCTCCACATCGGCTTTAAAGGGCAGGGTGCCTTCAGACTTCTCGTACACGGCGGTCACCTGCTCGCCCATCACCTGTTGCAGGGCCTTCACCAGCACCTCACGCTGCAGGTACATGCCCACGGTATGCATTTGCAGCACCACGGTGCGGTCGTACACATCGGCGATGAGTCCCGG
>DUOK01000058.1 GCA_012838865.1 Bacteroidales bacterium | reverse complement strand
TCCTGGTTGCGTGTTTTGCGTTCCACCTCCTTCATGTGCTGAAATATTTTACGGATTAGAAAAACTCCTACTGCAAAAAACAGACTGGTGATGGCGCCCAGCCAGGTGTAGAACAGCGTAAAATCCTGGGGCTTAAAATCTGTTACAAAGGGGAGGAATTCAGCCAGACGCTGAACGGCCATAAAGATGAAGCCAAAGGAAATCAAGATCCACGACAGGTTGAACTTGGTTACCTTGGTGAGCCGAACAGCCACCAGGGCTGCAAAAAATTGCAGCACAATGGTGATGGCCAGCGTTACGATCAGCGCGAAGGGTTGTTTTTCTACCAGCACGGCGGGTTGGTTTAGTTGCGGTTTACTGTTTGTACAATTCCTCCAGTTTATTCAGCAAGTCATCGCCCAGTAAAGTGTGGGCTACAATTCGCCCTTCGGCATCGATGAGGAAATTGGTGGGGATGGCTCTTACGCCGTACAAGGCAGCAGGAGCACTGTTCCAATGCTTAAGGTCCGACACATGGGTCCATTCCAGTTGGTCGTTTTCTATGGCCGACAACCAGGCTGCTCTGTCGCGGTCGAGCGATACGGAGAAGATGTCAAATCCTTCGGCATGGAAGCGTTCATAGGCTGCTTTGTGGAAGGGTTTTTGTCGGCGGCAGGGGCCGCACCACGATGCCCAGAAATCAAGGAGTATGTAGCTTTTATTGAGCTTTTCGGATAAGGATATGGAGCGGCCATCCGGACTTTGGGCGGAGAAGTCGGGCGCCATCTTCCCTATCTGCACCGACTCCAGGGTAGCCACCAGTTTTTTGAGCGTAGCTGCATAGGCCGTGTTTAATAAATCCGGATTCAACAAAGCCATATTGCTTTGAATTTCATCGGCCGTAAGTCGATAGGCATAGTGCCGGTATAAGGCGTAGAGGGCCACCAGCGAATTCGGGTTTTCCCGGATGTAGTTGCCGATGTCTTCGGGCCTATTCTGTAAGTAGGCTTCATAAGCAGCGTGTAATCTGGAGCCGGAGACCACCGATTTGCTGTAATTTTCTTCCGGATTCAGTTCTACCTTTATTTCACCTTCTTCCAGAAAGAGGAGGAGAGACGTTTTTGCGGTGTCTGTGGTCAGACCGTATATTTCGGGAAGATCCAGGCTTGCTTCGAAGCCAAATCGTCCGTTTTCCACCTTTGCCGAATCAATGGTTCTGAAACTCCGGTCGTCGAACCTTTGAAGATATACGAAGGCGGCCTCACTGTTTTGCAGGCTGCCCTGGATTTGAATGTTGGCAGCTGGTTCACAGGATGCAAGCAGCAGCACGCCAATCAATGCTCTTATTAATAATGATTTCTTCATAAAGTTGTTTAAAAATATTCGCTAACGAGTACAAATATAGCAAGCTAATTGTTTAGCCCGAAAAAAGGGCAGGTATTTGCGCGATAATTATGAAACATCTTCAGCCGGTTTTTCGTTATATTCGAAACCTTGGAGATTTTTCTTACTTTTGCAAATAAATACTTACAATTATGAAGAAATTAGCGTCTGTTGCTGTGGTTGTTGTTTTTGTTGCCTTGGCTTTCTCTTCCTGTAAATCCTACAGTGATTGTCCGGCTTATGGCCAGGTGGAAACCACAACTGAACTTCCTGCCCATGCTTAATTTAGAGATGGGGCGGTAGAAAAAAAGGAAATGTTGCATTTCCTTTTTTTGTGCCTTTGCGTGTACAAAGGTTTGCATATGCCTGAAAATTAACTTCATTTCACATCTGCTCCGCTATTTCAACAGCAGTATTGTTTGACTGTTTGACGATGATTTTATATTTTTGTACCGCAATTTTGAAGCATGTTTTCAGTTAACAGGGGCTTTGTCCTTAAATAATCACTTAAAACAGATATAAAATGTCAAAAATTAAAATTGGTATCAACGGTTTCGGCCGTATCGGTCGCCTGGTATTCCGCGCTGCCCAAAATTTCGACAATGTACAGATTGTAGGTATCAACGACCTGATCGACGTTGAGTACATGGCTTACATGCTGAAGTACGATTCAACCCACGGCCGTTTCAACGGTACTGTTGAAGTAAAAGACGGAAAATTGGTTGTGAATGGCAACGCCATCCGTGTTACCGCTGAAAGAAACCCTGCTGACCTGAAGTGGTCAGACGTTGGTGCTGAGTATGTAGTGGAGTCAACCGGTTTGTTCCTGGATAAGGAAAAGGCCAAAGGCCACATTGAGGCTGGTGCCAAAAAGGTGGTTATGTCTGCTCCCTCAAAAGACGACACCCCCATGTTTGTTTGTGGTGTAAACCTCGACAAGTACACCAAAGACATGCAGTTTGTTTCTAATGCTTCTTGTACCACCAACTGTTTGGCTCCTATCGCCAAGGTGTTGAACGACAAGTTTGGCATTGTTGAAGGTTTGATGACCACTGTTCACGCAACCACCGCTACGCAGAAGACTGTTGACGGTCCCTCTATGAAGGACTGGAGAGGCGGACGTGGTGCCGGTCAAAACATTATTCCTTCTTCTACCGGTGCTGCTAAAGCAGTAGGTAAAGTAATTCCTGAGCTGAACGGTAAACTGACCGGTATGGCTTTCCGTGTTCCCACCCCCGACGTGTCTGTGGTTGACCTGACCTGCCGTTTGGAGAAGCCTGCTTCTTATGCCGACGTTTGTGCTGCTATGAAAGCTGCTTCTGAAGGCGAGTTGAAAGGCGTGCTGGGTTACACCGAAGACGCTGTTGTTTCTAACGACTTTGTAGGTGAGACCAAGACTTCTGTTTTCGATGCCGACGCCGGTATTTCTTTGAACGACAACTTCGTTAAAGTAGTGAGCTGGTACGACAACGAAATGGGTTACTCCACTAAAGTTGTTGAATTGGTTCAGCACATGTATAAAGTAGACCATGCCTAAGGCATTGAATTTGCTTTAAGCAACTGAATAAAAAAAGAACGGGCCTTGCGGTCCGTTCTTTTTTTATGGATAAAACTTTGTGCGAGGCTATTCTTTCAAATCAAAGCGATCGAGATTCATTACCTTGTTCCAGGCCGCCACAAAGTCTCTGGCCATTTTCTCTGCTCCGTCGGCGCAGGCATAGACCTCAGCAACGGCACGCAATTCCGAGTTGGCACCAAAAACCAGGTCGGCCCGTGAAGCCGTCCACTTTTTCTCCCCGCTGTTTCGGAGCTTGGCTTCGTAACGCATTTTTTGTTCGTCCAGGGCCTTCCATTCAACGCCCATGTCCAGCAAGTTGATAAAGAAATCGTTGCTCAAAACGCCCGGTTTGTCGGTCAAAACACCCAGGCTGGAGCCGTCCCAGTTGGCATTGAGGGCACGCAGACCGCCTACCAACACCGTCATTTCGGGAGCAGTCAGGTTCAAGAGCTGCGCCTTATCCACGAGCATTTCTTCTGTTGAAACGGCATAGACCTTTTTCTGGTAGTTGCGGAAGCCATCGGCGTAAGGTTCCAGTACCGAAAACGATTCGGCATCGGTCTGTTCCGGAGAAGCATCCATACGGCCGGGAGCAAAGGGAACACCGATGTTGTATCCGCCGTCTTTGGCTGCCTTTTCAACCGCTGCACACCCGCCCAGTACAATCAGGTCGGCCAGGGATATTCTCTTGTTGCCTTTTTGCTGTTGGGCAAAATTGTCCTGAATTTTCTCCAGTACCTGAAGCACTTTTTGCAAGCGCTTGGGGTTGTTGGCTTCCCAGTCCCTTTGCGGAGCCAGACGAATGCGGGCACCATTGGCCCCTCCTCTTTTGTCCGAGTTGCGGTAGGTGGAGGCGGCAGCCCATGCAGTGCTTACCAGTTCTCCTACAGAAAGGCCACTTTCGAGTATTTGTTTTTTGAGTGCAGCCACATCTTTGTCGTCCACCAGCTCGTGGTCAACAGCCGGGATGGGGTCCTGCCAGATGAGGTCTTCCGCTGGAACCTCCGGTCCGAGGTAGCGTGACTTGGGGCCCATGTCGCGGTGGGTCAGTTTGAACCAGGCGCGCGCAAAGGCATCGGCGAATTCCAGTGGGTGTTCCCAAAATCTGCGTGAAATCTTCTCGTAAATCGGGTCCAAGCGCAGCGAAAGGTCGGTGGTCAGCATGGTGGGGTAATGCTTCTTTGAGGGGTCGTGGGCATCCGGAATGATTTTTCCGGCTCCTTTTGCCTCCCATTGGTAGGCCCCGGCGGGACTCTTAACCAATTCCCATTCAAAACGGAAGAGGTTGTCGAAGAAGTAGTAACTCCATTTGGCCGGCGTCTGCGTCCAGGTAACCTCCAGTCCACTGGTAATGGTGTCTCCGGCCTTGCCACTGCCGTGTGCATTTTTCCAGCCCAGTCCCATTTCCTCGAGCGGAGCTGCTTCGGGTTCCGGTCCCAGATTGGCTGCATCTGCGATGCCGTGGGTCTTGCCAAAGGTGTGACCACCCGCAATAAGCGCAACCGTTTCTTCGTCGTTCATAGCCATACGGGCAAAAGTCTCCCGAATGTCTTTGGCAGCCGCCAGTGGATCTGGTTTCCCGTTAGGTCCTTCGGGATTTACATAAATCAAGCCCATTTGAACGGCGGCAAGGGGATTGTCGAGGTCTTTTTCTCCCTCATAACGCTCCTTGTTGCCAAGCCATTCTTTTTCAGCCCCCCAGTTGATGTCTTCTTCGGGTTCCCAAATGTCTTCCCGTCCCCCGGCAAAACCAAAGGTGCGGAAGCCCATCGATTCTAGGGCCACATTGCCGGCCAGAATCATCAGGTCGGCCCAGGAAATTTTCTTTCCGTATTTTTGTTTGATGGGCCACAGCAAACGCCTGGCCTTATCCAGGTTGACGTTGTCGGGCCAGCTGTTGAGTGGAGCAAAGCGTTGATTGCCCGTGCCGCCACCGCCGCGTCCATCACCCGTACGATAGGTGCCCGCGCTGTGCCAGGCCATGCGTATGAGCAGGGGACCATAATGTCCAAAATCTGCCGGCCACCAATCCTGCGATTGGGTCATCAGTTGATGCAGGTCTTTTTTAAGGGCTGCAAAATCCAGGCTTTTGAATGCCGCTGCGTAGTCGAAGTCTTTATCCATAGGATTAGAGAGACTGGAATGCTGGCGCAGCATGTTGACTTTAAGTTTGTTGGGCCACCAGTCCCGGTTGCCTGTTCCCCCAGAGCCCAGACTGTGTCGGCCCATGGCTCCCGTTACCGGGCATTTGCTTGCTTTGTGCGGATTGTTTTCCATAACTATGTCCAATTTTTAGAATGCAATTAAGTTCTTAAGATACGATTTTTTTTATTATTCATTTCTGTGGGGCGTGTTTGTTTTTTTTATCTCTTGCATTATGTTTAGTTTTGCTCTTTTTGTTTGGCGGCAGAATACTGCTCAAGTGATTTTTAAAAGAGAGACTGCTCCCATTTGTAGTCTCTCTTTTTATGCATTTGACGTTCTTTGGGGTTTTATGACTTAATTTGACGAATCGCCCCCCTTTTATCACCAAAACGCCGCACTTGCAAGAATAAAAAACGCCGTACTTTTGGTGGACTACTTATATGGTTTAAACCCTAAAATGATGAATAGATATCTACTTTTACTTTTGCTGCTGTGGGGCTGGAAGCTGTCCATGTTTTCACAAACGCCTGTTATTCAGGAAGCCAGGGGCTGGCTGGAATCGGCCTATATAAGCTGGGCTCCCCTTGAAGGGGTGTCGGACTATGTGGTAAGCTGGAGTGGTGATGGGAAGAGCAACCAGGCGATTGACCCGCAGTTGATTCGTTTTTATGGGGACTATTACAGGGCCGATGTGCTTGGATTGAAAGCAGGGACTTATACCATAAAGGTGGCCGCATTGGTAGATGGGGTGGCCGGCAGTGCTGCTGAAAGCCCGGCGTTGGAGGTAAGGGCGCACGACCGGACGGGCTTTGCCTTTGCCAACGGACGGGTCCCCGGCGCTTATCGTGCCGATGGGACAGCTAAGGAAGGCGCGGTGGTTCTGTATGTTACGGAACAAAACAAAAATACCGTCAGCATGAATGTTACAGGCGCCAATGCCAACCCTTGTGTAGGTTTGCAGGAGATATTGGACGGTTTTAAAAAAGGGAAAGATAACCGCCCTTTAATCGTGCGTTTTATTGGGCAGATTACCGATCCGGACTATCTGTTGAATGGGGATGTGGTGGTGGAAAATAAGAACAATGCCAGCAGTTACATCACGCTGGAGGGCGTGGGCAACGATGCGGTTGCTGATGGCTGGGGCATCCGACTTAAGAATGCAAGTAATGTAGAGATTCGAAACCTTGGAACCATGAACTGCGACAGTGGCGAGGGAGACAATATTGGTCTGCAACAGAACAACGACTACATTTGGGTGCATCATTGCGACTTTTTTTATGGCGAGGCCGGTGGCGATGCCGATCAGGCTAAGGGGGACGGGGCCCTGGATGCCAAGAGGTCGACCTACATCACTTTTTCCTACAATCATTTTTGGGACAGCGGAAAGGCCAACCTTTTGGGTTTGGGAGAGAACACCACGGAAGGACTGTATGCGACTTATCATCACAACTGGTTCGACCATTCCGATTCGCGCCACCCGCGGGTGCGTTTTTTCTCGGTCCACGTTTACAACAACTATTATGATGGCATTTCAAAGTATGGCGTAGGGGTAACCTCCGGAGGCTCTGTTTTTGTGGAGGGCAATTATTTTAGAAATGCCAAATACCCGATGTTGATTTCCCAGCAGGGAAGCGATGTGTACAATGGAACAGGAACTTTTTCGGGAGAAGAGGGAGGGATTATAAAAGCCTTCAACAATTATGTAGAAGGCGCGGCCCGCTTTGTCCCCTATGGGGCTGCAGGTTTTGCCAACTCGACCGTTGATTTTGATGCATGGGTGGCAGATGAAGCCTCGGCCAGCGTACCAGCCGATGTAAAGACCAAAAAGGGAGGCCACAGTTACAATAATTTCGACACCAATCCGGAGCTCATGTATACTTATACTGCCGATGCGCCTGAGCTTGCCCGTGATAAGGTGAAGACTTATGCAGGGAGAATGTTTGGAGGCGATTTTCAATGGTCTTTTAATGATGCTGTCGACGATGCTTCTTATGCGGTGAATTTGCCGTTGAAGCAGGCACTGCGCAATTACACTACGGCCCTGGTCTCCGTACAGGGGGAAGATGCCCAGGGTGGAGGTCCGGGCAATGGTGATGACGAGGAGCCCGGCAACGGAGAGGAGCCTGGAAATGGTGTCGTTCTTCCGGGTGATTATGTCCATAATTTCACCCTTGCGGGCATGGAGAGTACTTTTTACAGTATCGGTGGCAACTTGTCCGACAGCAAAGGAACGGTCAACTATGGCGATTTGGTGCTGACCCAATGCCTTAAGATGGAAAGCTCGACGCTAATAAGGTTCAGCATGGAGAAAGCGGGTGTGCTTACTTTGGTTTTTAATGAAGGGGAAAGCAAGCGGGTGTATGTTGACGGCAGCAGTTACACCTATGTGGATGGGCTTTTAGAATTGAGCCTGGAGGCTGGGGAACATACCATTACAAAGCACGATGTGGCCAATCTTTTTTATATGAGTGTGGATATGGGGCTAAGTACTTCACTCAGGCAGAGTGCTGCCCCAACCTTGTCTCTTTCTCCCAATCCGGTCCAGTCTGTGGTTCGTATTCAAAGCAGCGCTCCGATAGAGCGGGTGGCCTTGTATGGACTTACGGGGGTGCGTTTGGGGCAGTGGCCCGGGGCGGTACAGGAGCTGTTGTTGGAGCACTTGCCTGCCGGCACCTATGTGCTTGTAGTACATACCCGGGAGGGGGTACTGAAGGAGCTCCTGCTGAAGCAATGATTTTCGGATAATTTGGGATTATCCTGAAAGGGGCGGTCATCCTAGTGATCGCCCCTTTTGTCGTGCCGACTTAAAACAGTAGCGACAGAAGAAGGGTGATGGTACGAGGCGCTCCGGCGAAATAGGTGGCTGCACCTTGTTGACTGTCGTCGCTGCTGTTGATGGCTCCTACGTAGGTGGTGTCAAGGAGGTTGGCTGCTTCGGCTCCCGCACGCAGGCTAAACGGAAGCCCCGGGCTGGTAAACAGGTAGTAGAATCCGGCATCCCAGCGGGTATAGGCACTGATTTTTTCCTGGTTGGTGGCATCGCCAAAGCGACTGCCTGTATGTCGGGCCATCAGATGATAGTCCACAGTCCCCAGTTTTCCGAAAACACCGGACTTTAGACTGAAACGCGGGGTGGCGGGGGCCTGTTTGCCTTTGATGCCAATGGGCACTCCGTTACGTGTCAATTCGTTTTGGTATTCCATGGCGGTATAGGCGGGACTAAACAGAAGGGTAAGGCTTTTGATTGGCCGAAGATAAGTTTCCACTTCGAGGCCCCAGGCATGAAGGGTTCCTGCATTTTGCAGGTAGTTGAGTCCAACTTCGGGGTCGTAAACAGCCGCAAGCACGTTGTGGTGTCGGGCAAAGTACAGGGTGGGCATAAAGCTGAGGATTTCCCCGCTCCTGCGCCAACCCAGGTCGAGGTTGTCCGAGGTCTCCATTTTCCAGCCATCGAAGATGTCCTGCAGCACCATTCCTGCCTGTTTAAAGGCGTCCTGATTGTTGACATAGAGGGCTATAACGGGACTGTACATGTAGGGGCGCATGTATGTGCGGCCATAGTTGAGGTAGAGCTCATTTTTCAGGTTGAGTCGATAGCCCAGTCCCAGCGACGGCAACCAGGCTCCGTATTGCATTTTACGGGTGTAGAGGTGGGGGTTGGGTGCTTCGGCCAGTCGGTCAGGCGAGGCTGAGGGGTAGCGCTCCGTAGCCGGGTCGGTGTAATGGAAGTACTTGAGACCAGCCTGGATTTTTAGTCGCTCACCCTGATGGGCCAATTTTGCGTAGGGACTGTGGGTGAAGCCTGCTGTTTTGTTCACGGAGTAGGAACCGTAGCCGATGGGGGTGAGACCATCGGGAGTTATCCGACTGTTGTAGACCTGCGCATTGTTGTCGAAGCGCTCCAGCCAGTAACCCGCGGCCATCTCAAGGCTTCCCGTTTTCCTGCGCCATTCGGGCAGCAGTCCCAGTCGGTGTATTTTACGGCTGCGTGTATCGCGAAAGAAATTGGGTCCTCTCTGAACCGTTTCGTAGTATTGAGCATCTTCTGTCGAATGGTAAGCCTTGAGCTGAAAATAGCCCGCGTTTTGGTTCAATCTGGCGGTAAAAAGCAAATCCCGGTTGTTGTAACTGCCCCTGTGGTAGTCGTAATAATAACGATCTTCCGAGGGTTGCCCATTGCGTTCCCTGTTGAAGTCGGTCTGCCTCAATGTCTGGCGGTCCTGTATTTGTTCGTAGCTGAGTTCCCGATAGGCATGGCGCTCCATGTCGTTGTAGTTGGCATAAAAACTTAACTCCAGGGGGCCCAGGTCCTGGTGCAGGCCCAAAGCCAGGTTCCAGCGGGGCCCCAGGGTGCCGGGGCCCTTCCATTTTTCGGCTTCGGTAAGGGAAGCTGAAAGGAAGGAAGAGGGCCCTTTGCCTGCCTTTCCTGGGTCGATACGTAAAAAGCTTCGACGGTAGTTGTGTGCACCCAGACTCTGGTCCACTTTTGCCCGGAAAGTTGCTGAGGGTGGCCGAAAACGCAGGTCAATGGCACCCCCTTTGCTGCCCGTTGCGGTTCCCAGGTCGGCGGGACTTGCTCCCTTGTAAACAGAAAGGCTGTTCATATTTTCCATATCGTAGAGGTTGTCGCGGGCGCCGATGGGCATAATGCCATAATTTGGAAAACCCTCTATGGTCATTCCACTGAAACTGCTGCGTATGCCGCGCATTCGAACGCTTTTTTCTGAAAGTCCATAAGCATCCGGACCCTCCACAGCAATGCCCGGCAAAAGATCCATGCTGTGGTATACGCTGCCTTTTCCGGAGATGCCGCTCAGTTGCAGTCCTTGCTCATTTAGTGCGGTTCCGGTAAAAAGCGCCTCCCCGGTTCTTCGAACCCGGGTAGAAAGTCCTCCGGTAATGGTGACTTCAAGCAATTGTATTGTGTCACTGGCGCTGAGGGTTTCCGGCTGGGTACTTTTTGAGGATTGGGCGGTGCTTGCATGGTTCCAGGTGCAAAGCATAAAAAGGCAGAGGGCAGCCAGGCTGTTGCCAGGAACAGGGGATAAAAAAATGGACATAGTAGCACTATTT
>DUOK01000057.1 GCA_012838865.1 Bacteroidales bacterium | reverse complement strand
CGCACATCGTAAGCCGAAAAATTACGAATAATCACATTTTCTGTTGGAATATTGATTTCCAGGCCTTCTTCATTAAAACCCGACTTAAGCACGATGGCATCGTCCCCGGTCTCCAGGTGGTTGTATTCCAATAAAATGTCGCGCGACGAATCTACAACAATACCGTCGCCATTATGCGAATCCACACTGTTTACCGTAACCCCACGTACAATGGCGCGATTGGTGTAAACCAGATGAATGTTCCACATTGGTCCGTTCTGAACGGTCACATCCTCCACCAACACGTCTTCCGATTCCCAGAAAACCATGAAATTAGGACGCATACCTTCGCTGCCCGAACCTTTCCCAAAATTGGTTCTGCGACTCAGAGGCACCCTGGTGGCCGTAGCTCGTGGCTGAACACTCCACCAATCGAGCCAATGCCTGGCCTGTCCATCCAACACCCCTTTGCCGGTGATGGCGGCATTTCTTACCCGGTAGGCGTAGATCAAAGGCGAATAGTTGTAGGTTTCTACCCCCTCGTAACGCTGAATAACAACCGGCAAATAATCCTCCTTGTCCTCACTGAAAAACACCTTGCTGCCTTCTGCAAAATGCAGATTAATGTTGCTGAGCAAGTGGATGGGACCGGTAAGCCACTCTCCGGCCGGAACAATGACCTTTCCCCCACCGCTGCGGTGGGCTTCCAGGATCGCGTTGTTAATGGCCTCAGTACTTTTAATACTGCGCTGAGGACCAGACTCCTTAGCCCCAAAATCACGAATATTGAATTCCCGGCTTGGGAATTCCGGTCGTTTTAACTGCTGCATTTCAAAAGGCGCCACCATGGGCGCAATTTCATAAGGCACCTCCTTCACGCCCCTGACCTGAGCCTGCAGGGACCCGAACATCAAAGCAAAACCCACTACTGCACTAATCAGATACTTCATAAGCTTTAAAATATATTTATCAATTAATATGCGTCCCAATTCTACTAGGTTAAGGGGTCACAGCTGCAAAACAAATTGCGATCTCCCCAGGCATCATCCACCCGACCCACAGTCAGCCAAAACTTATTCTCCCGAACCCATTCCAGCGGGTAAGCGGCCTTCTCACGCCCATAGGGATGCTTCCAACTATCTGCAACGACCTCTTCCTGGGTATGTGGGGCATTCTTTAAGACATTGTCTTCCCGATCGGCCACCCCTTCTTCCAATTCACAAATTTCACGCCGAATACTGCGCATAGCCGCAACGAAACGATCCAACTCGGCCTTGCTCTCACTTTCGGTAGGTTCTATCATCAGCGTCCCGTGTACCGGAAACGACAAAGTCGGCGCATGAAATCCATAGTCCATCAAACGTTTGGCAATATCCAACTCACTAACCCCGCTTGCTGCTTTAAGATGCCTACACTCGAGAATCAATTCATGGGCCACGCGGCCCTTTTCGCCCCGATACAGAATCCCGTAATCCTTTTCCAGTGCTTCCGCCAAATAATTGGCGTTCAGAATGGCCATTTTAGAAGCCTGCGTGAGGCCCTCTGCCCCCATCATTTTGATGTAACCATAAGTAATGGGCAAAACGCCCGCACTGCCCCAGGGAGCAGCAGCAACTGTTAAGGTAGCCGGACGCCGGTTATCGATGACCGGGTGACCCGGCAAAAAGTCGACCAAATGCGAGGCTACGGCTATAGGCCCAACACCTGGTCCGCCCCCACCATGCGGAATGGCAAAAGTCTTATGCAAATTCAAATGACAAACATCGGCTCCTATAAAACCGGGACTGGTCAGTCCCACCTGGGCATTCATATTGGCCCCATCCATGTACACCTGCCCCCCATAGGCATGCACCAGCTCACACAGCTCTTTTATGGAAGCCTCAAAAACCCCGTGGGTAGAAGGATAGGTAACCATGACACAAGCCAGGCGATCTTTAAACTCAGCAGCCTTTTGGCGCAGGTCGGCCATATCAATATTTCCCCGCTCATCACAAGCCACCACCACGACCTGCAAACCGGCCATCACTGCGCTGGCGGGGTTGGTGCCGTGGGCAGAGGAGGGAATCAATGCCACATCGCGCTCCGGTTGTCCCTGGTGTTCGTGCCAGGCACGAATCACCATCAGGCCGGCATATTCGCCGTTGGCTCCGGAATTGGGCTGGAGACTCACATCGGCAAAGCCGGTAATCTCAGCCAGATCGGCACGCAACTCAGCCATCATTTCGTGGTAGCCCTGGGCCTGATCAAGCGGAACAAAGGGATGCAGGGCAGCAAACTCAGGCCAGCTTATGGCAAACATTTCGCTGGCAGCATTCAGTTTCATGGTGCAGGATCCCAAAGAGATCATCGAATGGGCAAGAGAGATATCCTTGCGCTCCAGGCGCTTTATGTAGCGCATCATTTCTGTTTCGGAGCGGTAGCGTAGAAACACCTCCTGTTGCATGAATTTTGTTTTACGCAGCAAATTTGCGGGCAATTTAAGCTGTTCCTTCAATTCCAGTTGGGGCTGTTCCGCCCCGATACAATCCGCCACCAGCGTAAGCAAATCTTTTACATCCTGAGCGGTGGTGGTCTCGTCGAGACTGATGCCAAACTGGCTGACTCCGGTATACAACAGGTTGATGCCGCGCGAAAGGGCCATGCTGCGCAATTTCTCGGTAGAGGGTCCTTTGGGCAAACGATAATGTAAGGTATCGAAAAAAACGGGATTCAGTCTCGTTAAGCCAATCTGCTCGAGGGCTTCGGACAAAGAGCCGGCAAAGGCATGTATCCTGGCCGCCATACTGCGTAAGCCATCGGGCCCGTGATACACAGCATAAAACCCGGCCATAGTAGCCAGCAGGGCCTGGGCCGTACAAATATTGGATGTAGCCTTTTCTCGCTTTATATGTTGCTCCCTGGTTTGCAGCGCCATACGAAGGGCCGGCTTCCCGTGCACATCGCGACTCACGCCAATAATGCGTCCGGGTAGTTGACGCTTCAGCTCTTCACGAACGGCAAAAAAGGCAGCATGGGGCCCGCCATAAGCCATGGGTACGCCCATACGCTGTGTGGAACCCACTACAATATCGGCACCCCATTCTCCGGGTGGCTGAATTAAGGTAAGCGCCAGCAAATCGGTGGCCACGGCAACCTTGCCTCCTGCCCCGTGTACCAGCTCCACCAGTGCGCGCCTGTCGTCCAGACAGCCTCTGGCATCGGGATACTGCAACAACAAACCAAAATGCCGGTCCTTTTCGAAGTTCAAGTCCGCTTCGGCGACAAACTCGAGCCTGATGCCCAAGCCTAAAGCTCTTGTCTCCAGCACTGCGCGGGTCTGTGGCCAAACAGAGGCCTGTACCAACAGGGTATCAATACCCGCCGTCTGTTGGACTTTAGTGCGGGTATTAAACATCAGAATCATGGCCTCAGCGGCTGCCGTAGCCTCATCGAGCAGACTGGCATTGGCCAGCGGCATGCCGGTAAGTTCGCAGACCATGGTCTGAAAATTAAGCAGGGCTTCGAGTCGCCCCTGCGAAATTTCAGCCTGATAAGGGGTATAGGAAGTATACCAAACCGGATTTTCCAATACATTACGCAGGATTACCGAAGGGGTATGCGTGCCATAATAGCCCATCCCGATATAGGTCTTCAAGACTTTATTTTTGGAAGCCAGTTCTCGCATTCGTTGCAAAAAAGCAGCTTCACTTAGGCCTTCGCCCAAGTTTAAAGGGGCAGGCATACGTATGGAAGCCGGCAGGGTTTGGTCCAGCAATTGGTCCAACGTTTCCACTCCCAGTGTTTTCAACATCTCCTGAGTGTCGTCGGGACGGGGACCAATATGGCGTTGCGCAAAAGAATCGAGGGACATAGGCAGCAAAATGAGGTTAAACAACTGTGAAATTCAACGCTTGAATATACAGAAAAAACCCAACAATCACGCTGCAAAAACCAAGACCTGCACCAAGCCCGCAATATTCATATCTTATTTATTGCTGTTTAAGCAGCAAGTCTCAAAAACCTATGAATAAAGCAGGCCACAGCCTACAGATAAGGATTCCCGACTCTTTCGGCACCAATGGTGGTAAGTGGACCGTGCCCTGGATACACTTTTACCTCATCGGGGAGCACCATCAACTTTTGTTGAATACCGGTAATCAGCTGCTCATGGTTGCCGCCAGGCAAATCGGTGCGCCCCACACTGCCCTGGAACAAAACATCACCGCCAATCAACTGCCGGGTTTCCGGATGATAAAAAACCACGCTGCCGGGCGAATGTCCGGGTACGTGCAGAATCCGGAGCTCCGTTTCACCAAAGCGCAGCACATCGCCTTCGTTTAAAATCACCTTGGGCATGGGCGGATTAGCACTGACCTGAATGCCAAAATTCAAGGCGTATTCTTTATGCTGATCCACCATAAAAAAATCATCGGCATGCGCCGCCACCTCCAAACCATAGGTCTCTGCCACATAACGGGTGCCAAACACATGGTCGAGGTGCAAATGGGTCTGAATGAGCTTTACGGGCTTCAGTTGCAGCGTTTCAAGCGCAGCAGTAAGCTGCTGCTCCTCTCCGGCATCCAACATCCCCGGATCCACTATGGCGCATTCGCCAGAGTTGTCGTAAAGCAAATAGGTATTCTCCTGAAAAGGATTAAATGTCAATGTTTTTACTTGCATATTTGTTTTTATAAAAGTAACACGCTTTCCTGCTTTTGGTTTTAAAAATCGGACTACCGGCGCACTATTCCACCCAGCATAGGCACAAAAGCACATTCTCCGAAGGTTTCCTGCTCAAAATCATTTTCACTCAAACGACGAATGCGGGTCATCGTTTGCACTTTTGCTCCCAGGGGCACCACCATTAAGCCACCCACTTTAAGCTGCCGCAAGAGTTCTTGCGGCAACACAGCTGCGCCTGCAGTAACCAGAATGCCATCGAATGGGGCTTCGCGGGGCAGTCCTTCGTAGCCATCTCCCAAAAACAACTTGATGCCTTGATAGCCCAGTTGCTGTAAGAGCCCACGGGTGGAAGAATAAAGCGCCGATTGCCGCTCAATGCTGTACAACTCGACACCCAGCTCGGCCAAAACGGCAGCCTGATAACCAGACCCGGTGCCCACTTCCAGGATCCGTTGCCCCGGCTCGGCACCGAGCAGTGCCGTTTGACGTGCCACGGTAGAGGGTTGAGAAATGGTTTGTCCCGCCCCTATGGGGAAGGCCACATCCCGATAGGCAAATTGCCCGAAGGAGGTGTCCAAAAACAAGTGCCGGGGCACCCGCTGCATGGCTTCCCATACGCGTTCATTCCCGGCCTCCTTCCGACGCAACTCCTGAACCAGTCGGGCACGCAGCCCCTGTTGTCTGAAACCATCCTGTATCATCCGTGCAAAGATAGAATCCCCCGA
The DNA here is from genome assembly GCA_012838865.1 of Bacteroidales bacterium. Lineage (GTDB taxonomy): Bacteria > Bacteroidota > Bacteroidia > Bacteroidales > Marinilabiliaceae > Geofilum. Next base: position 1,533 of record DUOK01000057.1, on the reverse strand, counting down.
AATACTAAGCAACCAAAACCATCGTTCTACGTAAATAGGAACCAAGTCTAAAAACCTATTGCAGATATTTACCCCTTTAGTCAAATGTTGTCTACCCGTTTTCTCAAACGCAAACTACCCGGCCTGATCGCTGTATTGCTGGACTTTATCCTCATTGTTGTATTTCTTTACAGCTTTGCCTCCATCTTGTCCATTACCGGCTTAAGGGAGGTTTTGGGCCAACTTCCTTTTCCATCACCTGAGCTAAGCGCTGCCCTTTTGTTGATTGTACTTTTTGCTGCCGGGGGCAGTTATCAAACCAACACGGCCTCCATTGGCGAACTTTCGCTCAAACGCCCCTTTGTTATATTGGCCCTATTGTACACCTGGATTTTCATCTTCCTTTCCGTAGAAGAAGAATGGCTGACCACCTTCCCCCGCTTCCTGCTGAAACTGCTCATCATCACCGGCACCTTTTGGAGTACCCTGGCCTTGCAGCGCTTCCTCATACACCTCCTATTAAGTCGTTTGGTAAAGCGAGGCTGGCTGCAGCACAACTTACTACTGGTATTTCACAAAACCCCGGCACCGGCCTACCTGCGAGAAATTATGCGCTACACAAAAGTCAACAATCTCAACGTAGCGGGCTATTGCTGTTCAAAAAGGGACGATTGCGCCATTATTCAGGACCTTCCCTGGCTGGGGAGCTTTGAACAGGCGCACGAAGTCGTTCAAAACCAAGCCATCGACGAAGTCATCATCCTGAATCACTCACACAAAACCCGAAAAACAGAACAGCTGCTGGCACAACTGGATACCCGCGAGGTGTTGGTGCGTTTGGCACCCTGGAGCTTTGAAGGAAGCGGAGACGCCGGAGTCGGTCTGGCCGCCTCCCCCCTAACGGCACTTGCCGTTCGCCCCCAGCAAGCCAACCTGTTATACCGCCTCAGTAAACGCCTGTTCGATATACTGGCTGCACTTCCGGGACTGGTCTTTTTCCTGCTCAGTTTCCCCGTCTTAGCCTGGCTCATAAAAAAAAGTTCCGAAGGTCCGGTTTTGTATCGGCAAGAAAGGTGGGGTAAAAACAAGCGCCCCTTTACCCTGTACAAGTTCCGTACGATGTATACCAATTCAGAAGAACAGGGGCCGCAACTGGCCGCTCCCGATCACGACCGGCGCATAACCCCTGTTGGTCACTTTTTACGAAGAACCCATCTCGACGAGCTCCCCCAATTTTGGAATGTACTAAAAGGCGACATGTCGCTGATTGGACCACGGCCGGAACGCGAGCATTTTGCCAAACAGCTCGAAAAAATCCTGCCCTACTATCCTTTCATCAACAACATCAAACCGGGCATCACCTCCCTGGCTATGGTCAAGTATGGTTACGCGCACAACCTGGAGGAGATGGCCGAAAGAGCCATCTACGACCTGGTGTATCTGAACAAGCAATCGCTGGCCACCGATGTCCAGATTTTGTACCAAACACTGTTGTATCTCGTCAAAAAGCTCTTTGCCACCAAGCACTGAGTCTGTTTATCGGTAAAACTTATG
>DUOK01000056.1 GCA_012838865.1 Bacteroidales bacterium | reverse complement strand
GGGTTCCACTCACCAAAGTCAGGTCGTTTTGAAAGTGGCTGGCTACTCTTTGTACGCCGGCATGTTCGTTGGCGGCGACCCAAAGCGGGGGCACCTGACCAGCTTCAATCAACGGAAAGGCCCCTGGTTCAGTCCGACCAACCAGATAGTCGGGCCCATCAAAGGTGTGGGTGGGTGTGGCACTTAAACTTGTCAGACTAAAACTTATTAGCAACAAGATCAAAGCGGAGATACGTGAGATACTGTTCATACGATATGGTTTATACTGTATTATATTTTCTGCTTATTTAGTCGACGGACACATAGGTGCTGACCGAGGAGGGGGCCAATTCAAGGGCAAAAACGCCGGCCACGGGACTGTGTTGGGCCATGTCCAGACAATCGACCTGGGCGCTGGTCAGATAGGTCTCGAGTCGCTGCACTTCCCTATCCGCAAATTCCAGGTCGAGTTGAACGGCTTTGTCGTTCTCATTAAGGACCACCACAACCATCTGTCCCTCTTGCTCGTAGGCACTCACATCGGCCAGCATACAATCATGGATCTCTTTGGCGGTCTTTAAGGCTTCCTTCCATTCGGTGATGGCCCCCTCTTCATTGACAAAATGCTCGGTCATCCAAAGCTCCTTACCCTTCACCAGTGCCAGAGGATAAGGCTCCAGTCCACCCCCGTAAATGTACCCTCCTACAATATCGGGCCGGGCAGCGGCTGCGTCGTTGTTGAGCAGGGCATCGGAAATCCCTTTTCGAAACTGAAAGGATTCGGGGGCGATGATTTTCATAAACTTCAATTTCTAATTGTATCAATAGCGCTTAAAACCTTTGTCGATCAGCTCAATGCTGAAAGGCAGGGCCGGGAGCTGCTCGGAATTGTAAAGATTGGCTTTGTCGGGATTATCGGCCCAGGCATAGCGCAGGTAACGGGGGGCTTCGATACCGGGGGCCCAAACGTGGACTTTCTTTCCTTTGATTTTGGCACGGGCGTTGACAAAGACTCCGTCGGCTCCGGCCAGGGCGAAGCCGCCCGGAGTGCCGTCTTTGGCCAACAACTGCTCACCCACACAAGAGTAAGTCAGAACCAAACGATTTTTTTTACGGGCCACCTTTTGTAAGGTGGGGCCGGAATGGAGGACATCCTCCTTGTAGGCCACTTTGCGGGCGCCCAGGGCCAAACGCTCCGAAACATCGCGCTTGTTCAGCGGATGTATGTCGTTCCATTCGCCCACATCGTAGGCTACGGCCATGGCGGTATTGGGCAAGGCCAACGCCGAGGCCTGGGCATCGCGCAAACGGGCCATGCCGCTTTCACAGGGCTCCGCACAGGGGGCATTCAGGTTGGCCAGTTGCACAAACAAAAAGGGAAAGTCGGCTTCGTCCCAGGCAGAACGCCAATCCTTAATCATAGCCGGGAACAGCTCGTAGTATTCTTCGGCTCTGGACACATTGGATTCCCCTTGGTACCAGATGACCCCTTTGAAGCGATAGGGCTGCAAGGGCGCAATCATGGCATTGTAGAGTCCACCCGGTTTCCAACGGACAAAGATCTCGCCTTTTTTGGGCGGCAGCTGGGCGCCTCTGCGCCACTGCCAATCACCTTCGAGCGAAAGGGTATCGCCTCCGGCCAAAAGGTAGTAGGACTTATCGGCCACAAAGCCGCCGCGACCGCTCTCGTTAATGATGCGAACCACCAGGGTGTTTTGGCCGGCCTGCAATACGCCGGCGGGTACTTCATACCAACGCGGGGGATACTGGTAGCCGGTAGTACCAACAAAATGGCCATTGATCCACACCGAATCGGCGTCCACAATGCGCCCCAAATTGAGCTCGGCGGACTGCGAGGCATCAAAATCGGCCGGCAAAACCAGGCTGCGCCGAAACCAGGCCGAACCGTTGGGCAGACCGCCTTCGGGGGCCGACCAGTAGCCGGGGACTTCGAAGCTTGTCCAATCGTCGCCCTGTCCCGTATGCCAGGCAGCTGCACCCTGGAGACCGGGATCCTCCCGATTGACGCGACGGTACCAGTCGTCGCGGTTAAACCGATTCTCGGCCTCGATGGCGGCTATTTTACCGGCTTGCTGATATTCTTTTAATTCCTGATGGTGTGTGGGAAAGGGGCGCAGGGCCTCCTCGCTCATCCAGGCCTCAACGGGTGAGCCACCCAAACTGGCATTGATGAGTCCAACAGGCACTTGATAATGACGGTACAGGGCTGCAGCGAAAAAATAGGGGACGGCAGCTATTTCCCCGATGCTTTGGGCGTCCACTTTTTGCCATTGCCCCTCCCGAAGGAGGCTGTCGGGTCCTTCAAAACGAAAGGTCTTGGGCACCTCAAAGTAGCGGAGCCCGGGATTGTTGGTGCCGGCCATTTCTTCGGGATAGCGCGGGGCTACCCTGCCCATGGGCAGTTCCATGTTCGACTGCCCCGAACACAACCACACCTCGCCTACCCAAACCTCCTCAATTTGTTTGTAGTCCGACCCACTGCGGATACTCAAAGCATAAGGCCCGCCGGCGCTGCCGGTGGGCAGCTCCACCTGCCAACGACCGTTGGCTTCGGCATGAGCGGCATAGGCCTGTCCCCGCCAGTCCACTTTTACTTCAGCCCCTGCTTCGGCATAACCCCAAACGGATACCTGCGAACTGCGCTGCAGCACCATACCCTCAGAAAAGAAGGACGACATCTGCAGCTGGCCCATTAAGCCCTGACCGAATCCGGAAGACAAACAAAATATGATCAGCGCAAACCGCAGTAAGCGCTGGTCCAACCAGACTAAAAAGAACTTCTTTGTAGCTATCATACCAAATAATAAAAGTAACGACTGTGCAGCAAGCACTCCTGCCTGCTGCTTCTGTGTGAAATTACGGTAAAATGCGAGCCCCAAAGGGGAAATATCTGTACAATAGGGAGACAAAAATGTTGGAGGGTCGACAAATCGGGGCGTTTGGGAAACAAAAGAGGCTGCCTGGTTTAAGGCAGCCTCTTGAGCTAAAACAATCGAGAAAAGATTAGTTGTAACCGGGGTTTTGATACGCCGCTTTTTCCACATCTGTCATCTCCAGACCATCAATCTGTCCCTGAGGAATGGGACGCAAATAATGGTACTTTTCAATAGTACGGGTAATGGTTTGGGCCTCGTTGTCGAGACGACCGGCTCCGGCGATCTGATAGCTACCAGCGAATTCTTCCCACTTCTGGGTACGAATCAAATCGTACCAGCGGTATCCTTCACCGAAATACTCCCGTGAACGTTCTTCCAGGATGTAGTCAATGGTGATTTCAGCAGGGGTTGCAGCCACCATGGCCGCACTGTTGTCCTCCACCTTGGGAGCATTGCCGTTGTTGTCCCAATTCCATTTTCCGGCACGGGCACGAATCACGTTGATCAGGTCCCGGGCAGAATAACCGGCTTCGGTTGTTGCTCCTTTAACCGCGGCTTCGGCAGCAATGAAGTAGAACTCAGAAAACTTTGCAATGTAGAAGGGACGGGTCAATGCACCGTTGGGCTGACCAAGACCATCGCCACTGTCGGTACGATAGGTACCCAGCTTCCACAAACCCGGGTAACGCAGGCGACTGATGGCACTGGGCTCGATAACAAAGTCGGCTCGTCCGGCCAAAGTCCCGGCACCTACATTGCTGTAGTCGAAACCCGGATTGTCCTTAGTCTCGGTTTGGGTGGGATACACCACGGCGGCATTATCCTCGTCGAGGAAGCTCAAAATGGCATCCCCATTTGAAACGGGCAGTCCGTTGGCGTTGTACAAAACATCCTCAGCATCACCATCTTTTTTCCAGTTGCCACGGAAAGCCGTTACAAAAGTAGCGTCGTAGCGTGAATCCAGGGTTTTGTCGGCAAAGGTATTGGTGAACACACCAATGGTGGGTGCCATACGGGTCCAGGGGCGACCATAAGCCTGAGCGGCCTCGCGCCGTACCGAGCTGACATCCTCCGTCCGTGCAGCGTCTTTGGCACTCCAGATGTTGGTATAGTTCCAGGTAACAAACCAGGCGGCAAAGTTCTCAGGCGCAGCGCCGTTGCTCCAGGACAGACTGGAGGCGTTGTAAAACTCACTGTCCTCGGTGTGATCGGCGTACAACATCATTTCGCTGTTGCGGTCATTGGCACCGGCATGCAAATCGTAAAAGGTTTCCTGCAAAGCATAGGGACCGGGATTGGTAATGCCGTCCAAAGCAATATCATAGGCCTGTTGATGGTACCAGGCTGCATTGTGTCCGTCGGGATCCTGACGGGCTGCTTCGGGATAAGTAGGTACATTGTTGGGGTTTTCCAACCACCAGGCATAAGTCAGATAAGCCTTGGAAAGAAACAAACGCGCCACATTCTTGGTCACGCCACCAGTCACCCGTGGCTCTGCAGGCAGGTCTTCAATGGCGCGCAACAAATCGGGGAAAATGGCTTTGGTATAAACTTCAGGAACGGTGTTTCGAACAGAAACGCGCACCGGTGAATTATTGAACTTCAGCTCACCTGCACCCAAATCGAGGGGAACACCACCAAAAGTCTGAACCAAAAGAAAATAATCAAAAGCTCTGAAAAAACGGGCCTCAGCAATCAAAGCATCAGAAACACTTTCTACAGCTTCACCGTTCTCAATAATACCACTCGCGGTATTGATGTTGGGGAAGGCTGCCCCCCACACCACATCGGCACGACTGCTCGATGGGGTAATACTGCCCACACCTGAAAGGTCCATGTCCTTAAAGTTGGCATCGGCACTTTGCGCATAGGTATATTCATCGGTACCGGTAAGCGTGGTGTTGTAATAATACCCTTGACCATAAATATAACGCAAATGCGCGTAAAGCGACGACAATCCGCCATTCACCCCCTTTTCAGTGGTGAAAAAGCCCGGCTCATAGATGCTTCGGGGCTGCTCCTCCAATATGTCAGAGCAGGCCAGAAGGGAGGATGCGAGGAACGCAATTCCCAGATATAATTTAAAATGCTTTCTTTTCATAAAGATAATTTTTAGAGAAATTCAATATTAGAAGGTCAGATTCAAACCAAACAAGAAGTTACGTGTAGCGGGTGAGTTGGTACCGACAGTAAGCAAACCTTGCTTATACTGAGTCGTAACAGCAGCATTTTCGTCTCCATAAGAGTTGGTTTCCGGATCAAGACCTGTTTCATCATTAAAGGGGCTGAACATCACAAAAGGATTCTGGATGGTCGCATACATCCGCAAACGCTCAAGTCCCAATTCT
>DUOK01000055.1 GCA_012838865.1 Bacteroidales bacterium | reverse complement strand
TTCGGAGTCGCCCTTTTTTGGTGTTAACCGTGCTTGTGTTGTTATAGTTTTGTTTTTCAGTGTTTTATTTGATGCGGGTTTCAGTGAGGGGGGAATAGGACGACACGGCTCCCTTGCGTTCAATGAGGATGCGGTCGATGATTACCCCTGGATCAAGGGCCAGAATTTTAAGGGTGTGCAAGCCCGCTCCCGACAGGGTATAGGGGATGCTGGTGATGGCACTGTTGCGCAATACGTTTTCTTTCCAGGTTTCGCTGCGACCATAGGTGCGATGGTCGAGCACCACCGGCTTGTTGTCGTTAATGGCTACTGCAAAGCGGTTGCTGTAAGGTTCGTGCAGGGGGTGTACCGGAAGGGTGTAGATGTGCAGGGTGACTTCTCCTCCTTTATCGGCATAAAAATCGTACTCCAGTATGGAGGGGTCTTTGAGTTCAGGATCAAAGTTCTTTTTCTTGGTTTGAAGAGGGTTTACCCAGACCGAGGCGCCGGTATGTCCTAAATCTTCCAGTACTTCCCACCCAAAGGCTTCAGAGTTGTGAAGACGGCTGTAGTTTTCGGCATAGATACTGATGTTGCCGCGGTCTTCAGCAAAAATGTGCTGCCCTGTTTTGGGATTTGTGGCGGGATTGTTCACGTAAACCTGCAAGCTGTGCTGCTTGTCTGAACTGCCAATGCGTACCTGCCCGCGGGGTCGCCCGCTGGCAGGAGCTTTGTCCCAGTCGATGGATACCCAAATGCGTTGCTGCAACAATCCACTTTCCGGATCGAGCCGGCCTTCGGTGCTGCTCAATTTAATCCAATCCTCTGTTGTGCTGGCTTGCCAGTCCAGCGCTTCGTCTTTGGTCAGAAAAATATCAACAAAATAGCTTTGTTGGGTGTGGCGATGGAAAGAGGGCAGGTATTGTGGGCCCTTGATTTCCTTAATGCGGCGTATTTGTTCGTCACCCTCAATGGCCAGTCCCCAATGGGCTGTGGTGTTGAAGGTCCATTGTGGCAGCGGCGGCATGTCAAATACGGGGAGACTGCGTGGCTGGTGAAACATCATGCCTTGCCATTTGCCATTCGAGAGTTCGTTGTTGTAGTATTGGGTAAGGGCAACAATGCTGTCGTAGGCCGCCTGTGCTTCCAATGCCAGCTGGTTGGCTGCCAATCGGTTTTGCCGGGCATACCGTTCGGCCTTTTCCATTTTCAGGATGCGCTGGTTCAGGTAGCCTGCGGCCTTTACTGGGTAATGCACCAGCTGAAAATAGGCGTCGTCAAGTCTTTGTGGAATCGACTTGCGCAGCTCCTCGCTTTTGTTTTGGAGCTGTGCCCATTTTTCGAGTCGCCGACCAGCTTCGTCCCCCGCCTCGTAATGCTTGTATTCGGTGGGGTTTACTTTGCGGGTGGGTTCGGTCTGACTCCAGCCCATGAATTCGGGGCGGCGTTCAAAGTTTAATTGATGATAATCCCACTTCATGGCGTGGATGTTGCTGCCGCTTTCCTGGCCAAAAATGGCTTGATACCACTGCTTATGGTGCCGACGAACCGTGGTAGGATCGGAGAACTGTTTGGCATCCCAGGCCATATCTAAAAACAATTGGGTGTTGTATTCCAGAGGTTTTAAGTCGCCCACATTCACTACCCAGATGTTGCGGGCATTAAAATGATACGCCTTAATCATTTCTTCCCAAATAAGTGTGGGGTGGGTTGAGCTCAGCCAAAGGTAATCGTGGGGGCGTCCCCAATAGGAAATGTGGTAGTAAATGCCGCTTCCCCCTTTACGCGTTTGCTCTTGGGGATTGGACAGGCGTTTGATATAGCCGTAATTGTCGTCGGGCCATACCAGGGTGATGTCTTCGGGCAACTGCATGCCCATATCGTAGATGTCGAGCACTTCCTTATAAGCGGTGAAGGCTTGCGGAACCTGAGCAGGGTCGGCATGGATGTGGGTGGCGAGCAGCTTGCGCTGCTCGTCGATGATGTTTTCAAGTGCGGCAAGCTGTTCTTCTCTACTTCCGGCACCCACCATGCCCGAATCGTGTACACCACGCATGCCCAGGGTGTAAACACTTTCGTTGCCTTTACTTTGCGCCACTCTTTCGTTCCAGTAAGACAGGACTGTGTCGCGGTTACTGAAGAAGTTGAAGTCGCCATACCGATCGTGGTCCCATTCGCCCACATTGTTCCGTAACATGGGCTCGGCGTGGGAGGTGCCAACCACAATGCCGTAGTCCTGTGCGGTTTTTGGATTGTCGGGGTTCTTATAAAAGGCATTGGTGCAGGGGTGCATAGCCGGCCAAATAAAGTTGGCACGAAGCCGCAGCAGCAGCTCGAACAGGGCGGCGTAGGTGGCGGGACCAATGTTTCCTTCTTCGGGTTCGAAGGTGGACGAGGCCCAGGGATTGAGTCCCCAGCATTCATCGTTCAAAAAGATGCCGCGGTATTTGACGGTGGGACTTTCGGAAACTTTATTCAGGACCGGGACGATAAGTTGATCGGTTTTTTCGGGACGAACATCGGCCCACCAGTGCCAGGGCGAGAGGCCCAATTGTTGCGAAAGGTCGAAAATTCCGTAGGCAGCACCTCTTTTATCGGAGCCGGCAATTACGAGGGCCTTACGGATGGGGCCAATTTTAGTTTTCAGACTTTGAATACTGTAACGCTCCCACTGGTCTTCGCTGAGTTGGGTTTGGTAACGGCTTTCTTTTTCTAATTGTTGAAGGAGGGGGGATGACAGACTGCCTACAATAATGGCTTCTGTACCGCTTTCGTCAAAGCGATGGACCAGCCTGGCAGCTGTTCCGCTTAGTCTTTCAAAATCTTTGGAAAGTGCTTCAGCAGCCAATAGAACCGTTTGCTCATCGTGGGCATCTACCACAATGGTAATTGGGTTTTCGGCGGAGTGTTTTAAAAAGTTTTTTGCTTGTCCTGTTAATACAAGTGTGGGGACAAACAAAAAGATAAGGAATAGAAGGAGTGATTTTTTCCGCATACTATGGATTTTGTTTGATTTCTTTGGATGGATTTCCGTCAAATATACAAACAAAATCTAAAATCGCGATTGTTTTTAGCTGGCCGTTTATAGCATTGGTGCCTGCTTAGTAGCTTTGTTGCTGTTTACACAAGTGAGCGACGAGCAGCTTTCGATATCGGTCCTTTTTGTTTACGTGCCAATTCTTCAAACAGATCCGATTTGCTGCCGCAGGAGCTGCATCCGCTGCTGCATGCACTTCCTGCCTTAGAGCTGAAAAGTACACGCCAAAAACTGTACAGGGTGTAGGCAATGGCGGCTGTTACGGTCAAATAGGTAAGAATGTCCTGTATCATAGTCTTGTCTTTTTGGCTTTAATAAAATTCATATTATACAAACAGGCTGCCGATTTGATATACGGCAAAGGCTACCAGCC
>DUOK01000054.1 GCA_012838865.1 Bacteroidales bacterium | reverse complement strand
TATCAGGGTGATAAACAAGCTGTCTTTTATTTTTTTCTGCACAAATCGCTCAATCTAGGTACAATTATGAACTTACAATATATTACAGACACAAAAGGGCATAAAAGCGCCGTGCAGCTTCCCATGAAAGATTGGGAGCAGATACAAAAAGACCTTGACGAACTGGAGCGTTTAAGGAACAAAAAACTGTTCATGACAGAGCTGGCTGAAGCTGTTGAAGAAATGAAGCTTATTAAAGAAGGCAAAGTGCAAGCCCGAAACGCTGAAGATTTTCTCAATGAGCTTTAATGTTAAAACCATTTCCGTTTTTGAACGCCAGGCTAAACGCCTGATAAAAAAAATTCCCTTCGCTCAAAAAGGAAATTTGTTTTCTATGGGTATGTTGTCGTATCATATAATCGTCTTGAACTTCTTCTCATTTAATACCACTATCATAGATGCACTTTGAACTCGTTTTTATTTCATTAAGAATATATTGATTGGGTGTAGGAAGCGTTGTATCAGGGTAAACTGTTCATTTTTTATCGACTACGACGTGGATCCATCGTTTCGTAAATGCTCCAATAGTTAATGCGTAGTGTTTCAGACCTCTGCTTTGCTATTTTCTGTACTGTGGCATTTGGGTTTATTAGTTGCACTTAAGGGGGCGTTTGCTCTTTATATTTCCAAAAGAGTTTTGTACTCGGGCACAATTTGGAGTCCTTTTACTTCCAGTACTTTGCCGTCTTTGAATTCAGGGAGGGGCTTAATGTCCTTTAGGTAAGGGGCGTCGTCGTACATGGGGTGGAAGAAAAACAGGATGCTGTTCTCTTCTAGTTCCGGGGCTACTGCTTTCAGACTGATTTCCCATTGGCGGCCGTGGTAAAAGTGATCGGTGAGCAGGCTGCCGTTGATGAAGGCCAAGCCGCGATCGCCAACGTAATCGATGCTTACCATCAGGTCGTTGATGTGATGAAAATCGGTGTTAAGGCGCAGGAGGTATTTTTGAGCACTTACCTGCTCCCATTCGTATTCGGGAGTGAACGTTTCAAAGTGAACGCTGAAACTCGAAAAGTTTTTAGCTATGGGCCGTTCTGTTTTGATTTGCGCATGGGATGCACCAAAATGGTTCGGCCCTTGCGGAAATACATGAATGAGGTTGTGGGTAGTCGTGCTGATCAGTTGCAGGCCTTCCTGGTTGTCGAGCAGAAGTGCCTCCGAAAAGTAGAGTTGTTCTCCTACTTTCACTGCGTTTCGGGCCATTTTCATGGGCAGCACAAGAATGTTTTCGCCATTGGCCATGAAGGAGAAGGGGCCGTCTTTTGTGGGTTTGACTGTCAGACTGCCTAGGTGCTTTGTGAGGTCGGCATTGGAGCTTCCGGTGATTTTGGTTTCGCTGCTGAAATTGAGCTCGGCGGCGATTCCATCGATCATGGTGAAAACATGGTAGGAGCCCTTGGTGCCTTTAAGGGCGGTAAAGGGTTGAACCGTGGCGGTTTTAAGGGTGGCGCCTCCGAGCGGAAGGTTAAAGGGGAAGATGGCCGATGTGGCCTTGGGGATGTTGAGACTGCCTTGTCTGGGGAAGCGAAAGGACTCCCCGTCGCCTTCCAGCTCAATGCTTACGTCTTCGATGCTTTGTACTTCGGCATGGTCCTGAAAGTTGATGATGAAAAGGAAGCCGGCATTGTCTTTTGTGCGAACCGCGTAACGCAGGGTTTCGGTGTTCTCTGGTTTCAGGGTGGCGGCTTCGGGGGGCAGTAGGGTAGTCTTCGGTGCGAGCTCGGAACCGTAACTGTCTAAAAAGCTGTGCAGCAGGCGCAGGTCGTGGTAGTGCTCCCGGGCCTGGCCGTATTGACCCAGGGGTGCCTGGAAGTCGTAATTTACGCGGGGAATGCCGTTGGCTTCTTCGTTGTAAAACTTGCCGTCGAATTGCGGGGTGGATCCACCATGGTACATGTAGTAACCAATGCCGTTGGAGCCGCTGCCTACGGTGCGTACCATAAGCGGCAGCACACTTTCATAGGGGACAAAGGGGCGGCGACTGTATTTGATTTGAATGCCGGGGCCAATTTCGGCCGACAGAGAGGGGTAAAGACGGGTGTCGTAGCTGACGGGACTGTAATCGGGCTGGTGCTTGATGTCCTTAAACAGATAGAAGGGAGAGGGATAGGGATTGGCCCAAAAAGGATAGGCGTAGGCGGCAGTTACCGGGAGACTGCCCTTCTCGACGATGGTGGCATTTCCCCAGCCGGTGGCGGTGTAAAGGGGCACATTCAGCCCATTTTTTTGGGCCAGCTGCTTTAAATTGTTCATGTGCAGCTTGCCGTATTCGAACCAGGGGTTTTGTCCGTCGGTCACCGTGATCTGATTGTGCACCTGAGCAGCATCGCGGTTGGCTACGGTCCGTTCGGTTTTGCCTCCCGGATAGCCCCATTCCCAGGGGGCCGCCGAATGTTGGTACTCGTTTTCGAGCTGAATGCCGATTACCGGACCGCCATCCTGGTAAAGCAGGTCTTCCAGTTGTCGACCAATTTGTCCGTAGAGGCGATCTACATAGTCGAGATAGCCCGGATCGTTGCTGCGGATCTCGAAAGGCTGACCGTAAAGCCAGTCGGGTATGCCGCCATTACGCATTTCGCCGTGACAAAATGGTCCCACACGAACAATGGCCTGCAGCTCATTTTTATGGATGAGTTCTACAAAATGGCGCAGATCCAGATTTTTTGTCCAGTCGAAATTTCCGGGCTGCTTTTCATGCAGATTCCAGAATACGTAGGTGGCGATGGTATTGATGCCTCCGGCCTTCATTTTCAAAATTTCCTCTTCCCAGTAGGCCTTGGGGAAGCGGGAATAGTGAAATTCTCCGATGATGGGATAGAAGGGGCTTCCGTTTTTTTCGATGTAGTGACTGTTAACCCCAATGGAATCGCCCTGGGGATTGGTTCCGCCCAGGTTGAGGTGTCCCCGCTGAATGCTTTCAGCCTGGTGTTGCAGGGACAGCGTGTAACTGTTTTGCGCCTGGAGGGTGAGCCCCCAGGCGAAGAACAGCGAAATAAGAAGTTTATTCATGTTGTCGTATTTTTTAGGTCTGTTAGGGGGCTTCATTAACATAGGATTGCCATACGGCCCTTTCTTTTTCTTCGAATAATTCGCCAACTATGGCCGCATCTACTGCTTCGGTGGGCGCGAAATCTTCACTTTGCATATAAGTCAGAATACTGTGTCTTAGTTGACGGGCAGCGGGGCGCTGCTCCAGATTGTTGCTCAGGTCGGCACTGCATACCACCAGTTTTCCCGCTCCAACTCTGGCCTCGAAAAGCAGGGCCAGTCGACGGTTTAAAAACCAGGTGTCGATGGGTTGCACTTGCGGGCGGAAGGACCGGGGAAAATTTTCAAGGTTCATCACCTGTTGACGATTGGTCAGCTCCCACCACTGCAGGTCGCTGTAGTAATCGGTGGGGAAATCATGGAATATGGGATGGCTGTCCTGGATCAACAGTCCGGTGGTGTGCGGCGGGCGCATGCGAAACCAGGAGGTGTTCCAGAATACCGGGTTGTAATGTTGCACCACATCTTTCCCGTTTTCTACTTTCCCGGCAGCCAACAGCAGTACTTTTTGTCCCTCGTTCAGTGCTTTCTCCACTTCAGGCGTCCATTTGCTGGCCAGGAGTACATCCTGAGAAGGCTCCTGAATCGGAGTGTTGGGATAGACCCACAGGTCCCAGTGGTTCTGGTATTGGTCCAGGGTGACCGAAAGCCGGAGCTTTTGGGCGCTTTGCACAAAGTCGAGCGGAAGCTGAATGCGACCGGCGCGGTGTTCGTTGCCTACCGGAATGGTGAGGTCGGCAAAAACTCCTTCGGCTGCAATCTCGCCATCCTCCGTATTGAGTTGCCAGCTTACTTCGGCCGGGTCGATGACTTGTCCGCTGAAATTGGCAATTTCGATCCAGGTGTCCAGTACATCGGTGTTTTCAAAGGTGAATTGCTCGAGGCGCACCAGGGGAACGACTTCATTGCAAAAGGCGCTGAACTCGGAGGCGCTGATGTAGCCTTTTTCGTCCCAGAAGGCGTCGAGCACGCCCACCAGGGCGGTGCCCTGACCCGAAAAGTCGTTCAGACTCAAGAGCTGGAAGCCAGCCAGGTTGGGGGTGCGCAGGGTGGCTTCAATTTCCTGTTTGTAGCTGGAGGCCTGCAGTTTCCCTGAGGCCATAAGGAAGTCCCGCGCCTGATCGCCCATGTGCTGATCGCCCAAATGTTCCTGAAAAAGCTCAAAGTTTTTGGCTTTAAGTGACCCGGTGTATTTGGGCAGCTCGTCGAAGTTGGGAAAGACGCACCATTGGCCCATTTCAAAGGTGATGTAGGGGCGTTCCAGGTTTTCTGTCTTGTTGCGGTAGTCGAAGGTCGATTCGGGACGTTTTTTGTTCCATTCCAAACCACGGGGTGGGGCACGGACAAAAAAGTCGCTGTTGTTGATGATGGCCCAGCTGCCTCCGGTGGAGGCCCCGGTGTACAAAAATCGATTGTCGTAGGCCCTGAAGTGGTCCACCCAGTCCTCGAGGTAGGCAACATAGTTGCCGGAGGGCTCGTTGCCGTAGGCCATCATGACAAAGGAGGGATGGTTGCCGTAGGTGTCGATGATGCGCCGGGTCTCTTCCATCAGGTAGTCGTCGAGCGGCAGTCCCCAGCCCAGTTCCACCGAATACTTGGCCCAACTTGGCCCTTCCACCTGGAGGTAAATGCCGGCCTTGTCGGCGGCATGGAAGGCGGCTTCGGGGGGACAGTAGGAGTGGAAGCGCATGTGGTTGAGGCCGAAGTCTCGACAAATCTCAAAGATGCGTGCCCAGGAGGCTTCGTCGGTAGGCGGATAGCCGGTGAGTGGGAAAACGCTGCATTCGGTGGTGCCCCGCAAGAAGGTGGGGGTGCCGTTGATGGTAAAATGCTTGTCGCCCAGGGTAAACTCCCGCATGCCAAAGGGACTGCTGTACTGTATTTGCTGGCCCTCCTGGTCTTCGAGGGTCAGCGTGGCTTCGTACAAATTAGGTGCAAATTCGCTCCAGGTCTGGTAGTCCGCTCCCATATCGATGTTGAAGGAGGCTTTTTTCTGGCCCTCCGGCCAATCAAGGGTCAGGGGCGACAGACTGTGGCTGTGGTTGCTCCCGGTCAGTTTAAAGGTGATACGTCCTTCAGAAGGAGCTGTGTTCAGTTCGATGTCCACCTTCAGCGCGTTTTCAGCCAAATTGGGACTCAGCTTAACTTGTTTATAATGGATGTCGTCCAAAGGAAACAGTTTCATGCTGCCCGTAATGCCGTTCCAGTTGCCCTGGGTATGGTCCGACAGGCTGTGGGAGTTGATGCCGGGGTCGATGTCGCGAATGGCATTGTCGACCCGCACGGTGAGTCGGTGTTGTCCGGCGCTTACCAGTCGCCCCGGAATGGTGAAACGATGGGGCACCGAAAGACTGTTGTCGCTGCCGACGACCACCGAGTCGAGCCACACTTTGGTCTGCCAATGCGGCCTTTCGAGGTCCAGTATCAGGTCCTTTCCCGCCCAATGCGCCGGAATATCCAGGTCCTTTTGAAACCAGGCCATGCCCTTATAATGCGTGACGGGGGTCAGCCAAAAAGGAAATTTGATGTTGCCGGCTTGCCGGTATTTTTCCATGGCGGGATTAAAGTACCAGGAGCTGTCGTAGATGCTGCCGGTCCAGTCGGTCTTCAGGGTCGGTTCATGGCCTATGGCATAATCCCTGAGTGCCCCGGGGAGTTGTATTTCTCCCGGAAGCCGGGTCTTGTACCACTGTTCCTCTTCGCCTTTATCTTCTTCGTCCAGGCGAAAGTTCCAGCTTCCTGAAAGATCTATGGTTGTTTCTTTGGCTTGCTGACAAGCCAAAGTGCCCAGCAGCAACACGGCTGCCATTCCCATTAGTATTTTTTTCATATCCTTGGATTTTTGTCCGTTGCTTTGTGTTTAAAGGTCTAAAAGTTGCTGATGCAGCCAGGCGCCCTGGTGGTAGCGGTTTTCAGATAGCACTTGTTTCAGTTGCGTCCGGGCCTTCTCCTTTTGTCCAAGTCCCAGCAGTCCCAGTCCCATCAAATAACGGCAGTTTTGCAGCTGCCTTTTTTGCAGGTCTTCTTCAAAAATAAGTAAATCGGGCAGAGAAACGGCAAAATAATCCATTTTAAAGGGGATAAACAGGTGCTTTTCGCCGTATTTAAGCAGTTTGAAAAAACGGCTGCGCGCCTCTTCTTCCCTGCCCAGGGCCCGGAGGGCCAGTCCCTGATAAAAGAGCTGGTCGGACTGCTGGTCGTTGTAATAGAGGGCTACAGAGGCTTCGATGTTGCCCTGGGCAGCCTTTCCCCAACAGCTTATGGCCTCAGCGCTTTGTCCCATAGCCTGGTGAATGATGCCCAGCCAGTAATTGGTGTCGTTTTCGAGCGCATTGGGCAATTTGCCTTCCCCCAGGTTGTGGGGGTAGGAAAAGCAGGCTTCAAGATGGGAGAGGGCCGACGGGTAATCTTTCTGCTGCAGGGCCTTTTGGGCCAGCTGGGTGCGGGCCAGCAGGTACTGTCCCGTTACCTTACCCTCCCCACCCTCCCAGGGGTGAAAGCGGCGTTGCAGCAACAGCGCAAGGGCCCTATCCGCTTTTCCTGTGAGGTTGTAGAGGCTGATCAACTCCAGAAACAGGTCGTCGCGGAAAGCCACCTGTTCGGGATGTTTCTGCAGTAGGGCCAATCGCTCTTGCGGACTTTTGTTGCATTTTTTGTAGAGCTGGTCGAGTTCCATCAGCACGCGGGCGTCGGTGGTCGCCAGGGCAAAAGCTTTTTCCAGTGCCTGCAGTGCTGCTTCGGGCTTATTTTGTTTGTTGTAATAGGCCAACGCCAGATTGCGGTGCACCGTGGGGAAGCGGTCGTTGAGACTG
>DUOK01000004.1 GCA_012838865.1 Bacteroidales bacterium | reverse complement strand
TCTCATAGAACGGAATAGCCTCATCAAGACTTTTCACAGCAATACCAATGTGTTCAATATGTGTTGGCTTCATATCAAAAAATAATTATTAAAAATCGACTAATGCCCACAAAAGTAGGATTATTAACTACTAAAACCACACAAAAGATAAGGAAAAATCTTTGTTATAAAACATAGCCAAACAACAGACCCGGCCGGGAGATTTCTTCCTCCAATCATAACCAGGCCGGCACACAAGGCCACCCAGGACTGAAGTCCTGGGCTATGATTGAGAAGCAGCGGTGTGCCCTGACAGGGGCACGTTTAGAAAACGGGACTAAAGTCCCGATCGAGGCATAGCCTCGATACAGCTGGCCATATACCTTATCTTCTTTGCCGACATACAGCATTGGGGCGCGGGTGCCCCAATGCCGCGGACTTCAGTCCGCTTTCCAGAACAGCCCAAAGGGCTGACCACTTCCTCCCAATAATAACCCAGGGTTTCAACCCTGGGAGGCCCTGGGAGGCCCTGTGCGTCGGACGCCTCCAACCCTGGGAGGCCCTGTGCGTCGCAAACTCCAGTCCTCGACCTGCCCCCCGCTGGCACTTTCCCCAAAAAGAATTATCTTAGTGCCAAAATCACCCGGCAACATGGCAAAAGAAAAAAAAATCACCACCGTCAATAACGACGGCCACATAGTAGCACTGGAAAACGCCCTCATACGTCAAGACGAGCACATCATCCTGCGCGACGTCAATTTCCAGGTACGTCCCGGCGAATTCCTCTACCTCATCGGACGCGTAGGAAGCGGCAAATCCAGCCTCCTAAAAACCCTCTACGCCGAAATCCCCCTACGCGAAGGCACCGGCTTCGCAGCCGGCTACCAGCTCAACAAACTCAAAACAAAAGAAGTACCCGTACTCCGACGTCGCATGGGCATCGTGTTTCAGGACTTCCAGCTCCTCATCGACCGCAACGTTTACGACAACCTCCTGTTCGTACTCCGCGCCACCGGCTGGAAAAACCAAACCGAAATGGACCACCGCATCCGCGAAGTCCTCTCCGAAGTCGACATGGTACACAAAGGCTACAAAATGCCCCACCAGCTATCCGGCGGCGAGCAGCAGCGCGTAGCCATCGCCCGCGCCCTCCTCAACAAACCCGACCTCCTTTTGGCCGATGAGCCCACCGGGAACCTCGACCCCGACACCTCCGACGACCTCATGAAACTGCTGCATCAAATCAGCAACGACGGCAAAACCGTCCTCATGGCCACCCACAACTACAACCTCATCAAAAAATTCCCCGGACGCACCGTACGTTGTCAGGACACCCGCCTGACCGAGGCACCTCAAGAAGAAATCAATTTCGACGAACTGCTGTAAACCTACAGCAGTTCACAAAGCACAAAACGCAAAACCCAAAGCACAAAAAGACACCCCACTCCATCCATAAAAACACTTAACACACAGCACATGGAAACCTGGACCATCTTTCTGCCCACCATACTGACCAGCCTCATCACCCTTATCATCGTGTACCTATTTATGCGCCAGGAGCAGAAACGCCGCCAGCACGAACTCCGCATCAAAGAAAGCACCGAACTCATGCGCCTGCGCATGCAAGCCTACGAGCGCCTCATCCTGCTCATGGAACGCCTCAACCCCCAATCCCTCATCCTGCGCGAACAACGCCACAACCTCACCACCCTCCAGTTCCAGAGCCACCTGCTCAAAATCATCCGCAGCGAGTTCGACCACAACCTCGCCATGCAACTCTACGTCAGTCCCACCACCTGGGACAAAGTAAAAGCCGCCCGTGAAGGCCTCATCCGCCTCATCAACACCACCGCCAACAACATCAAACCCGAAGCCCCCGCCCTCGAGCTCGGACGCCACCTCATCGAAAACGTAGGCCGCGACCTCAACCTCTACTTCAACGACGCCATCCAGCAAATCCGCAAAGAAATGCACGACTACTACGGCCGATAGGGAAGGAAGGAAGAAAGAAAGGAAGGAAGAAAGGAAGAAACAAAAAAAGGGGCTCAGGCCCCTTTTTTGTTTCTTTTCTTATTTAGGCGGCTCCGCCGCCTTGTGGACTTCAGTCCACTTTCCAGAACAGGCGCTCCGCGCCTGACCACTTCCTCCCAATCATCACCCAGGACTTCAGTCCTGGGATTTGGGCCGACCCTCTCCCGCTACTTCAGCACCTTCTCCGCCATCGCGCGACCAATCGCACGACAAGCCTCAAACTTATCCCCCAAAGCAAACTTCTGCTCCACCGGGTCGGCCACCAACTCCCACTTCACCTTTTCAGCAAAAGACGTCAAGCGCTTCACCGCAGCACCCGCCCACGAGAAACTGCCGAAAACACCCAGCAAGTGATTGCTCACCCCCATGTGCTCCAACTTATTCACCAGCGCCTCCATATTCGGATGCAACTCATTGCTGTAGGTGGGACTACCAAAAACAACGCCCTTGTACTTAAAAATATCCGAGATGATGTACGAAGCATGCGTTTTAGAAACATCGTACATCTTAATGTGCTTCACGCCATTAACAGCCAACTCACGGGCCACCACTTCGGCCATCTCCTCCGTGTGTCCGTACATCGAAGCATAGGCCACAACCACACCGGGTTCCGCCTCATACTTACTCCAGGCATCGTACATCGCAATCATTTCAGGAATGTGCGAGCGCAAAACCGGACCGTGTGTAGCCCCAATCATGGCAATGTCGAGCCCCTCCAGCTTAGCCAGCGCCTTCTGTACCGGACTGCCATACTTACCCACAATGTTCGAGTAGTAACGACGCATCTCCTCCTTAAACGAATCAAAATCCACCTCATCGTCAAAAATGCCCCCGTCCAGCGTACCAAAGCTGCCAAAAGCATCGCCCGAGAACAAAATCTTGTCCTCCTTCATGTAACTCACCATCGTTTCGGGCCAGTGCACCATCGGCACCATAAAAAACTGCAAAGAAGTAGCCCCCAGTTCCAGAACGTCCCCTTCAGCCACCTCCACAAACTTATCCTTAATGCCAAAGAAGCCCTCCACCATCGGAATCGTCTTCTTATTGCCCACCAGCTTCATATCCGGATAAAGCTCCGTCAAAATTTGCACAGCACCCGCGTGGTCCGGCTCCATGTGGTTAATCACCAGATAATCCACCGGACGGTCGCCAATCACAGCCCGCACCTTCTTTAAAAACTTATCCACCTGACCAATCTCCACCGAGTCGATCAAAGCCACTTTTTCATCCTTAATCACATACGAATTGTAAGCCACCCCTCGCTCCAGCGGCCACAAATTCTCAAACAAATGCGTGCGGCGGTCGTTCACCCCCACATAAAAAACCCTCTCCGATAAATTAACAGGTACAAACATGCTCAAAACTTTATACAAGAAATTCTTTATAAAAAAACAAATACAATTCTACACCAGTGGCCCCTACATACTTATCAACAGCCACACATCGCTGTACTGGGTATAGTTGCGACGAATCTCCGCCAAACGGGCACGCGCCTCCAACTCATCATTGTACGAAGCCACCGACACCCTGAAAAAGCCGTGCTCACTCTCCAGCATCATCGGCGTAAAGCCCTCCTCCGTCAGCTGCGTTCTAAAGCGCCGCGCATTGTCCAGCACCTGAAAAGAGCCAATAATAATGTAATACCGGTACGAGGGACCCGTATGCTCAACCGGCGTAACCCGTTCTTCCCGCACCACAATAGCCGGTTCAGGAGCAGGCTCAGGCCTTGCATCCGCCACCTGATTAACATTCATCGACTCCCGAACCTCCACCTTGGCAGGCTCTTCCTTAACATAAAGCGAATCACTGCTGTCAAATCGACTGCTGCCCTTGCGCAGACTCGCACACGACGACAACACCAAAGCAGCAGCACCCAATACCAAAACAAGTTTTCCGTTCATAACATCAAATTTTGTCCAAAGATAACCCAACACCGGGTATTATTCAACACCGCCCCACTACAAAATTCGCACCACAAGCCACCAGCACACACATCCAACAACCTGGCACCAACCCCCTTCCATCCGCCAACAATAAAAAAACAAACAGCTGCAAAAAAAAATCACTTTCTTTGTACCCACAAAATCAAAATCAAGCACTATGGCCATCAAAAAACCAAATAAAGGCATCAACAAAAAAGCCATCATCGCCCTACTCATCGTCACCGCCCTACTGGCAGTAGCCCTACTCCTGGCCCTCCGCTATTACAACCGCATCTTTGCCCCCAGCGTACAAGCCCCCCAAGGCCAGCAAGTCGAACTCTACATCCCCAGCAACCCCGAATTCGAAGAAGTCATGGCCCTCCTCAAGCACAGCGGCGCCATCGATAACCTCAAAGACTTCGCCTGGGTAGCCCGTCGCAAAGGCTACCACAACCGCCCCCGTGGCGGCCGTTACCTCCTCAAAAACGGCATGAGCAACAACGAAGTCGTCAACCTCCTGCGTGCCGGACTCCAAAGCCCCATCAACGTAACATTCAACAACATACGCACCCATAACGAGCTGGCCGGTCAACTCGCCAAACGCCTCGAACCCGACTCCCTCGCCTTCCTGCAAGCCCTCACCGACCCCGACCTCCTGTCCCAATACGACGCAGCCCCCCACACCATACTGGGCATCATCCTCCCCAATACCTACCAAATGTTCTGGACCACCAGTCCCGAAACCTTCATCGAAAGGATGCACAACGAATACCACAAATTTTGGAACGAAGAACGCCTCGGCCAAGCCGACGCGCTGCGCCTCACCCCCCTGCAAATCGCCACACTCGCCTCCATAGTAGATGAAGAAACCATTCGCGAGGACGAAAAGCCCCGTGTAGCGGGGCTTTACCTCAACCGTCTCGACCGCGGCATGCGCCTGCAGGCCGATCCCACCATCAAATTTGCCATCGGCGACTTCACCGTCAACCGCATCCTCACCAAAGACCTCCAGACCGAATCCCCCTACAACACCTACCTGCACGCCGGACTCCCCCCCGGTCCCATCCGCATGCCCTCCATCAGCGGCATCAACGCCGTACTCCAACACGAAAAGCACCAGTACCTTTACATGTGCGCCAAAGACGACTTCTCCGGCTACCACGCCTTCGCCCGCACCCTGCGGCAGCACAACATCAACGCCGCCCGCTACCGCCAGGCCCTCAACCGCCAACGCATCTACCGCTAAAGCAGCTAAATTAGATATATAAAGCCGGCCGACACACAAGGCCACCCAGGGTTGAAGTCCTGGGCCATTATTAAGAATAATCGGTGTGCCCCGCAGGGGCACGTGTAGAAAACGGGACTGAAGTCCCGTTCGAGGCTCCGCCTCGATCTGTCTGGTCACAGACCTCCTCTTCTTTGACAACCAACAGCCTTGGGGCACGGGTGCCCCAAGGCCGTGGACTTCAACCCTGGGACGTGCGTAGCCCCCGCCCCATGCGGTAGCCGCAAGGGCCACAGGCCCTAAAACGAATACCCCACCCCAACACGACCGTTTATCCCGAACGACGGGTAACCGTACCACCTGTTATAACGAGACGCAATCACATTGTTCAGCTCCCCAAAGAAGTTCCAGCGACTGTTCAGTCGATACTGCGCCCCCAGGTTAAAGTCGTACACCGCCTTCAACGAAAGCGCATCCTCTCCGTTCTCGAGACCCGGCACCTTGGCCATACGTGAGCCCAGCAAGTTTATGCCGGCAAAAAACGACAAAGCCTCATCGTAGCGGTAATTCATTCTAAAGCCCACCTTCATATCCGGCTTGTGGTAAGCATGCTCCAGCGAATCGAGGTCCCAGCCGTAGTAAGTCCCCTTCAGCAACATATCCATCTGCTGCGAAAAGCGCAGCTTAAACTCCCCAGAGACCTCCAGCATGCGACCATCATCGTACAAGACTTCAAACATATTGTTGTGCACCCGGTCGAAGCCCGAAGTCGACCCAAAAGGCTGGAAGCTGCGGTTCACAAAAAAGTGCTCATCGTGAAAAACATTGTAAGCCACCCGGGCCGTAAAAGAAGTCTCCTGCGTAAAATTACCCGTTACCCCCGCAAAAAAGCGCACCCCGTGAAAGGCCGTCTTCACATCCAAATCGGGCGACACATAGGGATTCTCCTCCATAATGCCGCGGTAAGTCGAAGGCATAATCTCACCCGTTATGCCCCCTTCTAAAAACAACACCCCCTCGGCCACCAACAAGTCAGCCGAAACATCGGGCGACACATACACATTGTCCTCCAGCTCATCAAACTCAGCCGCCAGACGCAATCCCATCTTCAGACCCGCCTTCTTGCCCCGCTTCACAAAAGCAGGATTCACCTGCACCAGTGTTTGCTGACGCTTCGCAAAATCGTACAAATAAGGCATCTCACCCGAAGGCACATTGGTACTGGCGTGCTGCATCGCCGTTTCCAGCCGAACACCCACCTCACCCATCACAAAATCAAAATCGCCCCGGTAATTAAAGGCATTCTCCTTCACCCCCGTAGCATTACCAAAAGTACCGTAGCCCATCATCAAATCGTAGCGCGTACCCTTGCCGTCCAGTATCTGATTGCCAAAGCCCAGCGACAAATCAAAAGCCGTCTGGTGCTGCTTCGGGTCGGGCAGCAACTCCGCACCATCAACCGTCCCGGGCGCGGGAGGTACAGAACCCGGATAAGTCGGCACATAAGGCGTTGTGGCATCCAACTTCGAAGACCCGTAATAACGGTAAGCAAAATTGCTGAAATCCATATCCAGACGCAAAGTCTTGTTGCGCTTAAAAAAGTGACGCATATACAGCCCCGCCGTCGTGTGGTGGTAGTCCGCATCCTCATCACTGTCGTCCACCTCAATATCGCCGAGCGACGACTCATGTCCCGCCCGCAAGGCCAAAGCATAGCTCTCATTCTGCACAATATTATAAAGCAAGCGGCCCCCCACCAGATTATAATTGCCCAGCCAGCCCTCAGCAAAGGAATTCATCAGCTCCGCACGCGGCTCCCTGGCCATTTTGGCAGGAATCAAAGGCACCACTTCCGGCGCCCCCACCAGGGCACGACCACTCAACTGGTACGAAAACTCCGGCACAGGCACCCCGGCATCGTCCTGCTCAGGCATCTCATTAATTTTAAAAGCATCCGACACCGTAGGGTTGTACTCCCGCACCACCCGAACATCCTGATTAATCGACCCCTGCGGAATCTCCTCCACCTGCGCCTCCTGGGCGTGAAGCACCCCGGCAAATACACTGCCGGCTAAAAATATCGTCAAAAACCTGAAAGTCGTCATATCCTAAACTTAGCAATTACAAACTAAAATTAAAGCCACAAACAAGGCGCTCCCAAGGGCTTAAACCGCTGTGGGAGAAGATGCCGGGACCGCCACCGATGGATAACCAGTCGACACGGCCACAGAAAACTGAACTGCCTGAGCTGTTGCCGATGGCTGACCAGCCGGGACCGCCAACGAAGTCAAACCAGTCGGAGCTGTTGCCGATAACTGAGCAGGATGAGCTGCCACCGCTGACCGTCCATTCGGTACGGCCTGCGCAGAAGGGGAAGCCGGTGCTGCAGGAGCAGCGGCAGGTGCCGCCTGCTCCACACGTCCACGGTACTCCTCCAGCTTCCGACGTGCCGTCTCCAGCACATCCTCCTCCTTACCCTGGTAGTTTTCCAACAGACTCTCCAAATACTGCACCGCCTGGAAATACTCCTTACGATCGGCATACACATCCGACAGCAAAATAAAGCTCCGGGCCATCCAGTACTGGTGGGGCGTACCCATATTTACAAATTCAAAAATCGTTTGCTCCGCAGCCGCCTTGTCGCCCGCATCGTACAGCAGCTGCGCCACCCGATACTTCGCCTCAGCCCCCTCCATACTGCTCGTATTCTCGGCCAGCACCCTAAACTCCTTCAGAGCCTCCTCGCGCTGCGCCAACTTCAAATGCGCACCCGCCTTCAGGTAACGCGCCTCACGCACCACCTCCGGCGCCATCCGAGCATTACCCATCACCTTAGCGGCCGCATTTACCGCAGCTGCCGGATTATCCATCCTCGCCAAGGCCCGCATCTGACCAATCACCGCCTCCTGACGGTTCTCCTCCAAATCGGCCTCCGCCTCCAAACGCTCAAAATAACCCAGGGCATCCACAAAATTGCCCTTATCAAAATGAATCTGACCCGCATACTTCAGCGCATCCTCCGAAAACATACTCTTACCGCGACCCGTAACAAACTCAAACGAAGTCAAAGCCGCATCCACATCCCCCTTCCGATACGCACAATCGGCCCGGTAAAAATGCGCATTCAACACAAAACGACCCTGCGGATAAGCCCGCAAATAATTATCCAGCTGCACCAGTCCACGCTCACAATCGCCACCCATGTACAAGCGTTCGGCCGACACAAAAGTCAGACTGTCCCGCTCCCGCTCATCCACGCGGGCAAAACCACCAATCTGGTTGGTATAGCGAATAAACCCATCCGCATCGTTCTGATCCATATACACATTACGCAAGCCCAGCAAGGCATCCTCCGCCTCCTGCGTACCCGGAAACTCATTCACCACCCGCTTGTAATACACCATCGAATTGTCGTAATCCTCCGCATTGTAATACACCAGACCCAGCTGCAGCATCGCCTTACGCGCAAAACTGCTGCGCGGAAAACGATCCCGCACCGTTTTGTAACTGCGGATGGCATCGTCCAGCAAATTCAAATGCACATAAGAACGGCCCATCTCGTAATACGCATCGTCCACATAGGGCGAAGTCGGATACTGATTGATCAGCACATCCAGCTGACGGATTTTACCCCGATGATCCTGACCGATGCCCATCGCCAAAGCCTTCTGAAAAATCGCATAATCCGGCGAGCCTTCGGGGCTCGCCGCCCCCCGGTCGTACCAACGCTGCGCATTCGCAAAGTCACGCACCAAAAAGTAAGTATCCCCCAAACGGTTGTAAGCATCCCCCAGCATCGCCGCCGGCGCATTGCCGCTGTTGTTCACAAAACGCTCGAACCAACTGCGCGCCTCCGCATAACGTGTCTGCTTAAAATACACATAACCCAAATTGTAGTGTGCCTTCGCAAACTCCGGCATATTGCGCGAACCCGGCGACTGCAAAAACGCCACATAACCATTGCCCGCCTGCGCAAAATCATTCAGGCGGTACAAAGCCTCCGCCCGCCAATACAAGGCACCCATCTTAATGTCGCGATCGTAGGTGCCGTACTTCAAACTGTAGTCAAACAGCCCAATACTCTCCGTAAACTGCAAATTCGTAAACAACTCCAGTCCCCGAAAATAAGCCACCCGCTGCATAGCCCGGTACACCTCCGCATTTTTATGCGTAATGCGCTCCATCGCCTCCAAAGCCTGGCGGTAATTCTTCGTAGTCAGCAAAGCCTGACCCATATAACGGTACGCCTCATCCACATGCTTACTGTTGGGGAACTCCTCCACAAACTGCAAAAACAAAGTCACAATCTCATTAAAAGGCGAAAACGAAAGCTCATAATTCAACTTAATAAAATTGAACATCGCATCCTCCTTAATCGCCATATCAAAAGCATAGCGGTTGGCCGCCTCAAAGGCTACCCGCGCATTCTTCTTATCGCCCGTCTTTAAATAACAATCGCCCAAATGGTAATAGGCATTCTGCGTCATTTCATCCTCCTCCTGCGAAGTCACCTGCGCCAGATAAGTCGCCGCCTGCGCATAATCCTGCTCAAAGTAGTACGACAAACCCAGGTGGTAATAATCCTCCCGCCGCGGCGTCTCCGTCTCCCTCACCACAATCGACAAATAGGGAATGGCCCGCGAATACGCCTCCTTAGCAAAATACGAATCGCCCAGCACCCGCGCCAAATCGGTACGCATCACCCCCTTGGCCTCCGCCATCAGCGGCGTACCGTACTCAATCGCCCTATCGTAATCCTCCTGCATGTAATAAATCTGCGCAATGTAATAAGGCACCACATCCTTAAAACCCCGCTCATCCTTCAAGCGCTCAAAGGTCCGCAAAGCCGCCTCATGTTCCCCCCGCTCATACTGAATGTGCGCATAATAGTAGTTAGAAGGCGCCCAGTACTTACCCGGAATCTCCTTCGCGTTTGCCAGCAAACGCGAAGCCGTCGCATAGTCGTCCTCCATAAAATAAGCATAGCCCGCCTTGTAATAGTAACGAAGACGAACCTCACGGTCCAGCTCCATCGGCTCTACCCGCTCAAACCAACGCAAAGCCTGGCGCGAACGGTTGCGGTCCTGATCCAGTTCCCCCAGGCGAAAACGCGCGTGCGACAAATGCACACTCTGCGGAAACTCCTCCAGATAGCGCTCCAACAAAAAAGCCGCATCACCGTTCTCCAGTTCAGCAGCCGCCATCCCCTCATAAAAAGCCGCATCCGAGCGCAAAGCACCCAAACCCTCCGGCACCTCCGTCCGCACCCGGTTAAACAACTCACGAGCCTGACCATAATAGCCCCGCTCGTACTGCCGCATCCCCTCCTCATACAAACGCTCCGGCTGATCCTTTTCCAAACTTTGTTGACCCTGCAAAGCAGCCTGGCCAAAGGCAGCAAAAAACAATGCCGCTATAAAAATTCGTTTAGTCATAATCCACACAAATTTGAACACCAAAACTATCAAAAATAACGCCAAGAAGGAAGAAATGTTATAAATATGTAAAGCAAAATGGATAATAAAGTAACTGGCTTAAAATTTTAATGCAAAACAAATCAAAATAAGATTTTATTGCTTAAATTTGAAAAACAGTTACAAAAACGAGCAATAAAATGGTACTAGAGATCCGCATAAGTAATTTTTTCTCCATAAAAGCACCTGTTACGATCGATTTTAGAGCCGCCAATCTCAAATCGGCCAACGCCAGAGCGCTGCCCAACAATTTGTTCCAGTTTAAAAGCACCCAAATACTAAAAACACTGACCATATACGGAGCCAACGCCTCGGGCAAAAGCAATATCATCAAAGCCATACGCTTTTGCAATGCCCTTGTTTTTGAATCGCATCACCACAACGAAGACACCATCTACAACTTCCAACCCTTTAAATTCGATGCCTGCAATAAAAAGCCCAGCAGCTATTTTATCCGGTTTATCAGCAACGGTATCGAATTCGAATACGCCTTCAGTCTCACCCAAGAAAAAATCCTAACAGAAAGCCTCCATTATTACCCCAAAGGAAGAATAAAAGAAATATTTACCCGAGACGAACGGTTGGGTAAAACAAAGAAGGAGAAATACAGCTTTGGCGATCAAATAAAGCGTCCCATGGACGTAGC
>DUOK01000053.1 GCA_012838865.1 Bacteroidales bacterium | reverse complement strand
GGCCTTTTGAATGGTATTGAAAGAAGGATGCGCCTTATCCGGCCCCCCAAAGCAATCGAAATCCTCACTCGCCACTTCCTCAGCCACCAGTCTCAGGTAATTATCGTGCAGCAGACAGTCCGAGTCTAAAAACAGCAGCCAACGTCCCGAGGCACAGCCTGCCCCGTTGTTACGTGCCAGTCCCGGTCCCTTGTTTTCCTGATACAGATAGTGCGTTGAAAACTTGTCGGCATAAGTTTGCAGCAGCTGATCGCTTTTTTTTACAGATCCATCCTCCACCACAACCACCTCAAAATCACGATAGCTTTGCTTGTCGATGCTTTCAAGCAATTCCTGCAATTCTTCCGGGCGGTTGTAAACCGGTATTATAATTGAAAAAAGCGGCATGCTGTCCTGGTTTTCTGGTTGCGTTCAAAGATATAAAAAAGCCTGCAATAAACCGGCTAAGAAAGCCGATTCGCACGAATGCTTACAATTCATAATTATTAAGACTTCAGTTTTTTATGTTTGAAAAAATATTCTCAAATTTGCAGGTGCTTTGTAACTAAGTTCTTTTTTGTTGCAAATACATTATTCTGAATCAATTATTTGAACACATAACCATTAAAACACCTTTCAATGTTAAAGAGTCCACTACAAGTAGCTCGTGAAAGTTACCTTCCCAAAATGCCTGCATCCTTCAAAGGTGCCGTAAAAATTGTAGAAGGAAAGAAAACCCAGTCGGTTGCCGATCAGGCAGAGATTGAGAAAATGTTTCCCAACACCTACGCCATGCCGGTTCTTACTTTTGAAAGCAGCGATACCGCAAAAACCTATCCGGCTTACAAAGTCGGTGTTATTCTTTCCGGTGGTCAGGCCCCGGGTGGACATAACGTGATTTCCGGTTTGTTCGATGGCTTAAAAGCTTGCAACAGCGCCAATAAGCTGTATGGCTTTTTGGGTGGTCCCAGCGGACTTGTGGACAATCAGTATGTAGAGCTGACTGCCGAGATTGTGGATGAGTACCGTAATACCGGTGGTTTCGATATTATTGGTTCGGGGCGTACCAAACTGGAAGAGACCGAACAGTTTGACAAGGTGATTGAAAACTGCCAGAAACTGGGCGTAAACGCACTCGTTATTATTGGTGGCGACGATTCCAATACCAATGCCTGCGTTTTGGCCGAGTATTTTGCCCAAAAGAAATCGGGTATTCAAGTGATTGGTGTACCCAAGACCATTGATGGCGACCTTAAAAACGAAGTAGTAGAGACCTCCTTCGGTTTTGATACTGCCTGTAAAACCTACAGCGAACTCATTGGTAACATCCAGCGCGATGCCAACTCGGCCAAAAAATATTATCACTTCATTCGTCTGATGGGGCGTTCGGCTTCACACATCTGTTTGGAATGTGCCCTGGAAACGCAGCCCAACATCACCATCATTTCAGAGGAGGTGGAGCAGAAGGGCATGACCCTGGATGAGCTGGTGACTGAAATTGCCGACGTTGTGGCCAAGCGTGCCGCCAAGGGACTTAATTTTGGTACCGTCTTGATTCCCGAAGGCGTTGTGGAGTTTGTGCCTGCCATGAAGAAGTTGATTGCCGAGCTGAACGATATTTTGGCCCGTCATGAGGCAGAGCTTACCGTTTTGGAAACCAACCGCGACCGTCGCGATTTCGTAGCCACCAAACTTGCTGCCGAATCCGCGGAAGTGTTTGCCAGTCTCCCCAACAGTTTTGCCAACCAGTTGATGCTCGACCGCGACCCGCACGGCAACGTACAGGTTTCCATGATTGAGACAGAGAAACTCTTGATCGACATGGTGAAGGCCAAGTTGAAGAAAAGAAAGAAGGCGGGTGAATTCGACGGAAAATTCTCTGGTCAGGCCCACTTTTTCGGTTACGAAGGACGCTGTGCCACCCCATCTAACTTTGATGCCGATTATTGCTTCTCGCTGGGTTACACCGCTTCGTTGTTGATTTCAGAAGGCAAGACCGGCTATATGGCTTCGGTGAAGAATCTGACCAAGCCGGCTGATCAGTGGTTGCCCGGTGGCGCCCCCATCACCATGATGATGAATATGGAAAAGCGTCACGGTGCCATGAAGCCCGTTATTCAGAAAGCACTGGTTGACCTGAAAGGCAAGCCTTTTGGCAAATTGGTGGAGAACCGTGAAGATTGGGCCATGAATACCCGCTATCTCTATCCCGGTCCCATCCAGTATTTTGGTCCCGCCTCAGTGAGCGACATCACCACTTACACCCTGCAATTGGAGCAGAGCAAGTAAGTCTTGATTGATAGTTACCAACGGGGACTGCCGCCTAAGCGACAGTCCCCGTTTCTGTTAAGTCCGGATGCTGAACTAAAATTATTGGTATTCGTCCATTAAGCAGGGCTTTTTTGTATATTTGCAAGGCTATAAAGCTTAAACAATTTGAATCAACATGTCCAGTATCGTAGCCCTTTCTGAAGCCGCCACAATTGGTTTGCACAGCATGGTGCTCATTGCACGCTCCAATGAAACACTCAATGTGGGACAAATCGCTGAGAAGATTTTCAGCTCGAGGCACCACGTGGCAAAAATACTGCAAAGGCTCGCCAAGGAGGGTTTTATTTCATCGAATCGGGGACCCGCAGGAGGTTTTACCCTGCGCAGGGCGCCGGAGGAACTGACTTTGCTCGATATTTATGAGGCCATAGAGGGCAAGTTTGTGGTACAAAGTTGTCCCGGCGACAAGGAGGTATGTCCCTTTGGCTCCTGTCTTATGGGGGATCTCTCGCACAAAGTCTCTCTCGAAATAAGGGATTACATGGTGGGGAAGAAACTCAGCGATTATTTATAGCCCTTCAGCTTTTTTTATTCTGTTTTCCGGTTTTACTCATTGAGTAAGCGCACAATGTGACAGGCTGCCAGCGCAGCCGTCTCCGTTCGCAGTCTTTTGGTACCCAGACTAACCGGGGTAAAGCCTTTTTGCAGGGCCCGTTCAATTTCATCGGGACTAAAGTCGCCTTCGGGACCAATCAGAATTTGCACCGGGCGTCCCGCTTGCACCATATTTTTCAGATGCCCCTCACGCCCGTCGCCGCAATGTGCCACAAAGCGGTCGCCCGCAAAGTCCTGATTCAGGAAATCCTTCAAGGGAGTCAGGGGCTGCAGCTGTGGCCGCCAAAAGTCGCCCGACTGCTTGGTAGCGGCAGTAAGAATTTTTTCCAGGCGTTCCGGTTTCAACACCTTGCGTTCCGAGTTTTTGCACAACAGGGGGGTAAAGCTCGCCAGACCAATTTCGGTACTTTTCTCCAGCAGCCACTCCATGCGGTCGATGTTTTTGGTGGGGGCCACCGCCAGGTGGCAAGCCGCAGGGAAGGCGGGCACTTCTTCCACAGACTCAATTTGCACGGCGCAGGCCTTGGGTGAGGCGACCATGATGCGGGCCCCATAGCGCTTGCCCTGTCCGTCGAGTACCCAAATGAGGTCGCCCTCACGGTGGCGCAACACCCTTATGCAGTGTGCCGATTCTTCGGCAGAGAGCAGACCGCCGTTGTCGGCAATATTTGGTTCGTAAAACAGTTGCATGGCTTATAAAACAAGGCGTTTACACAAAAATAGAAAAATGTGCAAAATAATGGGCAAGGGACGAACAGCAAATCAAAAAAAGTCGTTCATTTGATTCGTTAAATCGCTCGAAGGCGGCGGGACCCTGGCCGTAATGTTGGGCATAGTTACCTACGATGCCAACATGCTCTTTGTTCAACCACAACACTTATAGCTTTTTTAGTCGTAATGAAGAAACTGATTGTAATCAATCATCCTCAACCGCATACCCACACCGCGCACCATCATCATTCACAGCGAAAACCACAAAGGAGTAGAGAAGAAGCTCGGCTTTCCCTGCGTATTGAAACTGCCCGACTCGTCCTTTTCCCAGGGCGTAGTTAAAGTCAACACCCCCGAAGAAATGCGGCTCAAAGTCAAAGAAATGGTGAAAGTCTCCGACCTGATTATTGCCCAGGAATTTTTGCCCACCTCCTACGACTGGCGGGTAGGGGTCC
>DUOK01000052.1 GCA_012838865.1 Bacteroidales bacterium | reverse complement strand
CACACGCTCGAAAACGGCGAAAAGGTGGTACACTCCCACCCTTTTGGGGCGACCGACCCGGAAGGGGAGCCGCTGCACCGGCATCCGGGCAGTGTGTATCAGTTGGTGCCCGACTTCGAGCACTATCTGGAAACGGCACCGGGAGTAGATGAGGCACACTTGTCTTTTAACCGGATGCTGTACCCCGACACCCGGCACCGGCTTTGTGCCGTGCAGGTGGAACTACCGGGACTACGAGGGCCGCCCCTTTCGGCTTGATTTCCTTTTTATCTTACGAATAAACAGCAGACGGATGCCCTCCGGCCACTAGCACAAAGGCCGGCAGATGGGGCGTTGCGGTCCGACTGTTTGCCATTGAACCACACAAGATTCACAGTTTAAAGACAATGCGAAAATCTTTCATACCGACCCTGCTCCTGGGGCTGCTGGCCTTTGGTCTGCCCACCCTGGCCAACAAGCCGCCCATGATTACACTTAATGGCCATGTAAAGGCCAAGGGCGAACCACTGCCCTTTGCCTCCGTACAAATCAAATCGACTTCCATTGGAACGGCCTCCGACGCCCATGGAGATTATAAGCTCGAAGTGCCTGAAGGTACGCACCAATTGCGCATTCAGGCCCTGGGCTACAAACCGGCTGAAATCACCCTCGACGCTGCAGTTTTGGCGGCTGGGAGACTGGTGGTGGAACTGGAGGAGGACGCTCTGCGCCTGGAACAGGTGGTGGTGACGGCCGACCGCGACGCGCGTTCCCGAAAAGGTTCCTCGGTTATAGTCAATGCGCTGAGTAACGACTTGCTGACCAGTCTGCAGAGCACTTCGCTGAGCGAGGGATTGGCCTACTGTCCGGGCCTGCGCATGGAAAACACTTGTGGCAACTGTGGATCGAACCAGTTGCGCATGAACGGACTCGATGGACCTTACTCTCAAGTACTGATTAATGGTCGCGCGGTATTCAGTGGACTGGCCTCGGTATATGGACTGGAGTTGCTGCCGGCAAATATGATCGACCGGGTGGAGGTGGTGCGTGGCGGAGGCTCGGCACTTTACGGGAGTAATGCCATTGCGGGGACTGTGAACGTGATTACCCGAGAGCCGGTGAGCAACCGTTACGAGCTGCAAATGCAAACGGCCATGGTGGGCGTGGGCGGGGATGCCCAACCCGACCATACGCTCCAGTTCAATACGACCCTGGCCTCAGAAAACAGCAAACACGGACTGGCCCTCTACGGCTTTCACCGCCAACGTTCGCCCTACGATGCCAACGACGATGGGTTTTCGGAGTTGTCCCAAATCGACAACACCACCATGGGAATGCACTACTCGGTAAAACCGGGCTACAAAAGTAAAATAACGGCCGATTTCTTTCACATCAGCGAACAGCGCAGAGGGGGCGATGCCTTTGACCAGCCCCTGCATGAAAGTCAGATTGCCGAAGCCACCGAACACCTGATCAATTCGGCCAACCTGGCCTGGCACTGGTTTACGGCACCCGACCAGGAACTTTCGGTTTATGCAGCGGGCCAGTCGGTGAACCGCGACTCCTACTACGGGGCCTCCAGGGCCCTGGATGCCTACGGACGCACCAGCGACTTTTCGTACTCGGCAGGCAGTCAGTACAAAATACTGCAGGGCAGCAACAACCTGATTTTTGGCGCCGAGGTCAATGGCGGTCGCCTCGAAGACGCCAAACTGGGCTACCGTAATTTTGTATACGATGCAGCCGCCGAAGAAGTGGTGGAAGAGGTGGTGCCCGGCACAGCCGTGTCGGACCAGCTCTCGACGGTGGGGGGACTCTTTGCGCAGTGGGAGCGGCGCATGGGTAATTTTTCTTTGTCGGCCGGCTTGCGCGGCGATTATTACAGCATCAGGGACGAGCTCTCGGGTTCGGACCTTAGTAATGGCGTGCTGAGTCCCCGCCTTAATTTGCTGTACGGACTCAACAACGATGTGCAGGCACGCATCTCCTACGCCAAGGGTTACCGCGCGCCGCAGGTCTTTGATGAGGACCTGCATATTGAAACCTCGCAGGCGCGGCAGGTGGTGCACCTCAACGATCCCAATCTGGAGCAGGAAACGAGCCACAGTTACATGGCCTCGTTGAGCTACCAGTTGCAGCAGGGCAGTTCCAGCCTGGAGCTCTTGGCGGAGTTTTTCTACACCGACCTGCAAAACCCCTTTGCCAATGAAATTGGTGCTCCGGATGCCAACGGCCGGGTAGCATATACCAGGGTGAACGAGGAAGAAGGAGCGAAAGTGCAGGGCGTTAATCTGGAAGCCACCTGGCTGCCCTCAGCCAAGTGGCGCCTCAACGGCAGCTTTACACTGCAGCAAAGCACCTACGGAGCAGCCCAGGATTTCGGCGAAAAGCGCTTTTTACGGACACCCGACCACTACGGCTATGTGGCCATACAATGGAAGCCGATGGAGCAGCTGACGCTGAACACCAACGCCACCTATACCGGCAGTATGCTGGTCCCCTATTTTGGCCCCCTGGCAAGTGAAGATGGGGAGTTGCGCAGCTCGGAAGATTTTTTCGACTGGTCGCTGAACCTCAAATACCACATCCGTACCAGGGTAGGCAACTTCCACATTTTTGCGGGTGTAAAGAACATTCTGAACAGTTATCAGAGCGATTTTGACCGGGGAGGCGAACGCGACCCGGGTTACATTTACGGTCCCACCGCCCCGCGTACGGTGCAGGTGGGCCTCAAAATCAACAATTTTTTGTAAAAGGCCTTTTGCTCGGGGACTT
>DUOK01000051.1 GCA_012838865.1 Bacteroidales bacterium | reverse complement strand
CTTTTGTTGATTTCTCTGATGAAGGTCCGGATGCCAGCCTTATTAATGGGGAGGTGCTTAACCTTTACCCGAATTTACTGGTGGTAAAAAGCATTTCGAAATCATACGGAGTTCCAGGTCTTCGTTTGGGTGTTTTGGCGAGCGCTGATGCAACCCTCCTGAATGATGTGCGTAAGCACCTGTCGATTTGGAATATTAACTCCTTCGGTGAGTTTTTTATGCAAATCATCGATAAGTACAAGGAGGATTATGTCGAGGCTTGTGGTCAGTTTCGGAATGAAAGGCAGCGTTTCTTGTCGGATTTACAGAAGATTCCGTATTTGCAGGTGTTTCCTTCGCAGGCCAACTATTTTCTTTGTAGGGTGCTTGCTCCGCATAAAGCCGGAGAACTTGCAGCCCGTTTATTGATAGAGGATGGTGTTTTGGTGAAGGATTGCCGAAACAAGGCCGGCTTTGATGGGGCACAATTTCTCCGCCTGGCTATTCGCGACAAAAGGGATAATAACAAACTGATTAAGGCATTAATGACAAAGTAGTATGTATTATTTGTCACATGAGCAGATTGAAAATATGGGGGTGGCTCCGGCTACTTGTGTTTCATGGGTGGAAACAGCACTTAGGGTGAAAGAGCAAAGTCTTTTGCCTCCAAAAGTAAGCATATCCCTTGATCACAATGTTTTTTACAATACAATGCCTTGTTACCTGGCCGGACCATCCAGGTTTGGCGTTAAGATAGTGTCTCGTTTCCCTTTGCGTTCTCCGGCTTTATTGAGTCAGATGTTGCTTTATGATGGGGACAATGGCCAACCGTTGGTCCTTGCCGATGGAGATTGGATTACGGCTATGCGAACCGGTGCTTCCGCAGCGCTGTCCATCGGTTTGCTCGAGCATGCTGAGGCCTCGGTGTATGGCTTTGTTGGCTTGGGAAACACTGCGAGAGCCACGCTTCTATGCCTGCTTGAGCAAAGACCGAAAAAGCACTTTACAGTGCGCCTTTTGAAGTACAAGGATCACGTTGAAGGCTTTATTCAGCGTTTTGCAGCCTACAATAATCTTTGTTTTGAAGTTGTGGAGAGCTATGAGGCGCTGATCAGCGGTGCAGACGTTGTTGTATCTTCTGTTACAGCAGCTGATGGGACCATGGGCGAGGATGCCTGGTTTAAGAAGGGGGCGTTGGTTGTGCCCATTCATACCCGCGGGTTTCAAAACTGCGATTTGTTTTTCGACAGAGTGTATTGTGATGATGTTGACCATATAAGGGGATTTAAATTTTTTGACCGGTTTAAAATTCTTCA
This sequence comes from Bacteroidales bacterium, assembly GCA_012838865.1. Taxonomy (GTDB): domain Bacteria; phylum Bacteroidota; class Bacteroidia; order Bacteroidales; family Marinilabiliaceae; genus Geofilum. The sequence continues at coordinate 1,647 of DUOK01000051.1, read as the reverse complement.
TGAAATGGCGGATGTAATTAAGCAGCCTGAATTGGGGCGGGCGTCTGAGGAGGACCGGATTCTGGTTTATAACATTGGGATTGCCTTATTGGATGTGTATTTTTTGAATGAACTTTATAAACTGGCCGATTTGAGAGTTTTGCCTAAGGTGGATTTGGGTTTGGTAAAGAAAAAATTCTGGGTTTAAGCTGCTGTGTTTTGAGGAAGGTTCGCGAACATAAGGGAATGGTGAATAATGCATTTTCACTGATGGCATTGCAAGGGATGAATTATTTGCTCCCCTTGCTGACTATTCCTTATCTTTTTCGGGTTTTGGGGGCAGAGCGCTATGGGTTGGTGGCTTTTGGTTATGCCTTTACTCAGTATTTTATAATTTTAACCGATTTTGGATTCAATTTATCGTCGGTCAAGTTTGTGTCGGAAAACCGTGGCGATTATGAAGTGGTGAACCGACACGTGAACAGCGTTATATTGGCTCGACTTGGCCTGAGCTTTTTTTGCCTTCTGGTCCTGCTTATATTAACGCTCAGTATTCCCCGGTTTTCAGAGGAGCGTATCTTTTTTCTGGGTTATATGGGCATGGTTGTGGGTAATGCCCTCTTCCCGCTTTGGTATTTTCAAGGGATGGAGAAAATGCAATTTATTACTGTGATTAATGTGGTTGCTAAAGGTTTAAGCATCCTGCCCTTTTTCTTCTTTGTGCGTAGCGCAAGTGATTATATTCAAATCCCTTTTTATTACAGTGGGGGGTATATGGTGGCTGGTTTGTTTAGTATGTACTTGGTTTTTTGGAAAATGGGTCAGCGATTTTTTTGGCCTGGGTGGACCTCCATCTGGGATGTACTGGTGGGCAGTTCCGGGTATTTTTTATCCAGGGCTTCCCTCTCTCTGTTTACTACCAGCAATGCATTTATTTTGGGTCTGGGATTAGGCAATGTGGCTGTTGGTTATTACACCATTGCAGAAAAGATTTATCAGGCTTATAATGCGCTTATATCACCCGTTAACGGTGTTTTGTTTCCGTATATGGCTAAGAATAAGGATGTTGCCTTCTTCAAGAGAATCATAAAGTGGGTGGTAGGTGGCAACTTTCTTTTGGTGCTGGCATCCTTGTTGCTCTCTTCGTTTATTTTGAAATTTCTTTTTAATACGGATAATTTGGAGAGCCTACAGGCATTGAGAGTCTTATTGTTGACTTGTTTGATTACCATACCCTCCATTTTAATGGGCTATCCGTTTTTGGCAGCGATGGGGCATCCTCGCTTCACCAATTTTACCGTTATGGTTTCTGCTATTTTCCATGTTTGTGGTCTGACTCTTTTATGGGCGACTGGGTGGGTGTCTGTTGTTTCTGTTTCAGTGATGGTGCTGCTTACGGAACTGTTGCTGTTTGTTAATCGCTGGCTTGGCATTAGGAAATATGGATTGTTAAGAAAGGAGGGGACGGATGCTTGATTTGGAGGAGCTGATTGAGGATAATCGTGGATTGGGAACCACTCCTTTGCGCCAGGCACAACTGGTAATGTTGCGTCTCCTTAGAATTACTGATGCTATCTGTAAACGACACGGTTTGAGGTATTGGTTGTGTTCGGGTACGCTTTTGGGTGCCGTCAGGCATGGTGGCTTTATCCCTTGGGACGATGATAT
>DUOK01000050.1 GCA_012838865.1 Bacteroidales bacterium | reverse complement strand
TGAGCGTCGGAGGACTTCAACCCTGGGAGGCCCTGTGCGTCGGAGGACTTCAGTCCTGAGAGACCCCTGGGAGGCCCTAGAGGCCCTGCACCGACAGCCGGACCGCCCCCCTGCAGGCCCAGCCCCAAAGGGCCTGGGCCTACTACCACCAGCTACTTCTTCCTAAACAAAGACACGATCCACAACAAAATGACCGCACCCACAGTAGCAGAAATCAATTGCCAAAGCAAGGTAGCTCCACCAACTCCCAACATACTAAACACCCATCCGCCCAACAAGCCACCAACCAAACCTATAATCAAATTCAGCAACAAACCTTGTCCGCTGCCTTTCATAATAAGACTACCCAGATAACCGGCAGCCAAACCAATCAATAGTGACCAAAGAAGTCCCATGATTCAAAAAATTTAAGTTAAACAATAATGCTTTCTAAATTTACCACTATTTTTGACAAGACAAACAAAACCGGGATGAAAACCCCAGTGCCCCAAAAGTCCTCCCGGTTCAGTTTATAAACAATGTTCCTGTAACTATGAAACCCGGCAGCACCCAGTTTCATAAGGCACTTACACCAAAGTCCTTAACGGTGTCAACCATGGTTTCATCAGGCCCTAAACAGCCTTTAATAAAAATGAAAAACAAAGTAGTGATCATTACAGGCGCGTCCTCAGGCATTGGACTGGCAACAGCCAGAGAATTTGCCCGAAGAGGAGCTGCTGTATCATTAGGTGCCAGGTCGGCCGACAAGCTGGAGGCCATCAAAGCAGAACTTCTGGAACAAGGGCACCAGGTTTCAGTAACCCCTACCGATGTCAGCAATGAACAAGATTGCCAGCGACTCATCGAAGACACCATTCGGGCCTTTGGCAAAATAGATATTCTGATCAATAACGCCGGTCTGTCGATGCGTGCCCTTTTTAAAGATCTCGACTTGGAAGTGATGCGGCGACTCATGAACACCAACTTCTGGGGCACGGTCTATTGCACCAAATACGCCCTTCCCTACCTGCTTGAGCAAAAAGGCTCAGTGGTTGGCATCTCCTCCGTAGCAGGCTACATCGGTCTGCCAGGTCGTGCCGGCTATTCCGCCTCCAAATTTGCCATGCACGGCTTTTTGGAAACCCTGCGCACCGAAAATCTCCGGACAGGGTTGCACGTTCTCATCGCAGCCCCGGGTTTTACAGCTTCCAACGTACGCAAATCGGCCTTAACGGCCGATGGGCACGCTCAGGGAGAAACCCCCCGCAGCGAAGAAAAAATGATGTCGGCCGACGAGGTGGCTGTGCATCTTTATCGCGCCATAAAGCGCCGAAAGCGCACCCTCATCCTCACCTTCATCGAAGGCAAATTTTCCGTTTGGCTCCGCAAATGGTGGCCTTCACTGGTCGATGATCTCACGTACAGAATTATGGCACGCGAGCCGGACAGTCCCTTTAAATAAAACCAATCATGCTTTACAACAAAACCCAGATAAAAGTACGCTACGGCGAAACCGACCAAATGGGCATTGTCAACAACGCCGTTTACCCCAGCTGGTTCGAAATTGGTAGAACTGAGCTCTTCGACGAGCTAAAACTGCCCTATTCCGAAATGGAAAAACAAGGCATCATGTTGCCCCTTTCCGAACTCCATATCAAATACCACTCACCCGCCTATTACGGCGACACAGTAAGTATTGAAACCTCCGTGAAAGAGATGCCGGGTGTACGCATCACTTTTGATTACCGGGTAACGCACAACGAGCGACTGATTGTTAGCGGTCAGACTGTTCAGGCCTTTATCAGTGCTGAGACGCGACGCCCCATCCGCATCCCCGATCACCTCCGCCACGCCCTCAGTCCCCATTTCCGATAGACCGGCCCCCGATCAGAGGCGGCACAGCCGCCGTGCGGACTTCAGTCCTGGGACCTGGCCAGCCCAAAAAAAGGGGGCCTAAGCCCCCTTTTCCCCTTCACCCTTCTCTCTATACTCTTTACTCCAACGGCCGGAAGCTGATCGCATAACCACCACCCGGAGCACATTGTATTTTTAGTTTCGTCTTACTGCTTACCCGCTTCTTCTCTATCTTGTAAGCCTGCGGATTATTTCTGTAATGCGCGTCCTTGGCATCCTTATAAATAATGGCCTCATACTTCCGGTTCGCATCCAGAAAATCCAGCCTGATTTCAGAGGTATGGCCATTTTCATCCACCGTACACCCCACAAACCAATCGTCACGGCCCTTGGCTTTACGCGCATAGGTCACATAATCGCCCGGTTCGGCCTCCAGTACACGACTGTCGTCCCAGTCCACCGCCACATCCTTAATAAACTGGAAGGCATCCATAAAGCGCAGGTAGTTCTCGGGCAAGTCTGCCGCCATCTGCAGCGGACTGTACATGGTTACATACAAAGCCAACTGACGGGCAATGGTGGTATTTACCCACGAGTGATTATCGGGATTCAACTTTTTAATGTCCTGCTCAAAAATACCCGGCGTGTAGTCCATGGGGCCACCAATCTGACGGGTAAAGGGCAAAATGGTGGTATGATCGGGCCTATTGCCGCCAAAAGCCTCGTACTCGGTGCCGCGGGCCGACTCGTTGGCCAGCAGGTTGGGGTAAGTGCGCGACAAGCCGGTGGGACGCACCGCTTCGTGCGCGTTCACCATAATTTTGTACTCGGCAGCTTTCTCAAGAGCATAGATGTAGTGGTTCACCATCCACTGACCGTAATGGTGCTCGCCACGGGGAATGATGTCGCCCACATAGCCACTCTTTACCGAATTGTAACCATGGTCCACCATAAACTGGTAGGCCGCATCCATATGTCGCTCATAATTGCGTACCGAGCTTGAAGTCTCGTGGTGCATCATCAAGCGCACCCCTTTTTCGGCCGCATAGGCGTTCAACATTTCTACATCAAAATCGGGATAGGGCGTTACAAAGTCGAACACATAGTCCTTCGACTTGCCAAACCAATCCTCCCAGCCCACATTCCAGCCTTCTACCAATACCGCATCAAAACCATGCTCGGCAGCAAAATCGATGTGCATCTTAACGTGTTCGTTGTTGGCCCCATGCTTACCGTTGGGTTCCACCTTTGAAAAATCGGTCTCTCCCAATTTCACCGAGGCCAAATCACTGTAAGCCCAACTGCTTTTACCGGTAATCATCTCCCACCATACACCAATGTACTTAATGGGCTTAATCCACGAAGTATCCTCAAAACGGGTAGGCTCATTCAAGTTCAGCGTAATTTTACTCTCCAAAATGGTGGCTGCCTTGTCGCCCACAATTACCGTACGCCAGGGCGAGTTAAAAGGGGCCTGAATGTAGCCCTTATTGCCTTGTGCATCGGGTGTTAGGTGCGACTCAAAAACAAGACTGCGGTCGTCCAGCTCCAAATGCATGGCACTGTACTCCACCAAAGCCGCCTCGTGCAGATTAATGTACAAACCATCATCGGTCTTCAACATCAAAGCCGTCTGCACGCCGGTGTCCGAAAAGGGGGTCTGTGAAGCATTCGGGGTTACCGCCTGCTCCATCAGCCCCCTTATCTCTGTCAGGCGTGACGTAGTATAATCGTATTCCTGGGTATCGTAATCCCCGGCAATCCAGTAAGCGGTATGGTCGTCCGTCATCGCAAACTGCGTACGCTCCTCGGCAATTACAAAATAAACCAGGTTGTCCTGCTCAGGAAACTCATATCTAAAGCCCAAACCATCGTCAAAAACCCGGAATCGCACCACCATATCGCGCTCGGTGGCCGACTGGCTCAAAGTGACTGCGAGCTCATTGTAATGGTTGCGAATGGTCTTCCACTCGCCCCAAACCGGCTCCCAGGTCTCGTCAAAAGTACTGCGCTGTACCTCCTTCAAAACAAAACCCGTTAACAAATCGTCAGCGTCCTTTAACTCCAAACCCAGGCGACTGTCCTTGATCACCGGCTTGTCCTTATAGTCCAGTCGGTACACAGGCACCCCGTTGCGCACTTCAAACTGAAGCACCATATTGCCATCGGGCGATTTCAAGACCTCCGACTTCAGCGGAAGTGCAACAGCCATAACTGCCATAATCAAAAAATAAATTTTTTTCATCCTGTCTGCGTATTAGTGAGAACCAAATGTTTAACAACAAATTTAGGTGCTCGCCTCCACTAAAACCAGCGCACTCAGTAAAAAAGTAGTAAAACAGGAAGACGCAAAAAAGAATAACACGCTCAATATCAAACTTCTAAAGCAACATCGAGTTTTAATATAGGACCCCAAAAAGTAGTAAGAATAGTGTCTCTCAGGCTTTATCAAGCCCAATTTTCAGCACCTCGGCCTCCAAAAGTCCCCGATCGCCCGCTGCTTTATTGCGGGTACGCGTACGGTAGTTGTAAATGGTCGAAACCGAATAGCGCAGAAAGTGAGCGATCTTTTCGCTGTCGCTGATACCCAGACGAATCAGGGCAAAAATGCGCAATTCGGTATTCAGCCGTTCTCCAGGCTTCAGCTCAATGCGCTCAGGCGCATGGAGCAAGGCGTTAAAATCCTCCACAAAAGAGGGAAACAGCCGCAAAAAGGTCTCGTCAAAACCCCGGTAAAACTCCTCCAAATCAGCATCCACCCCCTCGTAAGCTTTCACCGCCTCCTGCAATGCCTTGACGCCGCCAGTCTGCGCCGTCTTTTTCAGCACCGAACGGTAATCCTCCAACTTCTTCAGGTACAGCGAACATTGCTCCATGTAGCGACCAATGTACTCCTCCTTAATCATACTGCTGTCGCTGATCAGCCGATTCATTTCCTGCAGCTGCCGGTTGCTCTCGCGCAACTCACGGTTGGTCCGCTCCAGCTCCCCGTTGAGGACCGACAAGGCCTTGCGTGCTCTGCGCAAGCGCTTCAACTGTACCCCAACCAGCACCACGGCAACCACCAACACCAGAGCCAACAAGGCGATTGCCAGTAAAAAACGACGCAATTGTTGCTGCTGACCCGCAATCTTACTGCGGTAGGCCCCTTCAATCAAAGGATAAATCCGCGAAATACCAATAGTTCGCAAACGCGCATTCCCCGCCGTAGCATCGTCCAGCGAAGTCTGCACATAACGGTAAGCCCTATCCACATCGCCCCGCTCGTACAACAAACCCGCCAACTGCCAAAGCGAAATGTATTCCTTCACCGCCGATTTCAGATCCGACACCGACGACAAAGCCAAATAATGCACCGCACTATCGGCCTCTCCGGCACTCAAAAAAGCATTGCCCATCAGGTGATACACAATGGCCCTGTGATGCTCACCACCCTCCTCAAGTCCGGCATCATTTTGCAACAGACGCAAAGCCGCAGCATAATCGCCCTGCTCAGCCAAAACTTCAAAAGCCGCCATAACATAGCCCGATGCAGAAGGCACATCATACTTTAAAACCGAATCGCGGTACTGTACCCGTAAAGCCTCATAATGCGCCTGTTCCGAAGCAAAAGGCACATAACGACTCAGCGACTCATAGAGAGAACGACTCAGGTAGAACAAACGCAGGCGGCGACCGACGTCGGTCGCGCCTTTCTCCGCCTCAGCCAACAAATCCACCGCCTCCTTATACAAACCCGTGGCATTATACACAGCCACACGGTCCAACAATGCATCCGTCCGCCAATCCTCCCGCCCCTGCTCAGTAGCCAAGGAGTAACGCAGACCGGCATAACGGTAGGCCGAATCGGCATTAAAAGCCAAATTGGCCTCAAACAGCTCCCCCAACAAAGTAAAACGCGCCACCGGCTCTACCGTCACCACCAATTCCGCACGCACAGCAGTCAGTTCAGCCTCCCTCAGCGCCACATAATGATCCCGCTCGTCCAGCACACGATCCAACTGCTGCAGCGCCGCTTCCGAAGCCCGCAACTCAAAAACCGTCCACAAAGAAAAAAAGAGAAATAAACGAAGCATCATAGCCAAGCCCTTTATTTACAGCACAAACTCTCGGAAAAGCCAGACCACCAGACCCACCAAAACCAAAACAATGATGGTTGCTCCGGCAATTTTATTGATCCAGTACAAACGCCGCAAATTCACCGCCTGCCTAAACAATCCCACCACCGAAGTCAACAGCAACCACCAGGTAGTGGCCCCCAAAAACACCCCCAAAATCAGCACCAGCTGAGACGCCAGTCCCGAATTGGGCGCCACCACCCCAAAACCGGCAAAAAAGGCGATAAAGAGAAAGAGCGCCAGGGGATTAGATATGGTAAGCAAGAAAGTAGAGACAAAATCCTGCAAGTACGAACTCTTGCTGCGCCGCTGCCGGCGCAGCTGAACCGCCGGATTTGAGCGATAAATGTGCGCTCCCAGCAAAAAGAGAATCACCGCACCAAAAATCTGAATCCAAAAAATCTGCTCCTCAATAAAAGCAACAATAAAAGAGAGACTAAAACCGGCAATAACGGCGTAAATTGTATCCGAAACAGCAGCACCCAAACCAGAGAAGAAACCCGCCAGTCTGCCCCGCTGCAAGGTACGCTGAATGCACAAAACGCCAATCGGACCCAGCGGGACCGAAGCCGAAAAGCCAACAATCATACCTTCTAAAATGCCGCTCCAAGTCATATTACAAATATCCGAAAAAAATCCAAAGCCAACAGGCAATATCACGAAAAATGGCACTTTCGGCACTTAACAATTTCTTAACATACAATTAACGGAGACGCAATATCAGCCCCAAATTATGCACCTAAGTTTGCCGGCAATAAAACCACAGGAATAAAAACATGGAAAACATTTATCTGATTTTGGTCGTCGTACTGTTTGTACTGGCCATATCCGACCTGGTTGTAGGCGTCAGCAACGACGCCGTCAACTTCCTCAATTCGGCCATTGGCGCCAAGGCAGCCCCCTTTAAAATCATCATGGCCGTGGCAGCCCTCGGCGTATTCATCGGAGCCACCTTTTCCAGCGGAATGATGGAAGTCGCCCGAAAAAGTATGTTCAACCCCGAACATTTTTACTTTCAGGAAATAATGATCATCTTCCTGGCCGTAATGATTACCGACGTCGTGCTGCTCGACTTGTTCAACACCTTTGGCATGCCCACCTCCACCACCGTATCCATAGTCTTTGAACTGCTGGGAGCCGCCGTAGGGGTAGCCATCATCAAAGTCATGAACGACCCCTCGGTATCCATGAGTCAATACATCAACTCTGCCAAAGCACTGGCCATCATATCCGGCATACTTATTTCCGTTGTCGTCTCCTTTACAACAGGCGCCATCGTACAATACCTCACCCGGGCCGTCTTCTCCTTCCGCTACCAAAAGCGCATCAAATATCTGGGATCCCTGTGGGGCGGCATCGCCATTACCGCCATCACCTACTTCATATTGGTAAAAGGCGCCAACGGCGCATCCTTCATGACCGCCGAAACCAAAAGCTGGATCAACAGTAACAGCAAGCTCATAATTGTTTACAGCTTGTTGGGGTGGACCGCCTTACTGCAGATTTTCCACTGGCTTTTCAAACTCAACATACTCAAGTTAACCGTATTGGTAGGCACCTTTGCCCTGGCCATGGCCTTTGCCGGCAACGACCTGGTCAACTTCATTGGCGTACCCCTGGCCGGTTTCGATGCCTACAAAGCCTATATGGCCACACCCGGCGCCACACCCGCCAACTTCTTAATGGGCAGTCTGGCTAACCCAGTCAAAACAGAGACCTACATCCTGCTCATTGCCGGCCTGGTGATGGTAATTACCTTATGGACCTCCAAAAAAGCCCATCGGGTAGTAAAGACCTCCGTCGACCTGAGTCGTCAGGGCGAAGGCGATGAGCGCTTCGGCTCCTCCTTCTTTGCCCGCTCACTGGTCAGAGGATCCATTGCCCTGTCCAACTCAGTAAGTTCCGTAATTCCCGCTCCCATTAAAAACTACCTGAGTAAGCAGTTTGAAATGCCCGATGAGCCGGTAAGCAAAAAAGCGGATGCACCCGCATTCGACTTGCTGCGCGCCTCCGTCAACCTGGTCGTTGCCAGCATTCTCATCGCCAGCGCCACCTCCCTCAAGCTGCCACTGTCCACCACCTACGTCACCTTTATGGTGGCCATGGGCACCTCCCTGTCCGACCGCGCCTGGGGCCGCGATAGTGCCGTTTACCGCATCACCGGCGTGCTGTCCGTCATCGGTGGCTGGTTCTTCACCGCCTTCTCAGCCTTTACCATTACCCTGATGGTAGCCCTGGCCATCAGCTTCGGCGGATTCTGGACCATCGGCGCCCTGCTGGCCCTGGCCATCTTCCTGCTGGTACGCACCCACCTGTTTGCTAAAAAAAGCGACAGCCAGGCAAAAGCCAGTGAGTTGGAAATAGAAGAAACCGAAGGCGAACTGGCCTCCGACCGCATTCTCGAGCAATGCAAAGGCAGCGTAGCCGACGTATTGCAACAAGTATCGGGACTCTATCTGAAAACACTTATATCCTTTGAGTCGGAAGACCGCAAACAACTCAAGGAGGCCACCAAAGAAGTAGAGGTCCTGAATCAGCAGACCAAAAAGATGAAAACCAACATCTACCGGACCGTGCGCAAATTAC
>DUOK01000049.1 GCA_012838865.1 Bacteroidales bacterium | reverse complement strand
AGGTGGAGGGCAACTCCAAATCGACAATGCTGTTATTTTGAAAAGCAGACTTTCCAATGTAAGTAACCCCCTCGGGCACCACCAAACTGGTTAGGGCATTATTGTAAAAGGCATAATCTCCCAAGTGCACCATCCCTTCCGGAAGGGTGATAGAAGTGAGTCCTTTATCGGCAAAAATAGCCCCCCATGCACCGAAACTATCCGCGATACCAAGAACTGCCTGTTCTCCAATAGCGGCGGGAATAATCAACTCCTTCTCAGTAAAATCGTAGGAGCAGCTGGTTATGTAGCCATCTTGATCCAGCTCTACGTCGGCTTCGGTTAAGATATACTGAGCTTTTGCGGCAAGTGCTAATCCCAGCATAAACAAGATTACTCCCCCTTTTTTTACAGGGGAAGCCAAAGCGCTCAAATTGTAAAAATTCTTCATTGAGTATTGGTTAAGTAAGACATATTTATACCTCGAAAATTGCGAAAAACACAGAGCAAACCAAGTAGAATGAGTCCATATTAAGAACAGGCCTAAAACGAATGCGCCTATAATACAATGGCGCGATAAATAATAACATTTAGAAGACTCTTGTTATGATCCATTTCCCTTACAAAGACTCATTAACAAAAAAAGCGTCCCTGCAAACCAAAGTTTACAGGGACGCTCGGTACCCGGAGCGGGAATTGAACCCGCACAGCCGCAATGGCCACAGGATTTTAAGTCCTGCGTGTCTACCAATTCCACCATCCGGGCAGACCATTGTAATTAAGACAGAAAAACGAGATTTCCTTTTTCCAGGGCCTCTCGTTTTTCAGGTGGAGCGAAAAACGGGACTCGAACCCGCGACCCCGACCTTGGCAAGGTCGTGCTCTACCAACTGAGCTATTTTCGCATTATGTCTTTCGATTACGTGTGCAAATATAAAGCCTTTTTTCATTTACACCAACACTCCGACGCAAAAAAAATCATGAAAAAATGCAGCAACAACAGGGCCTGCGACTAAATAAGGCAGAGTCAAACCCTTAGCGTCACAGCCTTGCTTAAAGTCCCGCTATCTTTTTGATCTCATTCAACTGATTAAGGGCCTCCATAGGCGTCAGGTTATTGATGTCGAGCGCTGCAATGCTGTCGCGAATCTGCTTCAGCACCGGATCGTCCAGCTGAAAAAAGCTCAACTGCAAACCCTCCCGGTGCCCGGCCAGCTCCCCAACGGGCTTCGACAATTGCCCCTTACGGTGGGTATCTTCCAGCTCTTTAAGAATGGCATCGGCCCTTTTAACCACGCTGCGCGGCATGCCTGCCATGCGGGCCACATGAATACCAAAGCTGTGATTGCTCCCCCCGGCCACCAGTTTGCGCAGGAAAATCACCTTATTGTCGACCTCCCGGACCGACACATTGAAGTTCTTGCAGCGCTTGAAGGATTTGGCCATCTCATTGAGCTCGTGGTAGTGCGTAGCGAACAGGGTTTTGGCGGCACCCTGGGGATGTTCATGAATGTATTCCACAATACTCCAGGCAATGGAAATGCCGTCGTAAGTACTCGTACCCCGGCCCAGCTCGTCGAACAAGACCAGACTCCGCTTCGAAAGGTTGTTCAGGATGCTCGCCGCTTCGTTCATTTCCACCATAAAGGTCGATTCCCCCTGCGAAATATTGTCCGAGGCCCCCACCCGCGTAAAAATCTTATCCACCATGCCGATGCGTGCACTTTCGGCCGGCACAAAACTTCCGATTTGCGCCAGCAGCACAATCAGCGCAGTTTGTCGCAGCAGGGCACTCTTACCGGCCATGTTGGGCCCGGTAATGATGATGATTTGCTGCTGCTCATTATCTAAGAAAACATCGTTGGGAATGTAGGATTCGCCGGGAGGCAATTGCCGCTCAATAACCGGATGACGCCCCGCCCTGATGTCCACCACCAGACTCTCGTCGACCAGCGGGCGCACATAATTGTTTTGCTGTGCCAGCACAGCAAAACCCAGGAGGCAATCCAAACGCGCCAAAAGCGCGGCATTCTTCTGAATGGCAGGGATGTACTCCGCCACCGCTGCCAACAAGTCGTTGTATAAGGCGGTTTCAAGACTCAGAATTTTCTCCTCGGCCCCCAAAATCTTATGCTCATACTCCTTAAGCTCCTCGGTAATGTAGCGCTCGGCATTGACCAGGGTCTGCTTACGGATCCAGGTTTCGGGCACCTTGTCCTTATGCGTATTGCGCACCTCTATGTAGTAACCAAAAACATTGTTGAAAGCAATTTTCAGGGAAGATATGCCCGTACGCTCCCCTTCCCGTTTCTGAAGCTCAGCCAAATAATCCTTCCCCGAGTAAGCGATGCTGCGCAGCTCATCGAGCTCCGCAGAAACACCGGAACGAATAACGCCCCCCCTGTTCAACAAGGCCGGCGGATCGTTTTCCAGCTCGCGGTGGATGCGTTCGGCCATCTCCCGACAGGCATCCAGGTCCTGGCCCAGGTGCTGCAGGGCCAAATCGGCCGCGCCCTCGCAGGCCGCCTTGATGGGAACCAGGTGCTGCAGGGCCCGGCCCAACTGTCGCATTTCGCGCGGCGAAAGGCGACCGGCAGCCACCTTAGACACCAGACGTTCCAAATCCCCTACAGGCTTTAGCTCGGCAGCCAGCTCCTCCTTCAACTCCGGCTCCCTGAAAAAAGACTCCACCACCGCCTGACGTTCCGCAATGGCATCCACATCCTTCAGCGGAAGCGCCACCCAGCGCTTCAGCATCCGACTCCCCATGGGCGTCAGCGTATGGTCCACCACATCAATAAAGGAACAGCCGCCCTCATTTAAGGCCTGAAAAAGCTCCAGATTGCGCATGGTAAAGCGATCAAGCCACACGTACTTTTCTTCCTCGATGCGCGACAAGGCCGTAATGTGGGCCACTTGCCGGTGTTCGGTCATGTCGAGATACTGCAAAACAGCACCTGCTGCCACAATACCCAGGTGCAGATTCTGCACACCGAAACCCTTCAAAGAACGGGTTTCAAAATGCTTCAGCAAACGGTCCCGGGCCGACTCCGGCGTAAAAATCCAGTCCTCCAGGGGATAATTGTACCAACGCGTACCAAAAACCTCCTCAAAAAGCTTGCGCTGCGTCTTCTCAAACAAAACTTCCTTGGGCTTAAAACCCGACACCAGCTTTTCCAGATAATCGAAAGGTCCCTCGGCCGTCATAAACTCCCCCGTAGATAAATCCAGGAAAGCCACGCCTCCCCTTTTTCCATCGAGATGCACGGCAGCCAAAAAATTGTTCTCTCGGTGCTCCAGAATATTATCGTTGATCGACACCCCCGGGGTAACCAGCTCGGTAACCCCTCGCTTAACAATATTCTTTGTGGCTTTTGGATCTTCCAGCTGATCACATACCGCCACCCGCTCTCCGGCCCGAACCAACTTAGGCAAATAAGTATCCAGCGCGTGGTGCGGGAAACCGGCCAGCTCGACCGACTGGGCAGCGCCATTGGCCCGCTTGGTAAGGGTAATGCCCAGTATACCGGAAACCTTTACCGCATCGTCCGAAAAAGTCTCATAGAAATCGCCCACCCGAAACAACAAAATGGCATCGGGATACTTATTCTTGATTCCATAATACTGTTTCATTAAAGGGGTCTGTACTACTTTAGCGGCACTACTCATATATCGAAAATAAAGGCTGTTCCTGTTCGCTTATCCCCACAAAGATACATTTTCCAAATAAGAGTTTGAAAAATCATCCGGGCTTTGTAACTTTAAGCTAAACCTTAAAAACCATTGCTATGAACGAATTTCTAAAATACCTTGGCGTATTGTTGATTTTAATTGGCGTAGGGGTTTTGGGCTGGTACAGTTATCAGAATCCCACCGAAAATGCCATGCTGATTGTTGCTGGCCTTTTGCTGGTAGGCGGTTTGGCCCTGCACATTATTCTCAACCGTATTCTGGATTAAGCCGCCCTCAGGCAAAGAGGTAGAACTCGCGCGTTAAAGCCAGGTACTCGGGAGAGTAAACATGGCGACCGCCGGATTCCAGTACCAGATCTTCAGAGAGCAAAGCACCCGCTTCCCGTCTCCAGCAGCCGAGAATGCGGGTGGCCTTTTTTTGCGGTGTGGGATGTACCACCAATTGCTGCTGCAACACCCAGCCCCTTTGAAGCGCAGCCCGCTCAAAATCGGGCCATTGCAGAGCAGGGAGGACAAGCGCCAGAGACCCGGCGGGCGCCAGGACCCTTGCGGCCCCTTCCAGCAAATCCAAAGAGCTCAACTCGTGGGCATGTCGGGCCCGGGCACGTGCTGCACAAGCCGCTGCAGGACCGGATTGAAAATAGGGCGGATTGCAAACCAACAAATCAAAGCATTCAGCGGTCTCCCGGGCAAAAGACCTGAAATCGGCTTCCACCACAGCAATACGGTCGCTCCAGGGCGAAGCCGCCACATTACAGCGCGCCTGTTCGGCAGCAGACGGATCCAATTCCAGGGCTGTAATTTTAAGTGCGGCCTCCCGTTGTGCCAACATCAAGGCCAACAAGCCGGTCCCCGTGCCCACATCCAGTACCCGCACCGCACCCTTTAAGGGCGTCCAGGCCCCCAGCAGCACCCCGTCGGTCCCCACCTTCATGGCGGCACCCTCCTGAATAATTCTAAATTGCTTAAACTGAAAATAATTATTGGCCATAGTCAGCTGCGCTTTTCAAAAACACCCAGTCCAAAAAGCGCATAATCATAATAAACCGGATCGTGCGGGCGAAAAATCTTAAGTACTTCCGTCAACTCTTCCACCGCCTTGCGATCATCCTGTTTGCGTTGCAGCAAACCCAGCTCGCGGGCCACCCTGCCCACATGCACATCCAAAGGAATTTGCAAAGCAGCAGGCGGAATCCCCTTCCACAACCCGAAATCAACCGGCCCCTCCGTACGCACCATCCACCGCAAAAACATATTCAAACGTTTGGCCGACGAGCCCTTTAAAACATTGGCCACATGCTTGCCCGTACGCGCCATCGGCTCAAAAGCCATAAACTGCTCCCGAAACCAGGCCAGCGCCGACCATACCGAACCACCCTTACGATAACCCTCGGTAAATACCCCTTCCAGACCACCCTTATAACGATACAACTCCCCCAGGGCAGCAACAAAGTACTGACAATCTACTCCCTTGAAAGTCCGGTACACAAACTGCGACAAACGCTGCAGCTCCCGATCGCCGGCCAAAGTCACAAAATCGTGGGGCGCACCGTCCATCCATGCCATCAACTGACGGGCCTTGGCTACAATCATCTTCCGCTGCCCCCAAGCCATTGTAGCCGTCAAAAAGGCCGCTATTTCCACGT
>DUOK01000048.1 GCA_012838865.1 Bacteroidales bacterium | reverse complement strand
GTTTTAGCCACGCTTTCGCTTGCTTTTCTGCAGGCCGGGTGGCAGCACAGCACAGCCTGCACCAATGTCATTGTCACCAAGGGTGCCTCCAACGATGGCTCCACCTTTGTTTCCTATGCCGCCGACTCCCACGACCTTTTTGGGGAGCTGTATTACTGGCCGGCTAAGGAATATCCCGAAGGAAGCATGCTCAACATACGGGAATGGGACACTGGCAAGTACCTCGGAAAAATTGCCCAGGTCCGCCAGACCTACTCCGTTATTGGGAACATGAATGAGCACCAGTTGGCCATCGCCGAAACCACCTTTGGCGGGCGATCCGAACTGAGAGACACCACCGGCATTATGGACTACGGCAGTCTCATTTACATCGCCCTGCAGCGTGCCCGCACGGCCCGCGAAGCCATTGAAGTAATGACAGGACTGGTAGAAGAATACGGCTATTACAGCTCAGGGGAGTCCTTCTCCATCGTTGATCCCAACGAAGCCTGGATCATGGAGCTGATTGGTAAGGGACCCGACAACAAGGGCGCTGTATGGGTTGCCGTGCGCATCCCCGACGGCTACGTATCGGCACATGCCAACCAGGCACGCATTAGCACCTTTGATCTTAACGATAAAGAAAATGTACTTTACGCCAACGATGTTATATCCTTTGCACGCGAAATGGGCTATTTCAATGGCAAGAACAAGGACTTCAGCTTTGCCGATGCCTATGCGCCCCTGGATTTTGGTGCCATTCGTTTTTGTGAAGCCCGCGTGTGGAGTGCATTTCGCATCATGAACAAGGATATGGACAAGTATGCCGATTTTGTGCAAGGTAAAAGCGACGAGCGCATGCCCCTCTTCATCAAACCAGAGAAGAAAGTCAGCGTACGCGACGTGCAAAACATCATGCGCGACTACTATGAGGACACCCCGCTTTCGATGACGCAGGATCCCGGTGCCGGTCCCTACGGCAAACCCTACCGCTGGCGTCCCCTCACCTGGGAGGTAGATGGCGTTGAATATTTTAACGAGCGGGCCATTGCCACCCAGCAGACGGGCTTCTCCTTTGTAGCCCAAATGCGCAGCTGGTTGCCCAATGCCATCGGCGGCATTCTGTGGTTTGGCGTAGACGATGCCAACATGTCGGTTTACCTGCCCATCTACATGGGCATGAACGGTATTCCCCACGAACTGGCGCAGGGCAACGGCAATATGCTGGAATTCTCATGGACCTCCGCCTTTTGGGTATTCAATTGGGTATCTAACCAGGCCTACCACCGTTACAGCCACATGATTGGCGACATTCGCAAAGTTCAGAGCGAGCTGGAAGATAAGTTTGCCGCCTACGGTCCCGTGATTGATGAAGCAGCTTTAGCGCTTCACCAGCAAGATCCGGCACTGGCCAGCGCCTTCCTCACAGAGTATGCACACAACCAGACCCGACTGACCGTAGAACGCTGGAAAAAACTGGGTGAGTTTTTAATGGTGAAATACCTCGACGGCAACCTGCACGAGGAAGTGGACGGTGAATTCCTGCGCAATGCGCACGGCAACCCTGCACCGGCCAAGTTTCCGGGCTACGACGAGTATTACTATCGCCGCATTGTTGACGAAGCCGGCGATCGCTTGCGCATGATCGAAGTGCCGCAGAACTAAAAAACGACCTTGCGCTGCTCAGCGCCTATTAAACACATAGCCTGGCGGGGGGGACTTATTCACAAGTCTTCCCCGCTTTTATTAAGTGCTTTTACTATTTTTGTAGGTATGAAACTATCAGAGATAGGAGAATTTGGCTTCATCGAACGCTTTGCCCACCGCTTTGAAGACCTCCTGGGCCCTAATGCCATGGGCATTGGAGACGATTGTGCCATATTGCCAGCCGGCGATCACGACCTCGTGATCACCACCGACATGCTGGTGGAGGACATCCACTTTATCCGCGAAAAAATGAGTGCCCTCGACCTGGGCCATAAGGCCCTGGCCGTCAATCTCAGCGATGTTGCCGCCATGGGCGCCCGTCCCACCGGCTCCTTTTTATCCATCGCCATACCTTCCGACGTCCCGGTAGAATACCTCGACGAGCTGATGGAGGGCTATCACGAGCTGAGTGCACAGCATCAGCTTCCCCTTATGGGTGGCGATACCACCCGTTCTCCACAAAAGCTCGTCCTCAACATCAGCGTTATCGGAACCATCGCCAAAGGGCAGGCCCGCTTGCGCTCCGGCGCGCAGGTGGGCGACCACCTTGTAGTGACCAGCACCCTGGGCGATTCGGCGGCCGGCTTGCAGGTGCTGCTGAACGACTGGCAGGGACAGGCCGACAGCGACTGGCTGCTTCAGCGCCACCTGCGCCCCCAGGCGCATGTGGCACAGGGACAGTGGCTGGCTCAACACAAAAGCGTGCATGCCATGATGGATGTCAGCGACGGCATTGCTTCCGATTTGCAACACATCCTCAAAGCCTCCAAAAAAGGAGCACACATCGACTTGGACCAGCTGCCCCTTTCGCCCCAGCTCCAAGCCTTCAGTCGGGCCCGAAAAATGGACGCCCACGAACTGGCCACCTCTGGTGGAGAAGATTACTGTTTGTTGCTTACTGTTGCCGGGGGACAAGTGCCCAAACTCCGGGAGGCCTACCAAAAGGAGTTTGGCGAGGACCTCTATCCCATCGGACACATTACCGAAGCAGGCGGCCTGCATTGGCAACAGGCAGGAAAACTGTTGAAGAAGGCCCCGCGGGGTGGTTTTAATCACTTTGTTTAAGACCGGGTGATGCCAAAAGACGAGAAACTACATATCCTGTTTTTAAGTTCCTGGTATCCCAATCAGGAGGCCCCTCTGGATGGCAACTTTGTCCTTAAGCACGCAGAAGCCGTAGCGCACTTTGCCAGGGTATCCTTTCTCCACGTCAGCAGTCTGCCCCTCACCAATAAGGTAGAGCTGGACCTGCAAGCCACCATTCATTTTTACGAAAGTCAGGTCCTTCCCCGAAAAGGACTGCGAAAAATATTTTTGGTACTCCAAAAGCTATGGCGCTACAGTCAACTCTACCGCCAAGTTTGTCGCGAGCAGGGAAAACCCGATGTCATTCACGCCAACGTGGCCTACCCTTCTGGTTTGTACGCCCTGTTTTTTAAGCTTTTTACCCGCAGCCCTTATTTGATAACGGAACACTGGACCGGCTATCTGCCTGAAAAAAACACTCCTTTAAGGCCCTTTCAAAAAACAATGACAAAATGGGTGCTGCGCAAAGCCTCCTTCATATGTCCGGTATCCGGGTACCTGGCCAGGTCCATGCGCAATCAGGACTTGAACGGTTGTTACCAGGTGGTGCCCAATGTGGTAGATACCGACTTGTATCTCCCCAAACATAAGGAAGACTACCCCGGAAAACTGCACTTAATTCATATCTCCACCCTAAATAATCGGCAAAAAAACAGCGAAGGACTGTTCCGGGCCATAGCGACCTTGCAAAACGAAGGCGTAGATTTTGAGTTGTTGGTCGTAACTTGTAACTCCGACAGGTATTGGCAGAAAAAACTGAAGGGCACGCCACTCGAAGATGTGGTAAGTTTCCGCTACGCCCTAAAGCCCAAAGAGGTGGCCTTAGCCCTTCATCAAAGTGATGTACTCCTGCTCTTTAGTAATTACGAGACCTTTGGGGTAGTCATCGCAGAAGCCTTTGCAGCAGGGATCCCCGTTATTTCAACGGCAAGCGGTCCGGCCAAGGAACTCATTGCCCCGGAGCGGGGAATTTTGATCCCCATTGGAGACGAAAAGGCCCTGGTTAAAGCCATTAAAGACTTCCCCTCCCAGAAAACACGTTTCCAAGCAGATAAAATCCAGACCTATGCCCGGGAACATTTCAGTTTTCGGGCAGTTGGTCAGCAATACATGGATCTGTACAGCCAAATGCTCAAGCCCATACCATGCTCAAAAAAATAAGCACCACCTTCTTTACCAAAGCCCTCACCGCCTTTATCAACCTGGGGGTCGCCATTCTGCTGTCTCGTTGGCTGGGTGCCGAAGGAAAAGGTTTTCAGAGCTTGTTTATTGCGGGACTGGGACTAAGCACCACCATTACAGGCGTTTTTGGCATCATTTCTCTCACTTATCTGGTTCCCAAAAGGCCTTCCGTGAACTATTTCTTTATAGCCAACGGCTGGGCCCTTGTGGCCAGCAGCCTTGTTTTCCTTGTTGTGCATCAGGGGCAATTTCTCAGTCTGGAAAACAGCCTGTGGCTCAGCTTCACCACCCTTCTTTCCGCACTGGCAACCAACAACCTTTCTATCTATCTGATAAAAGAGCGCATCACCCGCTACAATCTCCTGTTGTTTGTCCAACCCCTGCTCAACATCCTTTTGATTGCCGCTTTCTATCATTGGGGCAGTGAATTTACCGTTGAAAGCTATATCCACACCCTCTCCATCAGCTATCTGGCCTTGTTTATTTTGAGCCTCCATGGCGCCAAATGCTACCTTAAAGGCATGCAAGGGATCGACAAAAGCACTTTTTGGAAAGATGTAAAAGCCATGTTTCGTTATGGTTTTCTCAACCAGACCGGCACTTTTATTCAGTTGCTCAGCTTTAGAGGAAGCTATTACCTGCTCGAACGCCTCGGTTCGCTCCAGGATGTCGGCATCTT
>DUOK01000047.1 GCA_012838865.1 Bacteroidales bacterium | reverse complement strand
GCAATACAAAACTCATTTGCTGGATATGCTGGCTTCTGCCGGTTCGGATTACAGCGAGATACGTGATCTTGTACGTGAGAGTGCCGTAAGCGGACATCCCGAGTATTTTAATTACAACAACAATACCAACTGGCAGAAGGAGGTTTTTCGCCAAAGCTATACTTCGGCTTATCGTTTGGGTATTAAAGGAGGAGACGATGTGGCCTTGTATTCACTTTCGGTAGGTTTTCTTCAGAATGATGGGGTGGTGGAAGCCTCCGATTATTCGCGCTTCAATCTTCGTTTTAACTCTGACATCAAATTTTCCGAGCGTTTTACGCTGAATTCGAACATCGCCTTCAGTTATCATGATAAGAATATCGGAGGTACCGGGGCCACCTCAGTGGATGATGTGGTTGATCAGGCACGTCGAAAGGCGCCCTTTCTTTACCCCAATATGCGTAATCAGGAGGGATACATCAGCTCGGTGTTGTCGGACTATGACTTGCTCGGCGTAAGTAACCCTGTGGCGATATTGGATAACCACCAGTTGCGGGATATGAATTACCGTTTCTTCGGGTCTTTCAATTTTGATTTTAAGCTCAATCAACATCTTTCACTCAGTAATCTTATCGGCTTATCTTTTGATAAGGACCGGGAGTCCATTTTCCTGCCCTCTTATGGCGTGCGGCCCCTCGAAACTCCGGTGGGCATCATTACCAACCAAATGAAGGCACGCGTTGCACGTCACATGGCGCTTAACAATGATTTTCGTTTGCGTTACCAGCGTCGTTACGGTTATGTGCATGGCCTGAATTTATTGGGTGGCGTCCGGATGAACCTGAACGACAATGAGGAGGACTGGGGAGAGGACTTTACCTCTGCCAACGATATGATTCGCACCCTGGGTAACGGTTTAGCTATTTTGCGTCAAAAGGGCGGTTACCTGGGAGAGTGGAACAGTCTCACCGCCTACTTCAGCGGCGATTACGATTATCTGAAGCGCTACTTCTTACATGTCGGCATGTCTTTGGACGGCAGCAGCCGCTTTGGTGCTGAGGCCGACGGGGTGAAGATGATGGATGGCGTATTTGGGTTTTTTCCTTCCGTTTCTGCCGGTTGGTTGCTGACCTCCGAGCCTTTCTTGCAGAACTTTCAGGCCCTTGACCTTCTTAAGCTGCGTGCCGGTTATGGCATTACCGGAAACGACGATATAGGAAATTATTCTGCACGAAAGTATTATACCACGCAAAATCTTTGGAGTTACCAGGGAGTAGTGCAGGGCAACTTGTACAATCCGGCCCTGAAATGGGAAACCAACACCAAAGTTAATGTTGGTTTGGATGTAGCCGTACTCCGCGAGCGCCTGTCGCTTTCGGCAGATCTCTACCAAAATACCACCACCGATATGTTGGACTGGGTACCAGCTTCCGAATTCAGCGGTTTTGATGACGTGTTGGTGAATGACGGAGAAGTGTTGACTCAGGGTATTGATTTGGGCTTGCAGCTGCAGGTCCTCAACAGACCTTTAAAATGGGATGTGGGTTTGCAAGTCTCCACTTACAAGACCGAAGTAAAGCACCTGAGCACAAAGACAAAAGAAACGGAGCTTTATGGCGCAACCGTGTTGACTGAGGTAGGGCAGCCTCTGGGTGTTTTTTATGGCTATCGTACAGTGGGCGTTTTTGCCACTCAGGCCCAAGCCGACGCTGCTGACTTGTCCACCCGTTTACCCAATACCAGTCTCGAACGTTTTAATGCCGGTGACGTTCACTTTGTGAATACCAACCCAGGGACCGATCAGGTGATTGATGAAAATGACCGGGTGGTGATTGGGGATCCCAATCCCGATTTCTTCGGAAGTTTTACCTCGCGCATGCGGTGGAAGGGCTTAACCCTTGATGCTTTACTTACTTTCTCGGTAGGCAATGATGTTTATAACTACCAGCGGCGTCAGCTGGAGTCGATGAGTAACTTCGCCAATCAGACTACGGCTACCCTTAATCGCTGGAAGTATGAGGGACAGCAAACCGATATTCCCCGTGCCACGTATGGCGATGTGGTTGGTAACAACAGGTTTTCTGATCGTTGGATAGAGGATGGCTCCTTCCTTCGTTTGAAGAATGTGACCTTGTCTTACCGCCTGCCTGTTCGTCCCCTGGGCGTTCAGAGCCTGGAAGTCTTTGCCGCTGCCAATAATCTCCTTACCCTTACGGAGTACAAAGGACTTGATCCTGAGTTTAGTGCAGGGGGGTATTCCCTGGTTCAGGGCATAGATTTGGGGCTGATACCGCAAACCAGGACGTTGATGCTGGGTGTTAAAATTGGATTGTAGTTCCTTAACGAGTTTGATTTTGAAAATATTACGAGATATGAAGAACATTAAATCACTTGCAACAGGACTCGCTTTCACCTTGCTGGCCGCAGGCGGTTTTACAGCCTGCAGCGACTTGTTGAATGTGGAGCCTCAGGATGTGTTGACCGAAGATCAGTTTTATCGCGATAAGTTTGATGCCGATGCAGCGCTGCGAGGCTTGTACGGCAAACTGTTTGACTTGGGTCCCCAGCTGATCGTTCTTAACGAGCTCAGGGCAGATCTGCTGGATGTCACGTCCAATGCCGATCACCACTTGCGTGAGTTGAGCAATCATGGGAGTGTGAGTGCCGATAATCCCTGGGTTGATCCCAAACCCTTTTATTCCTTGATCAACAACTGCAACAATGTGATTGAGAATTTCGACCGCATGATGCTGCAGGGGGTGTTAGATGAGGAGGCCTACAATGCACGTATTTCAGATGTGATTGTGTTGCGCAGCTGGTTGTACTATCAATTGGTTTTGCATTATGGGGAGGTGCCCTACCTTACTGAGCCTGTGGAGACCTTTGAGGATCTGGAGGACATCAGTGGTGGTCAGGTTCCTGTTTTGGGTGTGGAGGACATGATGGCCCGTTTGTATACAGACATTAGGGAGAAAGTTCCTTCTATGGGGATTCATACCGACGAATCGCTCTATCGGGTGATCGACGGTTTTCATACCCGTACTATGTATATCGACCGAGCGTTTTTTTGGGCGGATCTGCTTTTGTGGCAGGGAGACTATACTGCTGCGGCCAGTGTTTACAAGTACATTCTGGAAAGACACCATGGCGGCTACAGTGGTTACAATGAATACGATCAGTATAAACTGCCTTTTAGAGACAATTCCCGGGCCGACAATCCGGGGTCGAGTAAGTACACCAGCGGTTACCTGCGTTATTTCGACAGCGACTTGAACAGTGTGGTTAATTTTTGGCCCTTGATGTTCAGTGGTTATGGTGATGCCAATTATTACGGAGAGTGGATTTGGGTATTGAATTACCACAGGCACTACAAGCCCAGTCCTTTTTACGATTTGTTTTCGCTGCAACAGGGAGAGTATAAGTTGAAGCCCTCTGAGTCCATTATTAAAAACTGGAACGAGCAGGTTCAGGCCAACGGCTTCCTGGGAGATTTCAGAGGACACATGGAAGACATCTTTGGCAATACCGGCTCCTATCGTTTGGAAGGCAGTGCTCCCGTTATTACTAAGTTTATAGGTGAATACGATGAGTTAAATCCCCTGGAGCGTCCCGGACGCTTGCCTTTTTTGCGTGCAGCAGGTGTTCACTTGCGCTATGCTGAGGCAGCCAACCGTGCGGGTCAAACTTACCTGGCCTCTGCCATTTTAAACAACGGTGTACGTGCCTCCTATCCGGGCTCATCCATGTATGCGTCCAACGATTACACCTTTAGAAATATTTCCTATGCAACCGATGCCTTTGGAAATATTGAGTACGAATACATTGATGAAGACCAGGATGGTATTGTGGAGGACAGTACAATGATCCTTTTGCCAGCACCTTTTAATTTTGATGCCCGTCAGACTTCCGACGGAGATATTCCTTCGATATACCGTGGCGAATGGCACCGAGGGGTTGGTGTAAGGGGGCGTGTAAGCCTGGCGCCTGTGACCATCCCCGATGGAGAAGATCCCATGCTTTATCTCGAAGAGCAGATTCTTGCTGAAAGTGGTCGGGAGCTGGCCTTTGAGGGGCAGCGTTGGGCCGACTTGGTCCGCCTAGCGATTCGGCGTGGCGACCCTGCCTTTTTGGCCGACCGGGTAGCACAAAAGTTTGAAGCTGCCGGGGATGCCGGGAAAGCCGCAGAAGTTCGTAATCTGTTGATGAACAGAGAGAATTGGTTTTTGCCTCTGGATGAGTAGTTTTTTTTAGGAATCGAAACAAAACTTAACTATATTTGTTACTTGTGTTAACAAGAAGTGTAGTGAACAAGCAAGATCAAAAGCATTTTGTTGAACCTTAAAATCTATTGTATGAGAAAGTTTTATTCGAAAGCAATGTGGTCCCTTTTTCTGGGGACTGTTGGACTGCTCAGCGCAACAACTTTGCAGGCGCAGGTAGACATGCATTGGAAAGGTGGCATCAGTACCGATGCCACCAATGCCAACAACTGGGAACCGGCCGGTGGTATGGACGGCAATAATCTTAATTTTGGTCATGTTGGAACATACGCCGATCCAGAGAATCCCAATTTTGCCGTGATCAGTCGGGATTCTGAAATAAGTGCCAATTCTATTTTCGTTGCAGGTCCTTATTCCTTTAATGAGCCGCAGTATGAAGAGGATGGGACAACACCCATTTTTGATGAAAATGGTGAGCCGGTGACAGTCTTGGTTGAGCATCCCAGAGGAGAGGTGACTTTTAGTATGCCCGATGGTATTGCTTTTAAGACTACAACCACTGGAACTGTTTACATCGAGGGAAAGCTGACTGTAAATAGTGGTACCCTGGATATCAACCGGAGCATTTACTTTGAAAAAAACGGAGCAGAACTTATTATTGAGGGAACCGGTCGTATGACCGTCGGTAGCCTTGGTTATTTCATGATTGGCCCGAGGAGTGGATTGGTTGATGTTCCTGTCGTGATTCGCGGCAACGGTTTTTTGAATGTAAGTCGTGCTGATGGGATTGGCCGATGGACCGATAGTCCCGGGAACACCGTTACTATTCAGGACAATGGAGAAATTGTTTTGAGTACCGACCATCGTTCTGGTTTAGCCCTTCGTGTGTCAACCGGTCAATTGAATGGCGGTGAGGATTTCTATCCCCATTATTATTTTGATGTGCCGACTAATAAGACGCACATTGTTGCCAAGCCGGAGGGTTCCGCCTGGATTTATTTCGCAGATCGTTTTACTGCTCGTTCTGAGCGCCTGCTTATTGGAGAGAAAGGGTCTGAAATTGCTTTGGAATCTTCAGCTACAACCGATGCAGGAACCAATTTTGTTTGGAAGTACGGTACTACATCCGGTGGTCCCTATACCGAAGTTTTGCAGTCTTCAGCCACTTCGGAAAACTTGGTGCCTGCTTTTGACGAAACAGGCAAGTTTTATCTGGTATGTGAGGTAACTACCCCCGATGGGTCCATTGTTTCCAATGAATTGGTTTATTTGGTAGCATCTGAAAAGTTAATTCCTTCACAGGTAGGCATGCAATACATCCGAGGAGAACAGACCGGAGGTGAAATTATTGTAACTGCAAAGGACGGTTCGGTACTCGGTGCTGGTGAGTGGAAGTGGTCTACTACCTCCGGAGAAAACTATCAGTCCTTTGATCCTGCCATTACCGGCAACTCAATCGTTCCTGAATTTAAGGAGAATGGAACTTATTTCATCGTTTTTGATGCAGAAGTCGATGGTACCGTTGAAAGAAGTGTTGAAATAGAGATTGTTAAGCAGGCTGGAGATGCCGCTCAATTGCCTTTGGTATGGACTGGAGCTGTAGATGAGGATTTTGGCAATATGTTTAATTGGGCACCCCATGCCTATCCCAACCGTAACAACATTACCGTTCCGGTTGATGCTCCTGTATGGCCCGTGTTTACAAGCGGTGTGGACACTATCTATGGCGGTTCAGTCATTGAGTACAGGGAGGCTGTGATGGATGGCGAGACTGTTGTAGAGCCTGAGAAAAAAGCGATGCTGATTGTTCGTGGTACAGAGAACGACACCCTCAAGTTGCGTGGAGATTTCTATGGTTTGCATGGTATCCTTCGTGTTGAGTCTGGTGTGTTTGAAAAGTCAGACGTTCTGATGCGTTTTGAACACAACAGTTCTGAGATTCAGCTTGCTGAAACTGGAGTCATTATTTTCAAACCATGGAACGATGGCAACAACTCTCTATGTTTTGGCGAAAGCAACAGTCCAACCAGAGGAGGTCAGATTTATATGGAAGGAGATTCCAGAATGTATCTCGAGCCTGCGCCCATCTTCCGTTTGACTACCAATCCGGATGCAACCTTTGCCAGAATGCATTTGAAGGACAATGCACGGATAGTTTTTGCCGGTGACTACATTTTAGGAGCAGCCGAATATGCAGCCAACAATCGCTTTGTATTGCCCGAAGAGCACGAGCTGATTATTGTTTACGATCCGGTGACCGACAAGACTTATGTGGGCGCACGGGACCTGAATGCCTTTGGTATTGCCAATGGTGAAGCACAATATCTGTCTTTGGGTCAGGCTTCGGAAGTATTGACTTTGGCCAATGTTGGCGACCTGACAGGCATCAGCTGGAAGTACAGTGAAAGTCCTCTGGGTCCATGGAACGACTTTGCCCAGGCTGTTAGTGGTACTTCGGCAGCGGTTTCTTTCGATGAGGTAGGTACTTTTTATGTAGTCGCTCAGGCCGATGACAATACCTTGAGTTCTAATGTGGTTAAGATGGTTGTCTTCGACTTTGAGGTAGCTGCTGTAGAAGATGTCGGTGCTTATACCTTGTCGGTTGTTCTGCCTGATGGCGCTACAGCCAATGGCTGGATGGTAAGGGATCCTGAGTCTGCAGACTTTGATTATTTTACCAATGCAGGTGATGACTTGGCCTTTGACGTTGAAGGCTGGATGTTTGAAGCCGGAGACGGCGAGTATCTGCTTACTTTTGAAGCCATCCTGAAAGACGACGAAGACCAGGATGTATATATCCGTGCTACTCCTGCCGTGGTAACCATTGTTGATGGGGAAGTGGCGTCTGTGGATACCGGAGTTGGAACCTCCATTGGCGATGTTAAAGTGTTGCCGCTTGGCGTTTCTCCCAACCCCAGTAAGGGAACCTTTACCCTGACTGTGGATGCCGATAGCTACGTGGTAGAGGTGATTGACTTCACCGGTGCCGTAGTTCAGCGTCAGCAGTTCAGCGGTCGCAGCAATACTGTTTCCATTAACAACAAAGGGGTATTTATCCTGCGTGTTGTTTCTGCCGACGGTGTTGGTGTGCAGCGTGTAGTTATTAACTAAACTTTTATTGCAACCCGGCCAAAGGGGCCGGGTTGCTTTTTCTTAACCATCTGGCCAGTTGTTTAAATTTGGGCAGATGGTTTTTTTGATACCGGTTGCGGCTTTTGTCCGGAAAGACTATAAATACTATAGTAATGAAAAGATTTTCTGTGTTAAAGGGATGGTTGTTTGTGCTGCTTTTGTTTTTTGTAATGGTCGAAGGACGGGCGCAACGCCAAATGGAAGTACTTGACCGTGGTTTAGTCGCGGTACAGGTGAGCGACGGGGTGTTTTTGTCGTGGCGCCTGAACGGCTACGAGTGGTATGGCTATACCTATAATGTTTATCGGGATGAGGTTCTTGTGAATGAAGCTCCCTTACAAGTGAGTAATTTACTGGATGCCGGCGGGACATCTGCCTCTCGGTATCGTATAGAGGTTTTAAAGGACGGAGTGGCTGTAGAGCAGTCACAAGCCGTTGAAGTATGGGAACAACAGTACCTGGAGTTGGTGCTGAAGCCGAGGAATACCTCGGTGTATGAAATAAATGACATTACGGCTGCCGATTTGGATGGCGACGGCAGTTATGAGTTGATTGTTAAGCGGATTGCCAAGGGGTGGAACGAAGACAATACCCATTATTCTTATTTTGAAGCGTATAAGCTCGACGGGACTTTCCTTTGGGAAATCAACGTGGGGCCCAACATATTACCCGATGTAGAAATCAATATAGCGGCCTTTGATTTGGATGGCGATGGCAAAGCAGAGGTGTTTTTGCGGACTTCGGAGGGCACCATTTTTGGCGATGGCAGTCAAATAGGCGATACCAATGGCGATGGAATCACCAATTATCGGTATTCGGTGGGGACAACTGCCAATATGCAGTATATGAATGAGGGTCCGGAGTTTTTGTCTCTGGTAGATGGGGAAACGGGAGCCGAACTGGATCGGGTTGATTTTATTCCGCGGGGACAATCCTCCGATTGGGGAGACGGTTATGGGCATAGGGCCAGCAAGTACTTTTTTGGCGCCCCTTATCTCGACGGACTGCAACCCAGTTTGTTTATTGGGCGTGGCATATATACCAAAACAGAGATGCGTACTTACGATGTGGTAGGTAAAAAACTGGTGCCTCGCTGGTCCTTCAGTTCAGGCAACAGTGGCCCTTATTACGGACAGGGGAACCACAATTTCACCATTGCCGATGTAGATGGCGACGGACGTGACGAAATTGTTTGGGGCTCGATGGCGGTGGATGATGATGGCAGTCCTTTATATTCCACGCAGCTGGGCCATGGCGATGCCATGCATGTGGGCGATCTGGATCCTTTTCGTGAGGGTGTGGAGGCCTGGCGTTGTTTGGAGAACTCTCCGGATTGGGGGACGGTCTTTCACGATGCAGGGACCGGCGAAATATTGCTTCATAACCGCACCGGTTTTGATACCGGCAGAGCCATTGCAGCCAACATTTCGGATAATATAAAGGGAAAGGCCATGTGGGGAGGAGGCACCATGTATGGTGCCAGTTCTCGCAATGCCATAGGCAGTGGTGCAGGGCCTGAAAATTTTCGGATATACTGGGATGGGGATTTGCTGGAGGAGTTGCTGGACCATTCCGGTTTTTCTACCTCCACCGGTTATGGAACCGGTGCCATCTACAAGTATGGGGTATCGGGACCGGTTTTGCTGGCTTCGGGTGCCATTTCGAACAATTACACCAAGGGTACGCCGGGTTTGCAGGCCGATTTGTTGGGCGACTGGCGTGAAGAGGTGGTCTGGCGTACGGAGGACAATACCGCCATCAGAATTTATACTACCGTAGACCCTACACCTTACCGGGTGTATGCATTGATGCACGATCATCAATACCGCCAGGCTGTGGCCTGGCAAATGTGTGGTTATAATCAGCCGCCCCATGTCAGCTTCTTTTTGGGAGAAGGAGAAGGGAAAACCGTGCCTCCTCCACCTGCACTTTCTAATGGGCGACTCGTTTACCAGGGAGGTGCCTGGACACCCGGGGCGCAGGTTTGGAAAAAGGATGGGGTGGAAGCCGTTTTTGCAGATGGAGAACACCTGCTGTTTGACGCAAGTGCCGGTGAGGACAGTGAAGTTTTGTTGGAGCATAGTGTGGCGCCTTCGGTTTTGAGTGTGAATTCACCTTATAGTATCAATTTGAATGCAAGTTCCGGTGAACTGGGTGGGAGCATGCTTCTGGCTAAATCGGGCAGGGGGACTTTCACGCTCAGTGGTACCCATTCGTACACAGGAGCTACAGAGGTATGGGCCGGCCTGCTGAACCTGGAAGGCGGTCTGACCAACAGTCCTGTTATGCTCGAGTTCTTTGGACGCCTGGCCCTCTCTGGTTCGCTGGGCAGCGACCTGCAAATGCGCTATGGTTCAGAATTTTTTGTTGGCGGTAAGGATGTGCCGGGCAGATCTGAGATTTCCGGGACTTTTAGTATGGAAGCCGGTGCCCGCTTGGTTTTCGATTTGAATGAGGAAGGCGCGGATTTTCTGGAGTTGAATGGTTCAATAGATGTAGAACAGGATGTCGTTTTGGTTTTTAATACCGGAGGCGCAGCATTAACGGCAGGGACTTATCCCCTGGTGCGCTTACCCGAATCGGTGGTTTTTCTCCCGGAGACTTTCGAAGTAGAGGGCTTAACCGGAATTCCCTATGAATTAAAGCAGGAAGGAAATGTTTTGCAATTGCTTGTAAAAGAAGTACGCGCTCCACAAACCATTTATTGGAACGGGGCAGCCGGTGCTCTTTGGAATTTGGCCGATGCAGAAAGTTTTAGAACAGCCGAGTCGACAGCGACCTATTTTGTGGATCAGGATGAGGTGGTGTTTGACGATACCGCACCAGCCATGGAGGTG
>DUOK01000046.1 GCA_012838865.1 Bacteroidales bacterium | reverse complement strand
GATGGAAGTGTCGGTACTGCAGTACCGGGGACTCAGCAGGACCGGGTTGGAAGAAGCTGTCGATGCCTACATTAAGGAGGCCCTGCGCTTTGGAGGACTCTTCAGTCTGCTGTGGCACAATTGTCGCTTAAACGAACTGGAAGACCCGGGCGTGCAAGGTTTTTATGAGCGCTTGTTGCAAAATATTGTGCTGCAAGAGCCCAAAGCTTTAACGGGTCGTGATTTTTGGTATTTATTGGAAAACTCTATTTTGAATGAGCATGAAAGAAAGGCTTAAGCAAGTGCTGGTCCATACCGGCAGTTATTCGGCAGCTCTCAGTGTATTTAAGGTCGCGCAAGATTTGCTTTTGCGTCTCGAGACCTTTGTGTGGCTGCCCTTGTTGCAGCACTGCGCTTTTCTACGTCGTGTTCATTTCGGTTTTTTTTCGTCTTCTTTTTCTTCAGAAATGCGTCTGTATGTTATAGGAAGAAGGTATTACCTTAAGCTTAAGTTAAATAATAAGGCCAATCCCTACCTGCTCAGGCGCAATATTCACCGCATAGAAAAAGGCTTGATGGCACCGGCCGCTAAGGCTGTTTTTGCACTTGATTATATACAGGAGACCGTTCTGCAGTTTGTTGCCGGGGTGAGGCAGGAAGGACCGTCGGCCTTGTACGATTGGGCTTTTGACGTGCTGAGTACCTATTTTACCAGGGTCGAGCCCCTGGACGAAGTGCTGCAGGCCCGCTCACTTTTTGAAGGCCTGGCTTATCGAAAAGAAAAGGCAGAGCTGTTTTTCGGGCCCTATGCTGCCGTCTCCAGCAGCTCTGATGCCTTATATGCTGGTTTTGCCCAATTGGTTGCTGAGCGTAAATCGGTCCGCTCTTTTGTTTCAAACAGCATTCCCCCGATGGAAGTTCTTGAGCGTGCCGTCGCACTGGCTGCGCTGGCCCCCAGTTCCTGCAACCGACAGCCTTTTCGCTTTGTCGTAATCAAAGATGCAGATCGTGTTGGTCGTTTGGCGCGACTGGCTGGAGGTGCGCGGACTTTCGCACATGAAATCCCCGCCCTGGTTGTTTTGGTGGGTTCTCTGGGCGTTTCCCCAAGCGCAGGAGATCGGCATTTGATGTACATAGATGGAAGTCTTGCTGCCATGAATTTTATGTTGGCCCTGCAAAGTCAGGCCTATGCCTCCTGTCCCATAAATTGGCCCGATCAGGACAAGGCAGATGCGGAGATGGTGCATGCTTTAGGTTTGGCAAGCTATGAGCGGCCGCTAATGCTGATTGCAGTGGGGAAGGCGGCCCCTGGTGCAATGGTCGCCTGTTCCACCCGAAAGAGAGTTAAAGAGTTACTTGAGGTAAAATGAAAAATTCAGATAAAAAGTCTTATGTGGTTCTGGTAGGGGCTAACTTTGTCAACAAAGGTGCCGAGGCCATGCTTTGGGCTGCAGTTGAAGGTCTTCAGCGTCACTTTCCCACCTATGAGGTGGTTTTGCTCGATTTGTTCCCGACGCTTAATAAGGAAGAAAGAAGGGGCATGCCTCTACGTATTGTAAATATGCATGTGCGTAGTTTGTTTCGAATTAACTTTCCTATCCTTAAGCTTTTGTTTAAACCAAAGCCCATCAGTGATTCCGAAGGGGATATTCTTGCTTTGTTTGATGATGCTTCCGGTCTTATGGATTTGAGTGGTTATGGATTGAGCGCCCACAATCAGGCTTTGCTTTGGAGTGTCGCCTGGCTGCTCCCCCTGCGTATGGCAAAGCAACGTAAGGTGCCTGCCTGGTTACTTCCTCAAAGTCTCGGCCCCTTTAATTTCAGTGGCCTCAAGAAGCTCCTTTTTCGCTTTTTTGCACTTCCCTTGTTGCAATATCCAGAGGTGGTATTTGCCCGTGAACCGTCGGGTTATGCTGCTGTTGCTCCCTTGCGCAGCAAGCCTACCTTTTTGTCTCCCGATATGGTTTTGCTGACTGCTGCCCAGGACGGCTTACCTGATGAGGGCGACGCTCAAGCGGAGGTTTTGGTGATACCTAATCAACAGTTGTTTCGCTTGCTGCCTGCTGAAGAGGTGCTGGGGCTCTATACCGCACAGATCAAGTTTGCTTTGGAGGCAGGTTATACCGTGCGGGTATTGCGTCACAGTGCCGACGACGCTTATTTCTGCTTACAACTGGCCAGGTCTTTAGCGCATCCGGCCCTTCAAATCGATGAGCACTTAGCCGGTCTTCGGGATTTGCGTCGGGCCATCAGCAGCTGTCGCTTTGTGGTTACGGGCCGCTACCATGGGGCCGTTCATGCCCTGAAGGCGTCCAAACCTGTGTTGATTATTGGCTGGGCTGAGAAATACAGACACCTTGCCCATCTTTTTGGAATAGAAAACTATTTGGTAGATTTGAGTGGCGGTTTCCTGCCTGCCCAAACGCATACGCTTTTGCCACAATTGATTCAGGAGGAGCAAAAGCTCAAACATCAGTTGGGGCAGCGGGTACGGGAAATGGAAGCAGACACTTTGTGGTCGCACATCGATTTGCCCTAAATGTTTATATCCGCGATTTATTAGCCCCTTTATGCAGCACCCGGTTGTCCTTTTTTGTTATAATCGTCCCGATCACCTTAGGGAAACGCTTGCTGCGCTGGCTGCCAACAAGGGGGCCGCGGACACCCCTCTTGTGGTGTTTTCCGATGGCCCTGCTCACCCGGGTGAAAAGGAGCGTGTAGCGCGCGTCAGGGCCCTGCTGACAGCTGTCGAGGGTTTTCTTTCGGTGGAGGTGCATGCTTCTGAGACCAATCTTGGTCTGGCCCAAAGTGTTATTCGAGGCGTAGGTCAGGTTCTGGAGCGCTATCCTTGCTGTATTGTGTTGGAAGACGATTTGCGGACTGCGCCCTATTTTATTGATTTTATGAATAAGGGACTTAATCGCTATTGGAAGGACGAGAGGATCTTCTCCATTTCAGGTTATTGTCCGCCCATCGATCTGCCCGAAGATTTCGGGGCAGAGGCCTTTTTATTTGCGCGCATCAATTCCTGGGGTTGGGCAACCTGGCAGGATCGCTGGAAGCTGGTCGATTGGGATTTGAAAGAAGCCCCGTCCTTTCTTCAGCGTAAAAGTCAGCGCAGTAAATTAGCTGCGGTGGGCAAGGATCTGCCCGTGATGCTCCTTCGGCAGTTGCAGGGCAAACTGTCCTCCTGGGCCATTCGCTTCAATCAGGCTTGTTTTATGTTGGCTAAGACCAACGTATATCCCTCCCGTTCATTGGTGGCGAACCTGGGTGCAGATGGGAGCGGGACGCATATGAAAAACAGCGCCAGGTTCAGGACCACTCTTAGTGAAGGTCCCCTTGAACCTTATCCTGCGCTGGAACATCCCAAAATCAACGCCGGTTTTGAACGTTTTTACCGGCCGAGTTGGCATCGACGGCTACGGTCTGCCTTAAAACTACAAGTTTATTTGTTTAAAAACCGTCCAAACTCATGAGCCTACAAACACGTTTTGTTTTTAAGCAGGGGGCCATTTACGGGGTAGGGAATGTGCTGACTAAGTTCAGTGGCTTGTTGTTGATCATGCTGTATATGAAATTCATTTCAGCAACGGAGTTTGGGGCCGTGGCCCTTTTCGAAACCATTTTTCAGTTTATTCTGCTTTTATCTGGTCTTGGAGTTAAAGGGGGGTTTAATCGCTGGTACCATGACATGAGCGATGGGGACGACAAAAAGGCCCTTTTTTTTACAAGCTGGAGTTTTAATTTTGCATCCAGCTTTATGGCGGTCACTCTGGTGGCATTGCTCCTTTGGTTTTTTGCTTTTGATGTATTTAAAATGGAATTGCCTCGCGGGGTGCTGACTTACTTTCTTGTGGGCACTTTTTTTCGCTTGCTCTACGATGTGCCGTTTTATTTACTTCGACTTGAGCAAAAGGCACGTGAGCAGACGCTCTGGCTGGGTCTTAATCTTCTTTTGCTGCTTGGTTTTTCGTTCTACTTTTTATGGTACCGCCAGAGTGGATGGACCGGTATTTATGCAGCCCAGATGTGGGCGCATTTGTTGACCTTTTTGGCCATGCTGCCTTTTATTGTAAGGCGCATGAAGCCTAAGTTTTTGATGCCGCAGTTGCGAGAGATGCTACACTACGGTTTGCCTCTTGCGGTATCCAATGTCCTCACGGTGTTGCTGACGCTCAGCGACCGCCACATCATTAATCAGTATCAAAACCTTGATGAGGTGGCTGGTTACAGCATGGCATTTAAGGTGGCCAACCTTTTGCAGATGGTCGTGGTGGTTTCACTTATTACTTCGTATACCAATTATTTTTTTAAGACCATGAACCGCCCGGGCAGTATGCAGTTCTTTGCCTCCTTTACCCGTTTGTACCTGCTGCTCCTTGCTTTGGCCAGTTTGGCCCTGGTTTTGTTTGCCCCGGAACTCATTTTTCTGCTGTCCTTCGGTTCTGAATTTTTTCAGGCCTCTGTAGTTCTGGTTCCTGTTTTATTGGTGGGATTGATTTTTTCAGGATACCGACAATTGTTGGTCTTACCGCTCAATAAGCACAAACGGAGCAAGCGTATTTCGCTCATTTTGATTTTTAGTGCGTTGATAAATCTTGCGGGTAACTTCTGGCTGGTTCCTTTGTATGGAAAGATGGGGGCCTCCTGGGCCACGCTGATGGCCCAGGCAGTGGCCATGCTGTGGTTCATTTATGAGGTAAGGCGCTGCGAAGCGGTGAACTTACAAACGGGGAAGAGCTTGCTTCTTTTTGGTATCTGGTTGGCTATGGTGGCTTTAAGTTCCTTTGTCGCAGATCTTTCTTTCTGGGCGGGGCTGCTCATGAAGGGAGGGGTACTTTCTTTATTTTTGCTCTTGCTCTGGTTTTTACGTCTTGTTGGACCGGAGGACTGGACTGCAGCTTTACGGTTTTTCCGAAAAGAATGAGTTTGTTTTTTATCTTTAGGCCATGCGTGTAGTACATATTAATAAAAGCGATCAAAGTGGAGGTGCGGCCGTTGCGGCCTCCCGCATTACTGCGGCCTTACGCGAAATGGATGTAGCGGCCTCTCTGCTGGTGGGAGAAAAAAGGAGCACGCACCCCTGGGTGGTGCCGGCAGTTGAGACTGGATTTCAACGTGGTCGCCTGTTCATTAATTTCTTGCAGGAGGTGGCGGCT